>DAISWF010000055.1:7180-23735 GCA_036826495.1 Burkholderiaceae bacterium
GAGCCACGATCCGCCGGCGAAGGTCGGTGACCGCACGTAGGCCGATGCCGCATGGCGGCCGGTTCCCTCGATCGCGCGGGCCAGCTCGTGGCGCGCTGGCGCGAGGCGCCTTTCGAGCACTGGATCGTCGACGGTCACCGCGCCGTACGACTCGAGGAACAGCACCAGCACATCGGCGCCGTGCAGCGCCGCCAGATCGCCGTCGAACGCGGGGCTGGCCGGCAGCACATGGTCGGTCTGCGGCGACAGCGCCTGCGCGAGGAACAGGAGCTGCCCGCCGAAGGCCGCCGACACCGGCTCGGCGAACCACTGGTTGATCGCATCGGACTCTTTCAGACGGCCGGTGGCGAACACGCCGAGCACGATCGCCGAGCCGGCGATCGCGGTGCGCCGCACCGTGACCGACTGCAGCCAGCCGCACAGCCGCCGCAGCGACCAGGCCGCGCCCCGATGCAGCAGCCAGGCGCCCGCCCCGGCCGCCAGCAACGCCGCCGAGCCGATCAGCAGCAGCCGCCACCCCGGCTGACCGCTCGCCGCCATGACGATCACCTGCGGCAGATGGCGGCCGTCCCAGAACAGGTTGACCGGCCGGCCGAACAGCGCCGGCATCGTCACGTCGAGGTAGCGCAGCACCACCATCACCGTCAGCAGACCGGCCAGCAGGCTGATCGCGCCGTTGCCGGTCGCCCGCTTGCCAGCCGGCCGGCGCCACGCAGCCCACATCGCCAGCAGCGCCAGCAGCCCGGCCGCCTCCGCCGACAGCTTCCAGTCCGGCACGATCGCCGGCGTCGGCCAGGCGTTGTCGAAGGTCAGCGCGCCATTGATCAGCAGCAGCGCGGCCACGCCGGTGACGGCGGGGCGGGCGCTCGAACGGCGAACGGCGGCATCGGTCATCGCGACGGCCCCGGCGAGCGATGGCGATGCAGCCAGACGACGTCGGTGCCGAACGAATGCAGCAGCAGCGCGAGACCGATGGCGGCCAGCGCGGCGGCCAGGCCGGCCGGCAGTCCGGGCGCGAGGCATGCGATCAGCAGCACGATCTGCAGCACGCAGACCGTCTTGCGCCACAGGCTGGCCGGCAGCGGCTGCGCCAGCCACGGCCGCACGGCGCCGGCCGCGACGAACAGGTATCTGAGCAGACCCGACAGCAGCACCCAGACGCCGGCCACCTCGGCGTGCCAGACCAGCAGCGACAGCACCATGATCAGCAGCGCATCGGTCTCCATGTCGAAACGGGCGCCGAACGCGCTGGCCAGGCCGGTGCGCCGCGCGAGCGCACCGTCCAGGCCATCGAGCGCGGCCGCGACGGTGGCGATCGTCACCACGATCCAGCGCAGCGGCGTATCGAGGGGAATCGTCAGCAGCGCGGCCAGCAGCACCACCAGCACCAGCCGCAGCAGCGTGATCTGGTTGGCCGGACCGAAGCGCGCGAGCACGCGGCCCGTGGCCCGGTGTGCCGGCAGCGCGTGCAGCACGAGCAGCGCGGCGAGCAGGTACAGCCCTTCGGCGACGGTGGTGGGGATGACGAGGTCGACCAGGCTGGCGATGCGACCGGCGAAGCCGCCCGGATGCTCGCCGAAGATCACGCCCGCGCGTTCGCCGCCGATCGGGTTTTCGGGCCGGGCGCCGAGCGGTGCCAGCAGGGCCGACAGCGCGGCCACCAGCACGGCCAGCAACGCCGCGCCGCCGGCGAGCGCCGCGCACGCGGCCCGGCGCAGTCGCTGTAGACTCGGCTCATCGGCAAGGGGCGTCGAATCCATCGGTCATCGCTGTTCTTTCCGTCAACGCTATCACCAACCGACGCCGGCCCGCTCGCCGACCCTGCTGATCGCCGACCAACGATGCCGACCTCCGACGCCACCGCCTTCTGGATCGAAGCCCCCGGCCGCGCGGGCCTGCGCAGCGAGCCGCTCGCTCCGCCGCGCGCCGGCGAGGTGACGGTGCGCACGCTGTACAGCGGCATCAGCCGCGGCACCGAGTGCCTGGTCTGGCGCGGCGAGGTTCCCGTCAGCGAATATCAACGGATGCGGGCACCGTTCCAGCAGGGCGAGTTTCCCGGCCCGGTCAAGTACGGCTACAGCAGCGTCGGCATCGTCGAGGACGGCGATGCCGCGCTGCTCGGCCGCGCCGTGTTCTGTCTGTACCCGCACCAGGACGTCTACCGGGTGCCGGCGCAGGCGGTGCATCCGCTGCCCGACAATCTGCCGCCGGCCCGAGCGGTGCTGGCGGCCAATCTGGAAACCGCGATCAACGGGCTGTGGGATGCCCGGCCGCGGATCGGCGACCGGGTGGCGGTGGTCGGCGCCGGCGTGGTCGGCCTGCTGACCGCGATGCTGGCCGACGGCATCGCCGGCTGCTCGGTGGAACTGGTCGACGTCGACCGCTCGCGCGATGCGATCGCCGACGCCGTCGGCCTGCGCTGCGTCGCTCCCGACGCGGCACGGCGGGACGCCGACCTGGTGATCCACGCCAGCGGCTCGCCGGCCGGCCTGGCCACCGCGATCGGCCTCGCCGGCTTCGAGTCGACGGTGCTCGAGTTGAGCTGGTACGGCAGCCGCGATGTCGCGGTGCCGCTGGGCGCGGCCTTTCATTCACGCCGGCTGGTGCTGCGCAGCTCGCAGGTCGGCACGCTGCCGGCCGGCCAGCGTGCACGCTGGACACATTCGCGGCGACTGGCGCTTGCGCTTTCGCTGCTGCGCGACCCGCGCTTCGACCGGCTGATCGGCGGCGACCACCCGTTCGCCGCGCTGCCGGCGCTGATCGACCGGCTGGCCCGCGCGCCGGCCGGTGCACTGTGCGAACGGATCCACTACCGATGAACCGACAACCCGCTCCTCCGCCCCGCCTTCCTGCCGGCTACCGCGTCGGCGTGCGCGACCATTTCATGATCGCCCACAGCTTCCGCGGCGCGATGTTCGGCCCGGCGCAACGGCTGCACGGCGCCACCTACGTGGTCGACGTGGTGTTCGGCCGCGCCGCGCTCGATGCCGATGGCGTGGTCGTCGACATCGGCCTGGCTTCCCAGGTGCTGCGCACCGTGCTGGCCGACCTCGACTACCGCAACCTCGACGACGAACCCGCGTTCAGCGGCAGCAACACCACCACCGAGTTCCTCGCCCGCGCGATCTTCGATCGGCTCGCGGCACGGATCGCCGGCGGCGAGCTCGGCGCGGCGGCCGGCGGGCTCGCCTGGCTGTCGGTCACGCTGAACGAGTCGCACCGGGCGTGGGCGTCGTACGAAGGTCCGCTTCCGGCGCCGGCGGAATAGCCTGCCTCGGGCCCGACCGATCGCCGGACATACCACCGAACCCTTCGGACACCGCCTTGCAGGCCAGCCACGCACCGTCGCCGATCGGGTTCCTGCTGCCCGGCGACCCGTCCACGCCGACCGGCGGCTACCGGTACGACGCGCGGCTGATCGCCGGCCTGCGTGCGATCGGCCATCGGGTCCGGCAGGTGTCGCTGTCGGCGACGTTCCCCTCGCCGGACGATGCCGCACTGGCCGACGCCGACGCGGCATTGTCCTCGTTCGACGACGGCCGGTTGGTGATCGTCGACGGCCTGGCATTCGGCGCGATGCCCACGGTCGCCGCCCGGCATGCGCGGCGCCTGAAGCTGGTCGCGCTGGTCCATCATCCGCTGGCATTGGAGACCGGCCTGCCACCGACCGAGGCCGAGCGACTGGCCGACAGTGAACGCGCGGCCTTGGCCTGCGTCCGTGCGGTGATCGTCACCAGCACCACCACCGCCGCGTCGCTGCGACAGCTTCGGATGGACCTGGCGCCGATCACCGTGGCCGAGCCGGGGATCGAGGACTGGCCAGTGGTGTCCAGGCCGGTGTCGGCCGGGCCGGTGTTGTCCGGGCCGGCGGCACCCGGAACGGCACCCGAATCGGATCACGAATCGGATCACGGACCGGCGCCCGAACCGGTGCACGGAGCGGCGCCCGAACCGGCTCACGGACCGGCTCGCGGACCGGCGCGCAAACCAGTGCACGAACCAGTGCACGGACCGGTGCACCGGCCAGCACCCCGGCCGGTCGGCCACACCGGCACGGTGAACCTGCTGTCGGTGGCGACGGTGACGCCGCGCAAAGGGCATCTGCTGCTGGTCGAAGCGCTGCGGCGGCTCGAGGCCGGACGCGGGGAGCGCTGGCATCTGACCTGCGCCGGTGCGCTCGATCGGGATCCGCTGCATGTGTCGGCAGTGCGGCGATGCATCGCCGACGCCGGGCTGGGCGATCGCATCACGCTGGCCGGCGCGGTCAGCGACGAAGCGTTGCGGCGGCTGTATGCCCGGGCCGACCTGTTCGTCAGCGCAGCGTGGTGGGAAGGCTACGGCATGGCCGCCGCGCAGGCGATCGCGGTCGGCCTGCCGGTGGTCACCACCACCGGCGGTGCGCTCGCCAGCACCGTGCCGGCGGACGCGTCGCTGCAGGTACCGACGGGTGACGCAGCCGCGTTGTCCGCCGCGATCGGACGATGCATCACCGACTCCGCGCTGCGCGAACGGCTGGCCGCCGCCGCGCGCGCGGCGGGCCCGTCGCTGCCGCGCTGGCCGGCGACGGTGGCGCGGGTCGCTGCGTTGCTGCGGGCGGTTTCCGACGACACGGTGCCCGATCGATGACCCTCGAGGATGCTGGCAAGCCCGCCGCCGCAACCGCCTTCTCCGGCGAGTGGCTCGCGTTGCGCGAACCGTTCGACTCGCGGGCCCGTGCCGCGACGCCGGTCGAACGGTCGTCGACGGAGATCACCCGCCTGGTCGACCTGGGCTGCGGCACCGGTGCCAACCTGCGCCACCTTGCACCCCGGCTCGGTGGCCGGCAGCACTGGCACCTGATCGACCACGACCCGCTGCTGCTCGCCCAGGTCGCGCCGCGTCTGCAGCGCTGGGCACGACGGAGAGGATGGCGGTTCACCGACAGCGCCGCTTCGGCGCCGATGGCCGTCAGCGGTGACGGCTTCGATGCGCGGATCACGTTGCGGCGGCTCGACCTGGCGGCGGATCCGGCCGGTATCTCATTGGCTGGCGTGCAGTGGGTGACGACATCGGCGCTGCTGGACCTGGTGTCCGCCGGCTGGCTGCAGCGGCTGGTCGATCACTGCGCCCGCCACCGGGCCGCGGTGCACTGGGCGCTCAGCTACGACGGCCGGATCACCTGGTCGCCGGCCGATCCGCTCGATGAGGCGGTCACCGATGCGCTGAACCGGCACCAGCTCGGCGACAAGGGCTTCGGCAGCGCGCTGGGTCCTGCGGCCGCTTCGGTTGCGCAGCAATCGCTGCAGGCCGCCGGCTATGTTGTGCGCAGCCACGACAGTCCGTGGACGATCACCGCTGCGGGCGTCGGAGCGCGGATACTCGGGGCACCCGCAGCGGCGTACGCCAGTACCGGTGGCGGTGCAGATACTGATGCCGATGCCGATGCCGATGCCGATGCGCTGCAGGCCGCGCTGATCGACGGCTGGACTGCCGCCGCGATCGAGACCGACGGCACGCGGCGTGACGACTACATTGCCTGGGCCGCGCGACGACGACGATGGTCGTCAGGCGGGACGTCGGTGCTGCGGGTCGGGCACCGCGACCTGATCGCGGTGCCCGGCCTCTGATTTCCGAAATCAGTCGAGCACGATATTCAGAGGCGCCAGCATCGCCCCCCATCGCTTGCGATCGTCGGTGATGATCTGCGCCATCTCCGCCGGACCGGTGCGGGTCGACACCACCATGCCGCGCGATTCGAACTGCTGCCGGAAAGCCGCGTCCGCCAACCCGTTGTTGATCGCGCGGGTGAGTTTCGCAACGCGATCGGCCGGCGTGTTCGCCGGTATCCGAAGCCCGTACCAGACACTCATCTGATACCCGGGATAGCCGCTCTCGGCGGTTGTCCGGACGCCCGGAAACGCCGACAGCCGCTCGGGGCTCGCGATGGCGAGAGCCTTCAGTTGCCCGGCCTTGACGCGAGGCAGTGCGGAGGTCGCCACGTCGGCATAGAAGTGCACGTCGCCGCGCATCATCGCGGTGTGAATCGGCGAACTGTCGGCGAACGGGACGTTGACCATCCGGATGCCCGCTTCGCTCAGCAGCTTTTCCGTGACGACGCGGTTGGAGCTGGCCTGCCCGGTCGAACCATAGTTCAAACCGCCGGCATCGCTCTTCGCCAACGCAACGAAATCGGACATCGTCTCCGCCTTCATGTCCTTCGGCACGAGGAAGATGATCGGCGAGCTGGCGATCACCGCGAGCGGTGCCAGGCTGTCGTTGTCGTACGGCAGCTTGCGGTAGGCGAGCGGATTGATCACGTCGGTCGTGACCGTCGTCAACGCCAATGTGTAGCCGTCCGGCTTCGCCGTGCTGGCTGCCCCGAGCCCGAGGAAGGTGTTGGCACCCGGCTTGTTCTCGATGACGAAGGGCACGCCGAGTTCCGTGGACATCAGCGCACCGAGGCTGCGGACGATCGTGTCCGACAGGCTGCCCGGTCCGTAGGGCACGACGACGCGGATCGGTCTGCTCGGATAATCGTCCGCCGCAGCATGCGGCGGGAATCCCGTCAGGGCGATCCACCCGACGAACGCGAGCTTGCGCAGCGCGATGATCAGCCTCACGATGTCTCCCGTCTGCAATCGATGATCGCCGAGTCGCCAGTCTGGAAGATCGCCTGCGGAATGTCATCGTCGGTAGCGACGATACCGCCACCGGATGCGATCATCTAGTGTGCCGTTCCGGCGAACCCGTTTCTTCCTCTGCCATGCAATACGCTTCGGAAACGCTCGATCATCTGAACAGGCTCTTCGACGATCGATGGAGCTGTCGCGCGTTCCGCGACGAACCGGTGGCCGACAGCGTGATCGCCTCGATCCTGGCGTCGGCCCAGCGCACGGCGAGCTGGTGCAACAGCCAATCCTGGCAGGTCACGATCACGAAAGGCGCCGGCACGGAACGTCTGCGCGAGCGGCTGCTCGAGCAGGTCGCATCCGGCGCACCGGACGAACCCGATTTCCCGTTCCCCCGGGAGTACCGGGGCGTCTATCTCGAGCGCCGCCGCCGAAGCGGCTTTCAGCTATACGAGGCCCTGCAGATCGCGCGCGGGGACAAGGAAGCCTATCGGCGCCAGTCGCAGCAGAATTTCCGGTTCTTCGGCGCACCGCACGTGGCGATCGTCACCACGGACGAAGCACTCGGGGTGTACGGCGCGGTCGACTGCGGGGGCTTCGTCAGCAACTTCCTGCTGGCCGCGACCGCCCATGGCGTGGCGACGATCGCGCAGGCGGCCCTGTCGCGCCATGCCCGGACGATCCGGGAGGCGCTCGGCATCGGAGATGACCGCCGCATGGTGTGCGGCGTGTCGTTCGGCTACGCGCTGGCCGATGATCCGGTGAACGTCTACCGCACCGAGCGCGCCGGCCTGGACGAGGTGCTGCGCTGGGCGGCGGATTAAGGCCGCTACTCGAGCCTGATGTTGGCCTGACGGGTGAGCGCGCCCCACTTGGGCGTATCGGAGGCGATCAGGTCGCGCACCTGCTGCGGCGTCGAAGCGGCTGGAATGTTCCCCATCGCCACGATCCTGCCGGCGATCGCCTCATCCTTCATCGTGTCCACCAGCGCGCCGTTCAATCGGGCGATGACCGCGTCCGGCGTCCGTGCGGGTGCCATCAGGCAGTACCAGCTACTCAGGTCGAATCCCGGCAGACTCTCGGCGATGGCCGGAATCGCCGGGAAGGCGGGCACCCGGCGGGCCGTCGAAACCCCGAGGACCCTGAGCTTGCCGGCCTCGTGGAACTGCATCGCGTTCGAGATATTGGCGAACAGCACCGGCACCTGTCCGGCCACCACGTCGTTGGCCGCGGCCGAGTCGCCCTTGTACGGCACATGCGTCATGTCCACGCCGGCAAGCTTCTTGAACAGCTCGCCGGAATAGTGGCCGCTGCTGCCCACGCCGCCCGATGCGAACGAATACTCGCGAGGCGCACGGCGGATCAGCACGACGAGCTCGGCGACGGAACGCGCAGGCACGTTTGCGGACACCGAGAGGCTGCTCGCACCATGGAACATCATGCCGATCGGCGCGAAGTCGTTGACCGGGTCGAACGGCAGCCGTTCGAAGAGGCTCGGATTCGCGGCCAGCGTATTGCTGGTGCCGACCACCAGCGTGTAGCCGTCGGCGGCGGCCCGGGCGACCGTCGCCGTCCCCAGGTTGCCGCCGGCGCCCGGCGTATTGACGACGACGATCTGCTGGCCGAGCAGCTCGGACATCCGCTGAGCGACCAGGCGGGAGACGATGTCCGCGGGCCCGCCGGCGCCGTAAGGCACGACCAGCCGCAAAGGTCGGGTGGGAAAGATCTCGGACGCACGTACGGCGAACGGCCGGACCAGGCCGCCGACCAGCCCGGCGGACAACAGATGGCGACGAGTCCTGTTCATCGAAACGCTCCTTTTCCGATCGTCGACGGGTCCGCTCGAGCAGCTTCGTCAACCGACTTCCGACGTCCGACCATGCTGCAGCTCATCCCTGAGCTGGCGCTTGAGGACCTTGCCCAGCGGATTGCGCGGCAGCTCGGACCGAAGTTCCACGCCGGCGATCCGCGAGCCCTTGCCGACCCGCTGGTTCGTCCAGTCCATCAGTTCGTCGCCGGCCAGGTCGGTGCCGGCGCGCGGCACCACCACCGCAAACGGCGATTCGCCCCATTCCCTGCTCGGCATCGCGACGACGGCGACCTCGGCCACGTCCGGGTGCCCGGCCATCACCGCCTCGATGTCGGCAGCGTAGACGTTGAGGCCGCCCGAGATGATCATGTCCTTCTTGCGATCGAGGATGAACATGAACCCGTCCTCGTCGAGCCGGCCGAAGTCTCCCGACCGATGGAACACATCGCCCTGGCCGTCCCGCCAGATCAGTTGCTCGGTCAGGTCCGGACGCTTGTAGTAGCCGGTCGCCATCATCGCCGGCCACCTGCCCACGATCTCGCCTACCCCGCCACGGGGAAGTTCCCGTCCGTGCTCGTCGATCACGCGGACGTCGGCGCCCGGGCGCCCCACGGTATGCAGCTTTTCCGGGAACGCCGTGACGTCGAGCGACGCGCCGGGTCCGCCTTCGGTCAATCCATACAGCTCGATGAACCTGCCGGGCCATCTCGCCGCCACCGCCCGCTTCAGTTCGACGCTGGTCGGCGCGCCACCGGTGAACTTCGCGACGAAGCTTCCCAGGTCGTAGCTGTCGAAGCCGTCGACATCGAGAATCCTCTGGAACTGGATCGGCACCAATGCGGTATGTGTGACCCGCCGCTGCGATGCGAGTTCGAGGAATCCGCGTGCATCGAACTTCGGAAGCAGCACGACCGTTCCGCCGCACACCAGCGTCGTCAGGAACGCGGCCAGCGAGAAATTGCCGTACAGCGGCGTCGCGACCAGGCACACGCTGTCGTCGGAAAAGCCGTGAACCGAGAAACGCCCCGGAAACGACGCACGCATCTGGTGGGTGTGCACGATGCCTTTCGGCACGCCGGTCGTTCCCGAGCTGTAGACGATGTTGTACAGGTCATCGGCTTCGATTCGTTCGTGGAAGGCGCCGTAATAGGTCAGGCTCGTCTCCATGAACGGCACCCATCCCGGACCGACGAAGTCGATCGCGACGAGGCCCCGTTCGGCGCAGAACGGCAACCCGCCGCGCATCGATTCGATGACGGTACGAAAGGCCGACGAGACGAACAGCGCCTTGGGCGCCGCATCCTCCAGCATCCGGTGCAGCGCGTCGCCTGCAACCATCGTCGACAGCGGCACGACGACGGCCCCGGCGCGCAATGCGGCGAAATACGCCTCGGCATACTCGATCGAGTTGATGGCCAGCAGCGCGACGCGGTCACCCTTGCGCACGCCGATGCTGCGAAGGTGGTGCGAGATCGCGTCGATCGCCCGGTCGAAATCCCCCCAGGTGCGCGACTGGCCTTCGCAGGCGATCGCCACGTCGAGCGGATGCAGCCTGGCCCGATCGCGGATCTGCTCCGGGACTGATCTGAACACACTGTCGGACATCGGCTGATCGAACTCCATGCCCGGCGGCTCGAGCATGGTTGCCCACTCCTTTTGTGATCGAGCCGACGCGCGGCACGTCGGCCTCTGCGGCAGTTTAGGGCCACCGTGGCGGATCGGCCTCGTCGTTCCCGACGAGGCGCATGCCGAAGCGAAGCCGACTGCAGATCCGAAGGCCGTGACCTTAGAATGCATCGGTACATCCGCTTCCGGTTGTCATGATCAACGAACCCGTTCACACGCCGGCGATGCGCGGCCTCCCGATGACGCGCCCGAGCAAGTTCACGCCTCCCGGCGAAGGCGATTCATTCGTGCACCGCGCCGCACTCGACGCCTGCATCGCCCGTGCCGGCCCGGCGAAGGTGGTGCTGGTACGAGCCCCGGCCGGCTTCGGCAAGACGACGGCGCTGCGACAGATCCAGAAGCGGATGGACGCGACCGGCATTGCAACCGCCTGGATCACGATCGACGAGTCGGACAACGACATTCAGCGCTTCCTCGGCTGCCTGGCCGAAGCTGTCTCGCAGTTGCAGATCGACGACCGGAACACCCAGGTATCCGGCGCGGATGCGCTGGCCGCGCTGTCGCGAGAGGGACCGGCATTCGCGCTGTTCATGGACGAATTCGAACTGTTGCAGGTGCCCGCCGTGGTGGGCGTGATCCGCGACATCGTCCAGCATCTGCCGCGGGGCGGCCAGTTGGTGATCGGCTCGCGCAGCGTGCCGGACATCGGCCTGCCCCGCCTTCGGGTCCGCGGCCATCTCGTCGAAGTCGACGCGGAAATGCTGCGGTTCGGCCTCGACGAGACCAGCCGGTTCTTCGCGCTTTCCGGCGTGGACACGCTGAACGCCGAAGACATCCAGTCGCTGCACGCGCGCACCGAAGGCTGGATCGCCGCGCTGGTCCTCGCGTCGATGGCCTTGAGGCGCTACGACCGTCCGCAGAGCTTCGTCGGCAGATTGTTCGGCGCCAGCGGAGCGATCGGCGAATACCTGGCGGAGGAGGTGCTGGCCCGCCAACCGCTCCGTTCGCGCGACTTCCTGTTGCGCACCAGCATTCTGGCGGAACTGAATCCGGGACTGTGCCGTCACCTGCTGGGCGATGCCGACGCTGTCGCGATGCTGGACCGGGTCCATGCCGAAGGCCTGTTCCTGTCGAAGCTCGAGGAGCCGGGTCCCGAGCCGATCTTCCAGTATCACCGGCTGTTCTCCACCTTCCTGCAGGCGCAGCTCGGCCGCGAGCACCCGGACGACGTGCCGACGCTGCATCGGCGGGCGTCGGAGTGGTTCGAATCGGCGGGGCGCTACGCACCGGCGATCGACCATGCGCTCGAGGGCCGGGACTTCGAGCGTGCGATCCGCCTGCTGACGGCTCACGCACTGCGCTACCTCGAGCGAGGCCGGATGCGTCTGCTGGAGCGCTGGCTGAGTGCATTGCCGCCGGACGACGTCCTGCGGCACCATCCGCTGATTCAGGTCCTGCATGCCTGGGCAGGGCTCTTCACGCGGGGCGCCGCGGAGGCCATGAAGGGCTTCGTCGAAAGCGGCCTGCAGTCCAGCGCGGATCCCGCCATCCGCGCCCACGTCAATGCGTTGCGGCCGCTGCTGCTGACGATGATGGACCGCTACGACGAGGCGTACGAGGTCGGACAGGCATGCCTGGCACGGCTGCCCACGCCCGTCCCGTTCGCCGATGCGGTGCTGACCAATTGCATGGCGCACGTGTCGGCGGTGATTGGCGATCTGCGCGAGGCCCGGCGCCTGCTGAACGTCGCCCGGCGCACGCAGGGCAGCAGCGCGCTGAACCGCATGTACGCCGAAGCCACCGAAGGCATGTTCGACAAGGAGCGTGGCCGGCTGCGCCAGGCGATGGCGCGCTTCCAGACAGCCCTGGAAGCGACCACGTCGGAGGACGACGCCAATCAGACCAGCGGCAATGCGTGGGCCGGCGTCCTGTATGCGTCCACGCTGTACGAGGCCAATGCGCTGGATGCCGTCGAGCGGCTGCTGCAGGTCTACCTGCCGCTGGCCAGCGAGATGGGCTTGCCGGATCACATCATCAGCAGCTACGTGATCCGCAGCCACATCCAGTTCTGGCGAGGCGATGTCGACCAGTCGTTCCGCGTCCTGACCGAGCTGGAGTCTCTCGGCTACGCGCGGGACCTGGCGCGCGTTGTGGCCACGGCACGGCTGCAGCGCGGCCGCCTGCTGATCCTGCAGGGGAACCGGGCCGGTGCCAGGGAGGAGATCGACCGGGCCGACGAACCGGAGGTCTGGCAGCGCGTCGAGCGGCTGCGGCTGCCCGCCCACGACATCCTGGAGATCACGCTGGCCCGCATGCGATGGGACGCGCATTTCGGCGACGCCGCCAAGGTGATCGCGCGGATCGACGGCGAGCTGCCCAGGCTGCGCGTCGAGTCGCGGATACGGCGGGTCCGCAAGCTATCGGTGCTGAAGATCATCGCGTTGTGGCGCCTGAACCGGCGCGACCTCGCCACCGCCGTGGCGCGGGATCTGGTGATCGATGGTCACCGGGAAGGGTTCATGCGGCTGATGCTGGATGAAGGCCCGTTGGTCCTGCCGGCGGTGGAGGCGGTGATCCAGGAGCTGAACGCCTCCGATCGGGCCGACCCGACGCTGATCGAGTACGCCCACAAGCTGCGCGGTTCGTTCGGCCCCTACCTGGTGATGCCCGAATCGCACCCGGCGGGCACGCACGACCTGCCGCCGTACATCGAAGCGCTGACTCAGAAGGAACTCGAGGTGCTCAGGCTCGTCGCCGAGGGCTATTCGAACAGTGCGATGGCGGAGAAGCTGCAGGTTTCCGACAGCACGATTCGCACGCATCTGCGCAGCATCAACCTGAAGCTGGATGCACAGAGCCGCACGCAGGCGGTGTCGATCGCGCGCAAGTACCGCATCCTCGGTTAGCACCCGGCAGGCCCTCGTCGCAAACGACGATACACCTGTGCGTGGATGGCCCCTAGCATAGCGAGGGACCGGACCGGCGATCCGCGGGCATCGCGGCTCGCAAACGCCGCCGACCAATGGAGTTGGAGACGCAGACGATGAAACGCAGAACGTTTTGCGCGGGAGCCCTCGCGGCGGCATTGCCGCTGACGGGATCGGCTGCCGCCGCCCTTCCTGAAGGAACCTTGAAGCTGCTGGTCGGCTTTCCGCCAGGCGGCGGGACCGACATCGTGGGCAGGGCGATCGCCGAGCAGGCCGGCGCGGCGCTCGACCGCAGCGTTCTCGTCGTCAACCAGCCGGGGGCGTCCGGCCTCATTGCGGCGAAAGGCCTGACCCGCTCGAAGGCCGACGGCGCCACGGTCGGGTTGTCCGGCAGCACCACCGCCGTCATCGCGCCGCTGGCCAACAAGAACGTCGACATCGACTTCGTCAACGACGTCGACCCGATCATCAGCCTGTGCACCTACTCACTGACGATCTCGGTGGCGAACGGTACGGGCGTCCGGAACATGGCCGATCTCATCACCTGGGCGAAGAGCAAGCCGGCAGGCACGCTGTACGGGCACGGCGGCACCGGCAGCATCGCCCATCTGTTCGGCGAGATGCTCGGCCGGGAATTCGGGCTGAGCCTGCAGCACGTGCCGTTCAAGGGCGGCAACGACCTCGTGGCGGCGGTGCTCGGTGGCCACATCGAGCTCGCGATCAACAACACCTCCGAGGTGGCCGACCTGCACCGCACGGGGAAGCTTCGGTCGATCGCGGTGACCTCGCGTCGGCGTTCCAAGGCGCTGCCGTCGGTACCGACACTCGATGAGCTGGGTCACAAGAACCTCGAATGCGAACCCTGGTCCGCGCTGTGGGCGCCCAAGGGCACCCCGGCCGAGGCCGTCACCGAATGGAATCGCGCCTGCAATGCCGGGCTGAAGAGCGCGAAGATGCAGGAGACGCTGGCGCGTCTCGGCTTCGAGGCGACCGGCGGCACCGTCGCGCAGATGCGCGAAACGGTCGTCGCCGACTACGCCCGCTGGAAAAGGATCATCGATTCACTGGGATTCAGCGTCACCGCCTGATCAGCAGGCCGGACCGGCCGGCGGCGTCACGGCAGCAATGCCTGCCGCCAACAGCCGGTCGACCTGCTCCGGCGCCAGGCCCGCTTCGAGCAGGATCTCCCGCGTGTGCTCGCCCAGGCGCGGGACCGGACGGCGCATCGCGGGGCGCTCGCCATCCACCAGCAGCGGCGGAGCGATCGACCGCGTCGCTCCGGTCACCGGATGCATCTGCTGCTGAAGCAACCCCACCGCGGCGAGATGCGGATCCGTCAGCACCTCGTCCAGGCTGCGGGTGACGGCCACCGGAATGTCGTTCGTCTCCAGCAGCGCGAGCCAGTAGGCCGTAGGCTTGTCCGCCACGCATTCGGCGACCCAACGCATCATGAGCTCGATGTTCTCGTTGCGCAGGATGTCGTCCGTCACCCGCGGATCCGACGCCAGGTCGATCCGCCCGGCCGCTTCGAAGAAGCGACGCCACTGCTGACCGGTATACGGCATGATGGTCAGGTGACCATCACTGGTGGCGAAAGGGCCGCGCTCCATCACCTGGCGCGGATGGCCGGGTGTCGCGCCATCGTCGTCGGCAAAGGCCGCGGCGCCCAGGTGTTCGATGAAGAGAAAGCTGACCGCCGTCTCGAACATCGGGATCTCGAACGACACGCCGGTTCCGGTCCGCTCGCGCTGGAACAACCCCATCGCGATCGCATAGGCGGTGGTCAGGCCGGTGATCTTGTCGACGATCGCGGTGGGCACGAAGCCGGGCTTTCCGCGGACGGTTCCCTGCAGCGCCGCCATCCCCGACAGCGATTGGATGATGTCGTCGAACGCCGGCTTGCCGGCATAGGGGCCATTGCTCCCGAAACCCCAGCTCGCGCAGTAGACCAGCCGCGGGTTGACCGCCTTGAGCTGCTCGTATTGCAGACCCAGCCGGGCAGCGGCCGATCCGCGCATGTTGTGCACGAAGACGTCCGCAGTGGCGACGATCTTCAGCAGTGCCTCCCGCCCCTCGGCGGAGGCCAGGTCCAGCGCAACGCTGCGCTTGTTGCGGTTCAGGCCCATGAAGGCGGCGCCGACGCGGTTCTTCTGCGGGGCGCCGCGCCGCAGCACGTCGCCGCCGTGAATGCTCTCCACCTTGATGACATCCGCACCCATGTCGCCGAGGATCTGGGTGGCGTATGGCCCGAGCATCACCGAGGTCAGGTCGACGACCTTGACGCCCTGCAGAATCTGGGTGGTCATGCGCGGAACTCCGATTCATCAGCCGGATTCGCTGGACCGGACCGCGTCGAACGAGGCTCGGTTCCCAGCGTGGCAGTGGCCGCGCTGGTGATCCGTCCGTCACCGGTAACCAGGCGGAACTCGAAGGAGTCGCCCGCCCGGCGGATCCAGGTGTCCAGCGTCTCGTCCCAGAACAGCGGCCGGTGCACGCGGAGATCGAGGTCGAATGCGAAGGGCGCGGACCGGTCGCCATGCGCCCGACGCAGTTCCGCCACGAGAATCGTCACGTCCAGCAGGCGTGGCGCAATCGGCGCACGATAGCCACGCGCTCGGGCGTATTCCTCGTCGAAGTGGATCAGGTTGCCGATCTCTGCGCAGTAGGCGCGCACCGCTTCCGGCGTCATCGTGCAGCGGCCGGAACGCGTGAAGCCGGCCAGCGGGTCCTCGACGGGTCGTGCGCCCGGCGCGGCGCGCGGTGTCGATGGATCGAGCAGGAGCATCGTGTTGCGTATCGAGACCGGCGGCGGCGCCGAAGCCGGCTGGTCCGCGGCGATCAGATGATAAGAACACGTGAGCAGGTGGCCCCGCGGCGCAGACACGAGTGCGTCGATCCGCCCCCTGCCGATCAGGTCCTGTCCGATCGACAGCGCCGTCCGCTGTTGCACCTGCAGACCAAGCAGCACGCGTCCATCTATCGGCAGCTTCACGGCATGGACGGACTGGCTGATGACATCCGTCAGCACGCCAGCGTTGACGCGGTCGCCGAACAGATCATCGTCGACGCCGGTGATCAGATGGTTCCGCCGCTGGCGTTGCCGGTCTATCCGGAGCGGCACGTCGGGGAATCGGAAGCCGGGTGGCAGTGCCAGCCATTCGGCGAAGGCACCCGCCGGTGCGTTGACGATCGTCATTGAGCGAACCCGCAAGCGAGGACCGGTGCCTCGTATCGTTCCGGTGCCTGCATGTTAAGGAGCAGGCCGTTCCAGCGGCATCGTCGAATGCGACGACGCGACCCGCCACGGACGCCGCATCGGCCAGGGCCGTCACTCATCGACGTAGCCGATCGCATTCCCCGCCGCCACCCGCGTACCGCGGTGGCTGTCGACCCAGATCTCGACGGTCACCCGGGTGCGGCCACCGTCCCGCTCGACGCCGGTCACCTTGCCGGCGATGGTCAGCAGGTCGTCCCGGTCGAGCAGATTGATGAAGGCGACGTTCAGCTCGCCGCCGGATACCCAGGAGGGCCCGAAATAATCGGTCGCGAGCCGGGACAGATAGCCGTAAGCCATCAGGCCCTGC
>DAISWF010000056.1:0-23724 GCA_036826495.1 Burkholderiaceae bacterium
CGGCCGGCCGGTGCTGGTCGCCGCGATGTTCCACAGCAATACCGCGCCCGACAACGTGTTCCGCGAGATCGCGCAGATGGACGAGGCTTGCGCACGTGGACATCGGGTCTATCCGCAGGTGTCGTGCTGTCCGCTGACGATGGATTTCACGATGCACAGCCCCTACGTGTTCGAAGGCATCGAGGCGTGGTATCCGGCGATGGCCGCGCACGGCGGCGATGCGTTGCGCGCGGTGTACGCCGACCCCGCCTTCCGCAACGAGGTCAAGGCGGCTCTCGAACTGCTGCGCGGCAAGCGCCTGTTCAACAGCGAATGGCATCTGGTGCAGGTCGTCGAGACCGCGTGGCGGAAGGGCTGCAGCGGGCCGTCGTTGTCGCGCGGCCCGAGCATCGCCACTACGAAGGGCGCACCGTCGAATCGCTGGCAGCCGCGGCCGGGCAGCATCCTCTCGACTGGCTGCTCGATCTGGCGCTCGCCGAGGATCTCGACACGCTGTTCACCGCGCAGCTTCGCAACAATGACACCGAAGGGGTGGCGCGGCTGATCAATCATCCGGCCGCGCACGTGTCGCTGTCCGATGCCGGCGCGCACCTGACCTTCCTCTGCGATGCGGCGTTCGGTCTGCATCTGCTCGGCCACTGGTCGCGCGATCTGGGCGCCATCTCGCTGCCCGGCGCGGTGCACAAGCTGACCGGCCATCCGGCGAAGCTCTTCGGCATCCGCGATCGCGGCGTGCTGCGCGCGGGCGCGTTCGCCGATCTGCTGCTGTTCGACCCGGCCACCGTCGGCCGCGGGCCCAATCGGCGGGCGTACGCCCTGCCGGCCGGCGCGCCGCGGCTGACCGCCGAGCCGCGCGGCGTCCATGGCGTCTGGGTCAACGGCCGCCGCGTCGCCGATCGGGCGGGCGCGCTTGCCGACGCGCCGCGTGCCGGCCGGATGCTGCGGGAGTTCGCGGCCTGAACCCCGGCACGACGCGATGCCGACCGTGATGCGATGACGCCGACAGTCGTTCCCGAAGAGATCGAGCTGACCGCGATCCGTGCGCAGGGCGCCGGTGGCCAGAACGTCAACAAGGTGTCCAACGCGGTGCATCTGCGGTTCGACATCCGCCGATCGTCGCTGCCCGACGACGTGAAGGAGCGGCTGCTGCAGTTGAAGGATCAGCGGATCACCGCCGACGGCATCGTCGTCATCAAGGCGCAGACGGCACGCAGCCTCGCGCAGAACCGCGACGCCGCGATCGCGCGGCTGCAGGCGCTGGTCGACAGCGTCGCCCGACCGCCGGTGCCGCGCCGCCGGACCCGCCCGAGCGCGAGCGCCCGACGGCGCCGCGTCGACGATAAGACCGAACGCGGACGGATCAAGGCGCTGCGCGGCAAGGTCGTCGACTGAAGCGGCGACTGCGGCCCACCCGCCGCCGCGGCTCCACACCTGCCCATTGGGCATGGTGCTGCCACGATGCTGCGCCACCTGCTGCGCGCTATCATCATCCGATGGCTTTTCAGGCGACCCTGGGCACGGAGAACCACCGGTTCGCGGATCTGCGCGAGCTGCTGGCTTGCGCGAGCCCGCTGCGTTCAGGCGACCAGCTCGCCGGCATCGCCGCCGAGTCCGCGCGGCGGCGCGTCGCCGCGCGGCTGGCGCTGGCCGACGTGCCGCTGCGCAGCTTCCTCGAGCAGCCGCTGGTGCCGTACGAGGACGACGAGATCACCCGGCTGATCCTCGACGGGCATGACGCGGCGGCGTTCGCGCCGGTGTCGTCGCTGACCGTCGGCGAGCTGCGCAACTGGCTGCTCGCCCACGAGACCGACGGGCCGGCGCTCGCTGCGGTGTCGCGCGGGCTCACGCCGGAGATGGTGGCCGCCGTCAGCAAGCTGATGCGCAATCAGGACCTGATGCTCGCCGCCGGCAAGTGCCGCGTGGTCTCGCGCTTTCGCAACACGCTCGGGCTGCCGGGGCGGCTGGCGATCCGGCTGCAGCCCAATCATCCCGCCGACGACCCGGCCGGCATCGCCGCCGCGATCATCGACGGGTTGATGTACGGTGCCGGCGATGCGGTGATCGGCATCAATCCCGCCACCGACGACGTGCAGCGGGTCATCGACCTGCTGCGGCTGGTCGACGAGGCCCGCATGCGCTTCGACATCCCGACCCAGAGCTGCGTGCTCGCGCACGTCACCAGCACGCTGCGGGCGATCGAGGCCGGCGCGCCGGTGGACCTGGTGTTCCAGTCGATCGGTGGCACCGAAAAGTTGAACCGCAGCTTCGGCGTCAGCATCGCGCTGCTCGCCGAGGCGCGCGATGCCGCGCGCTCGCTTCGCCGCGGCACCGTCGGCGACAACCTGATGTACTTCGAGACCGGGCAGGGCAGCGCGCTGTCGGCCGACGCGCATCACGGACTCGAACAGCAGACCTGCGAGGCGCGCGCCTATGCACTGGCCCGCCACTTCGAGCCGCTGCTGGTCAACACCGTGGTCGGCTTCATCGGGCCCGAGTATCTGTACGACGGCAAGCAGATCACCCGCGCCGGGCTCGAGGACCACTTCTGCGGCAAGCTGCTCGGCGTGCCGATGGGCTGCGACGTCTGCTACACCAATCACAGCGAAGCGGACCAGGACGACATGGACAACCTGATGACCCTGCTGGCGGTCGCCGGTTGCAACTACTTCATGGGCGTGCCCGGCGCCGACGACATCATGCTCGGCTATCAGAGCACGTCGTTTCACGACGCGCTCGCGCTGCGGCAGATGCTGGGCCTGCGGCCGGCGCCCGAATTCGAGGACTGGCTGCAGCGGATCGGCCTGATGCGCGACGGCCGGCTGCTGCCCGCGACGACAGCGCATCCGCTGCTGGGGATGGCGACATGATCGCCGCACGGCCGCTCCGAAGGCGATCGCGCCCCCTTGGGGGGCCGGGCCGAAGGCCCTCGGGGGCGACATGACCGCCACACGGCCCGATCCGTCGGTCATCGACGATCCGTGGCGCGCGATGGCCACGCCGGGCGGCGCCCGCATCGGTCTCGGTCGCGCCGGCGCGAGCCTGCCGACCGCGCCGCTGCTGGCCTTTCAGCTCGCGCACGCCCGCGCCCGCGATGCGGTCCACGAATCGCTGGACGTGGCTGCGCTCGCCGCGCTGCTGGCGCAGCAGCGCATCGCCACGGTGGCGGTGACCAGCCGGGCGCGCGATCGCCGCGAATACCTGCTGCGGCCCGATCGCGGCCGGCGCCTCGACGAGACGTCGGCCGCCCGGCTGGCGCAGGTGCATGCGGCCGCCCGGGCGCAACAGGCCGCGTCGGCAGGTGGTCCCGCTGCCGAGCCCGCGCCGCCCCCCGAGGCGGCCGCGCCCGGCTTCGATCTGGCGATCGTCATCGCCGACGGGCTGTCGGCCGCGGCGCCGCAGCGTCATGCATGGCCGGTGCTGGCCGCGGTCCTGCCGGTACTGACCCGCTGGCAATGGACGCTCGCGCCGGTCGTGCTCGCAACGCAGGCGCGCGTCGCGCTCGGCGACGACATCGCCGAGCGGCTGGGCGCGCGAATGGTCGCGATGATGATCGGCGAGCGGCCCGGACTGTCGGCCGCCGACAGTCTGGGCATCTATCTGACGCTCGCGCCGAAGGTCGGCTGCACCGACGCGCAGCGCAACTGTCTGTCGAACATCCGCGACGGCGGCCTCGCGCCGCAGGCGGCGGCGCACTCGCTGCTGTACCTGGCGCGGCAGGCGCGGGTGATCGGTCAGTCCGGCGTCGCGCTGAAGGACGACAGCGCGCGAGCCGCGTCTCTGCTCGACGCGCGTGCCAGCAGCATCTGACGGAACGCCGCGAACACCCGCTGCATCGCCGGCTGCTTGTAGCCGAACCGGTCCAGCGGGTCCATCGCATGAACGACCATCGCGGTGTCGGCCTCGAACACCAGCAGCCGGCCATCGGCGAGCTCGGCGCAGTCGAGGCCCACGTAGTCGAGCGCCAGCCGCTCCGTGATCGCCTGCAGCGCGGCGGCATGGCGACGCGCGAAGCCGTCGTCGAACGACGCCATCGCCTGCGCTTCCTCGTCGCGCCGCGCCGCATGCTCGGCCATGCCGGCATTCAGATAATGAATCATCCAGTGCGACGACACCGCCAGATGGCAGAGCTGCGGCCGGCCGTCGATCAGCACGATGCGGTACTTGCGATACAGACCGTCGGCGCCACGGTAGTCGACGAACGATGACAGATAGAACCGCTCGGTCAGCGGGCAGCTTCGCAGGTATTCGCGCATCGCCTGCGGCGAATCGATCCGCTGCAGACCCTGGCCGGCATGCGAATCGATGGGCCTGACCACCAGCGGCCAGTCGCCTGCTGCATCGGCCGGCTCCAGCAGGCCGGCCGCCAGCCGCGCGAGCAGTGCGCGATCGACGCCGCGGGTCGCCGGCATGCAGACGCCGGGCGCATCGTGCAGCAGCTCGCTTGCGCGATCGCGCGACAGCTCGGCGATGCGCGCGGCGGCGTTGACCACCGGCACGCCGGCCAGCCTGCCGTCGGCCGTCGCATCGCGCAGCCGTGCGAGCAGCGGCTGGTTGCGCCGCGACTCGCCGATCGCAATGAATACCACGTCGCAGGGCGGCAGTGTCGACGGCACCGGTTCATCGGGCATCAGGTACAGCATCGTCAGCTCGATGTCGGACGATTCGAGCATGAACTCCAGCGGCGTGTTGGCCATCAGGTCGCCGGGGCTCATCAGCGCCAGCAGCCTCAGCGCCGGCACTCCGGCGGCGCTGCGCCGGTGCAGCCGGCTCACCGCCAGCGCCTCGCGCTGCACCGCCAGCGACTCGTCGCGATGACCGCGAAGCTGCAGCAGCAGCGACAGGTCCATCAGCGCGTCGGCGTTGTCGGGCTCCTGCTGCGCACGCTGCAGCAGCTTTTGACCGAGCGGTACCAGATCGGCCCCCGGCATCGCGATGCGCGCGAGCGCGGCGAGCCCCAGCGGGGCGGCGGCAACGGGATCGGAACCGGGATGAAGAGCGGCGGCGGCAGGATTTCGTTCGGCAGCAACGGACACATCGGACTCCACGGCGGGCAGCCGCTATCGTCGCCGCCGGGCGCGCTCGCGGGTGGCCGGAAACGGTCGGCAAAACCCGGGCTGATCGGCGAATCGATTATTCTTGCGGCCATGAAAACCGAATCCCAGCTTCCCGAACTGTTCACGCCGGTGAGCATCGGCGCGATCGAATGTCCTAACCGCGTGTTCATGGCGCCGCTGACCCGCTGCCGCGCGATGCCCGGCAGCGATGCACCGCACGAACTGAATGCGCTGTACTACTCGCAGCGCGCATCGGCCGGCCTGATCATCAGCGAAGCGACGCAGGTGCATCCGCAGGGCAAGGGCTACATGCGCACCCCCGGCATCTACAGCAGCGAGCAGGAAGCCGGCTGGCGGCTCGTCACCGACGCCGTTCATCGGGCCGGCGGGCGCATCGTCGCTCAGCTCTGGCACGTCGGCGCGATCTCGCATCCGGATTTCCAGCCCGACCATCAGCTTCCGGTCGCGCCGTCGGCGGTCAATCCCGGCGGCACCGTCTACACCGACGTCGGCAAGCAGGAGCGGGTGGCTCCGCGGGCGCTGCTGCTCGAGGAGATCCCCGGCATCGTCGCCGCATTCCGCCGCGGCGCCGAGATCGCCAGGCGGGCCGGTTTCGATGGCGTCGAGATCCACGGCGCCAACGGCTACCTGCTCGAGCAGTTCACCCGCGATTCGACGAACCTGCGCACCGACGCCTATGGCGGCCCGATCGCCAACCGCATCCGGCTGACGTTGGAGGGGGTCGACGCCGCGGTGGCGGTATGGGGACGCGAGCGCGTCGGCATCCGCCTGTCGCCGGTGTCCGACGCCAACAACTGCGGTCCCGATTCCAATCCGCAGGCCACCTATGGCGCGATGGTCGATGCGCTGAACGAGCGCGGCATCGCGTTCATCCACTTCATCGAAGGGCAGACCGGTTCGGCGCGCGGCCTCGACGGCTTCGATTTCGCGGCCGCCCGCCGCACCTTCCGTGGCGCCTACATCGCCAACAACCGCTACACGCCGCAGATGGCGCGCGATGCGGTCGCCGAGGGGCGCGCCGATGCGGTGGCGTTCGGCGTGCCATTCATCAGCAATCCCGATCTGCCGGCACGGCTGGCGCGCGCGGCGCCGCTCGCTGCGGCCAACAGCAAGACCTACTACGGGCCGGGCCCGCAGGGCTACACGGACTATCCGGTGCTCGGCGAAGCGGCTGCCTGACCCGCCAGGGATCCTTCCTAGATCACCCGCGCCTCGCGCAGCCGGCCGATCGCCGCATCGTCGTAGCCCAGTTCGCGCAGCACTTCGTCGGTATGCGCGCCGATCTCCGGCGTCGCGGCGGCCATCGTCGCCGGCGTGCGCGACAGCCTGACCGGCTGCGCGAGCAGCTTCAGCTCGCCCAGCCTCGGATGGCTGACGGCGGCGGCCGCGCCGAGGTGCCGCACCTGCGGATCGGCGAACACCTGGTCCATCGAATAGATCGGGCCGCTGGCCACGCCGGCGCGATTGAGGATGTCCACCCATTCGGCGCTGCTGCGGGTCGACAGCGTGCGATTCAGTTCTTCGTTGAGCCGTTCCCGGTTGCGGGCCCGGTCGCGGGCCTCGCGATAGTCGCGGTGCTCGATCAGGTCGGCACGGCCGATCGCTTCGCACAGCCGGCGCCAGATCGCCTGCCCGGCGGCGGCCACGTTGATGTGGCCGTCGGCGGTGCGATAAGCCGAAGTCGGCGCGTAAGTCGGATGATCGTTGCCGACCTGGGCGGGCACCTGCCCCGACATCGTGTAGCGGGCCGCCTGGAAATCCAGCAGCGCGATGCCGGCCTGCAGCAGGTTCGACTGGACCCACTGCCCTTCGCCCGAACGCTGCCGTTCGGCCAGCGCCGTCATGATGCCCAGCGCGGCCAGCAGCCCCGAGGTCACGTCGGCGATCGCCGCGCCGGTGCGCATCGGCCCGCCGCCCGGCGCGCCGGTGACCGACATCAGCCCGCTCATGCCCTGCGCGATCTGGTCGAACCCGGGCCGGTCGACATAAGGACCATCCTGACCGAAGCCCGAGATGCTGGCCAGGATGATCCGCGGATTGATCGCCCGCAGCGACTCGTAGTCGATGCCCAGCCGGTACTTGACGTCCGGACGATAGTTCTCGACGACGACGTCGGCGGTATGCACGAGCCGCATGAAAACTTCCCGGCCTTCGTGCGACTTCAGATTCAGCGTCATCGAGCGCTTGTTCCGGTGCAGGTTCTGGAAATCGCTGCCGTCGCGGGCATCGCCCAGGTCGTCGCCGCCGACCGCTTCGATCTTGATCACGTCGGCGCCGAAATCGGCGAATTGTTTCACGCAGGTGGGCCCGGCGCGCACACGGGTCAGGTCGAGCACCCGGAGATCGGAGAACGCGGATGATGCGGTGATTCTGGGCATGGATCTGCCTCGGATGGATGATGAAGCCGCATCTTGCGGTAAACGTGACGGAGCAGTGTACTGCCCGTCCCGGGAAAACCCTCGCAGCCGCACCGTTGCATCAGTGCCACCGCGAGGGGCAGCCGACCGGCGCTTCGCGTTATGCTGGAGAGTCCATGATCGATATCCATTGTCATTTCCTGCCCTGGGTCGATGACGGACCCCGCGACCTCGCGGTGGCGGGTGCTGCGCTGGCTGCCCAGGCGGCCGACGGCGTCGGCATGGCGGTGCTGACTCCCGACATCCATCCGGGGCGCTGGGACAACAACCTGTCGTCGCTGTGGCCGCGCTTCGAGGCGTTTCGCCGCTACGCCGCTGCCGCCGCCATACCCATCGATCTGCAGCTTGGTGCCCAGGTGCATCTGTGCGCCGAATCGCTGGCGCTGGTGCAGGCCGGCGAAGTCCCCTTCATCGGCCGGTGGAACGATCGGCCGGTGCTGCTGGTCGAGTTCTCCGATGCCGGCATTCCCTCCGACGCGTTCGATTCGATCGCGTTCCTGATGAGCCGCGACATCGTGCCGATGATCGCCCATCCGGAATGCAACAAGGAGGTGAAGGTCGCATTCGAGCGGATGCGCCCATTCGTCGAGGCCGGCTGTCTGCTGCAGCTCACCGCCTCGTCGCTGATCGGTACGCTGGGCACGCGGGCGCAGGATGCGGCCTGGCGCATCGTCGAGGCCGGCTGGGCCACGACGGTGGGCACCGGCGCATACCAGCGCGGCGCGCGTCAGTCGATGCTCTCGCATGCCCGCGAGGCGCTGCGTCGCAGGGTCGGAGAAGGCGTGGCCGCCGCGTTGCTGCATGACAATGCGCAGGCCATCGTCGATGCGACGGTCCCCCGCGCCGAAATGCCGGTACCCGCCCGCCGCGTCGGCCAGGTCGCGGCGCAGCGTCGCAGCGAGCCGCAATGGGTGTCCCGGCGCGACGATCCGGTGGTCTTCAGCGCCTGACTCAGGGGCGCTGGCTGCCGGCTGCGCCGTCGTCGCCCGACGGCGGGTTCAGCGCGATCCGCAGCAGCCCCCGCATCTCGTCCATCATGCCGTTGAGCTGGGTTTCCTTGCGCCGCAGGACGGCCTGAAGCTGACGCACGATCGCTTCGAGATCGTCCAGATCGTCGTTGCGCCGCTGCAGGTCGCGCCGCAGCGTTTCGATCGTAAGATCCCGCTCCGACAAGGTCTGGCGAAGCTGCGCGATCGATGCCGAGCGGGCCTTGGCGGTTTCCAGCGCCATCGAGCGCACCCGGTTGTCGCAGGCGCTGACGGTGTCGGCCAACTCGTTGCGCAGCTTCGCGACCTCGTCGCGCAGCGCCTGCAGCTGGGGCGGAACGGTCTCGGGAACCGCCGGCCGCAGCAGGCCGATCTGGCGCTGATAGAAGCGCGCGACCTGGGGGTCCGACAGCGGCAGTCCGCGCTGCAGGCGGTTGGCCGTCGGCGGGGGTGGGCGTAGTTTCTTCACGACTCGAATCTGTTCAAGGCGCTGCGATGGGCACCGGCGATCGCAACTCTCAGTCTAAGTGCTCGCGCTGCGCGCCCCGCATCGATCCCGGTTTGCACGCCCGCCGATTCGCGCCGGACGCTACACTGTCGTTGGACGCAGGCGACGGTCGTTGCATCGAACCGACAGTAGCCGGCGCTGAGCCGCGTCCCCCGAAGGTTGTTCCGACCGCTTCCGACAGAGCCGATCGTTGCACATGCCCGCTTTCAATCCTTCGGAACCGTTCGCCGACGTCGAATCGATCGAACGCGCAACCCTGCAGGCGGTGGCCCCCCGTCGCATCGAACGGCTGGACGACTGGCTGGTGCCGCTCGACGACGGGCCGATCGGTCGGGCCCGGAGCGCGGTGCCGCTGCGTCCCCGCGATGTCGACGTCGCGGCGTTGCCGGTCATCGAGGCGCTGTACCGCCAGCACGGCTTGCCGCCGGCGTTCCGCATTGCCGACTCGGCGGGCCTGCGGCCCGTCGAAGAACGGCTGAGCGCGGGCGGGTTGCGCGCGCAGCAGCCCACGTTGGTGCAGATCGGCGAGCTGCCGACGATGCGCTCGGTCAGCGACGGCGAACCGGCCGATGTGTCGGCGGCGCCCGACGACGGCTGGGCGCAGGTGTTCCTCGGTGAAGGCTTCGATCCGGTCGACGGCGCCGGCCGGGTCGCCGCGTTGAGCCGCGCCCGGAACACGTTCTATGCAAGCGTGCGGCAGCAGGGCACGACGGTGGCGGTCGGCGCGCTGTCGATCGGCTCTGGCTGGGCCAGCGTGCACGGCATGCGCACCGTCGCGAGTCAGCGTGGCCGGGGGCTGGCAGCACGGGTGCTGGCCGGCATCGCGCAGGCCGCGCTCGATCGCGGCGTGCGCCGGGTATTCCTGCAGGTCGAGGAGGCCAACGACGCCGCTCGGTCGCTGTACAGGCGGGCCGACTTCGCGACCGCCTGGCGGTACCGTTACTGGCGGTTCTGACGGCGGTCGATGACCCGGTCGTCCGGCTTGTCGTCCGGCTGCCCGGCCGGCCGCGTCGTCGGCACCTGCTCCGGCTCCACGTGGATCGTGACCACCGAGCCGTCCACCGTCTGCCGCAAGGCCTCCTCGATGCGGTCGCACAGCGCGTGCGAGCGCGCCACCGTCATCGCGCCCGGCACCACCAGGCTGAACTGGATGAATGTCGTGTGACCGGCGTGGCGGGCGCGCAGGTCGTGGTAGCCGATCGATTCGCCGTGGTGCTCGCCGATCACCCGGCGGATCTGCCCGACGACCTCCGGGGACGGGGCCTCGTCCATCAGGCCGCCGACCGCCTCGCGCAGCAGCCGCCAGCCGATCCACAGGATGTGCACCGCGACCGCCATCGCCACCAGCGGGTCGAGCAGCGCCCAGCCGGTCACCGTCGCCAGCACGACGCCGGCCAGCACGCCCACCGACGTGATCACGTCCGACAGCAGATGACGGGCATCGGCCACCAGCGCCAGCGATCGCCAGCGGCGTCCATGGCGCAGCAGCACGACGGCCCAGCCGGCATTGAGCACGCTGGCCGCGGCGTTGACCAGCAGCCCCGCCGGCGCGAAGGCCAGCTCGCGCGGCGCCTGCAGGCCCTGCCAGGCTTCACGCAGGATCGACAGGGCGCCCAGCACGATCAGCACGCCTTCGAGCACCGCCGACAGGTACTCGGCCTTCGAATGGCCGAACGGATGGCCGGGATCCGGCGGGTGGGCGCTCCAGCGCACCGCGGCGAACGCCGCCGCGGCGGTGATCACGTTGACGATGCTCTCCAGCGCGTCGGAATACAGCGCCACGCTGCCGGTCAGCCGCCAGGCGAGCAGCTTCAGGCCGAGGACCACGATCCCCAGCACGATGCTTCCGATGGCGAGCCTGGCCGTGCGATCCAAGGGGCGGGTGTTCCGAGGCGTCGGGGGCCGAGTCTAACAGCGCGAGGCGTCGGGGGCCGCGGCCGGCAGGCATGGGGCTTGCCGTGGCGCACCGGTGCGTTGCCGACGGCCGTACAGGGAGAGCGATGCGATGAGAACGGCGTTGAAATGCGCGGCGTTGAAATGCGGAGTGGGCGCGGCGATCGCCGCGCTGGTGCTGGCGGGGTGCGGATCGGGCCGCGACGACGACGAGACCGCGGCGGCGCCGCCGGCGGGCGTGCCGGCCCCCGCACCGGGCGGCAGCACCCCTGGCGCCGTGGAATCGGCCAGCACCGTTGCCGTCGCCCGCAAGGCCGACATCGACGGCTGGGCCGTGCAGGCCGGCGCGGCCGACCTCGCCGGGCCGGCGCTGTGCGACGTGCAGATCGATCAGGTCGTCCATCGCACGCTCGGCCCGGGCGACGTGCCGGCGCGCATTTCCGCCGCGCTGCTGACGCCGGTGGCTGCACCGGGATGCACCGGTCCGTTCCCGCTGCTCGCCTACGCCCGCGGCACCTCGTCCGACCGCTCGCGGACCCTGGCCGACCCCACCGACCGCGAAACCCGGGCGCTGATGATGTTCTTCGCCGCCCGCGGCTTCGTCGTCGTGGCCACCGACTACCTGGGCTACGGTCAGTCCGACTTCCCGTACGTGCCCTACCTCGATGCCAGCGTCGAGGCGCGCAGCGTCGCCGATTCGCTGGTGGCGGCGATCTCGGTCGCGGCGGCGCGCGGGCTGCCACGACGGCCCGGCCTGCTGCTGGCCGGCTATTCGCTCGGCGGCCACGCGATCCTGGCCGCGCAGCGGCTGCTGGAGCAGACGCCGATCGCCGGCGAGCCGGTGATCGCCACCGGTGCGATGTCGGGCCCCTACGACCTGGCGGTCACGTTCCGCGAGGGCTCCGATGCCGCGGTGTTCCCGTCGCTCGGCGACGATGCGGCACGGGTGGCGGCGTCGCCGGCCACGCTGCTGCTGGCCGGCGTGATCACCGCGGCGGCCGGCCGTTTCGTCGGCATCCCGGCGGTGCGCGACCGGCTCGCCGCCGAGTCGGTGACCGGCTGGCGGCCGCAGGCGCCGGTGCTGCTGTGCGGCGGCGCGCGCGACCCGATCGTGCCGTTCGAGAACACCACGGTCGCGGCCGCCGACTTCACCGCGCGCGGCGCCGCCGTCACCGTCGTCGAGGTCGACTCCGATCCGGCGTACGCTGCGCGCGTGCCGCCCCCCGGCAGCCCGACGGTCGGCACGCTCGACTATCACGCGCAGGTCGTGCCGCCGCTGTGCGTGCAGGCGGTGCGCGACCGGCTGTTCGCGCCGCGATTGCCCTGAGCGGAGCGACCGACCCCTGCGCGCCTAGAATCGCGGGTGTTCGATGCCAGGGAGGCGCGGAAGATGGCTGGGCGGTCGATGGTTTGCGTCATCGCGGTGGCCTGCGCGACGGTCGGATGCACGACGGCGCACGTGCTGCGTGACGACGCCGAGATCGGCATCCTACGGGCCTGTACGCCGGGCGTGGGGCGCGAAGGCGGTGAGGCGGCTGCCGGCGAGGCGGTCGCCGCGGGGGCGGTTGCCGCCGACTTCGGCCGCCTGCGTGCCGCGCTGTCGGAACGGTCGATCGCGGTGGCTGCCGCGATCGGCGCGCTGCCACCGCTGCACGTGCTGGCCGACGATGCGCGGTCCGACCGGCTCGAGCGGGTCGAGGCCAGGCAGCGGTTTCTGGAGGCGGTGCTGAAGGCCGCGCTCGACGTGTCGTCGACCCAGGCCGAGATCGACTGCGAAGGCGAGCGGGGCGATCGGCTGCGCGACCGGCTCATCGAACTGCGCGAGCGGCAGCTTCGGCGGTCGGCGCTGACCGGCCTGATCGCCGGTGCGTCGACCGCGCTCGTCGGCGGCGCGCTGGTGCTCGCGAAGGCGAGCTCGGCGATCCAGGCCGGCGTCAGCATCACCGGCGGCTCGGTCGAGGCATCGGCAGGCGCCGCCGCGCTCAGCGCGCCGCCGATCGGGTTCCTGAAGACCGAACGCAACCTCCTTGCCGATGTGTGGGAGAGGCGGCCCGGATCGCGCTTGTTCCGCGCGTCGGTCTGGCACTACCTGACCGACCGCAATCCGCGCGCGCAACCGTTCGAGACGATCCGCGATTCCGTCAGGGCCGGATGGATCGCCAGTGGACGGCTCGGCGAGGAGGGCTCGGAGGAGGCGACCCGGCGCACGGCCCTGCTGTTCGGACGCGGCGGCTACTACACCGCCGACGACCTGCAGGCGCGCGACTCGATCCTCGATCTGCTGGAAGCGACGATCGCCCGGATGACCGAGGACCTCGAGGTGCTGATGCGCGAGGTGCAGGCGTTGCGGTGAATCGGCCGCGCCGCGCGCTCCATCAGAACGGCAGTCCGACGTAGTTCTCGGCGAGCGACGCCAGCGCGTTGCGCGACGAGAACAGGTACGACAGGTCGGTCTGCTGCAGCCGGTCGTCGAACGGGCTGTTGCTCGGGAAACGGTGCAGCAGCATCGTCATCCACCACGAGAAGCGCTGCCCCTTCCAGACCCGCGCGAGCGCCTTGCGCGAATAGTCCTCCAGCCCGCGGTCGTCGCCCTTCTTGTAGTGGTCGACCAGCGCGTGATAGAGGTAGTAGATGTCGGAGGCCGCGCTGTTCAGCCCGCGCGCGCCGGTCGGCGGCACGATGTGCGCGGCGTCGCCGGCCAGGAACAGGTTGCCGTAGCGCATCGGCTCGGCGACGAACGAGCGCAGCGGCGCGATGCTCTTCTCGATCGACGGGCCGGTGATCATCGACGCGGCCACCTCCGCCGGCAGCCGGCGCTTCAATTCGTCCCAGAACTGCTCGTCCGACCAGTCCTCGACGCTGTCGGTCAGCGGCACCTGGATGTAGTAGCGGCTGAGCGTGTCCGAGCGCAGCGAGCACAGCGCGAAGCCGCGTTCGTGCCGCGCATAGATCAGCTCCGGCGACACCGGCCGGGTGCGCGACAGCACGCCCAGCCAGCCGAACGGATAGACGCGCTCGAACTCGGTGATCTTGTCCTTCGGTATCGACTTGCGGCTGACGCCATGGAAGCCGTCGCAGCCGATCACGTAGTCGCAGTCGATGCGCACCACCTCGTCGCCGTTGCGATAGGTGAGCCAGGGCCGATCGGTGTCGATGTCGTGCGGCTTCACGTCCTCGGCGTTGTGGATCACGACGCCGCCCAGCTTGTCGCGGCCTTCGTACAGATCGCGCGTGAGCTCGGTCTGGCCGTAGACGATCACCGTGTTGCCGCCGGTCAGGCCCTTCAGATCGACCCGCTCCTTGATGCCGTCGTGCGCGATGAAGAAGCCGTCGTGGATCTGGCCTTCGCGATCCATCCGGTCGGCCACCTGCGCCTCGCGCATCAGCGCCGCGAAGCCGTGCTCCAGCACGCCGGCCCGGATGCGGCCCAGCACGTACTCCCGGCTGTGCTGCTCGAGCACCACGGTGTCGATGCCGCGCAAATGAAGAAGCTGCGAAAGCAGCAGCCCGGAAGGACCGCCGCCGATGATGCCGACCTGGGTTTTCAATGCCGTCTCCCGATGAATTCGCTGGCACGCATTCTGCGCACCGGGACGGCTCGGCGCAGCGGACGAATACCCCTCCAAACTTGCACTTTTGACGTATATTGCGCGCATGCCGCCGACCGCTGTCCGACTGCCGATCTTCGCGCTGTACGGCGAGGAGGGCGCTGCCGCCGACCTGCTGCACATCGAATCCATCGATTCGCGCAGTCGGCTCTACAACTGGGAGATCGGCGCCCACGTCCACCAGGGCCTGCATCAGCTACTGTGGCTGCGGGCCGGCAGCGTCGATGCGATGTTGGACGAATCACGCAGTCGCTGCGAAGGCCCGACGGCGCTCGCGATTCCGCCCGGCGTCGCCCATGCGTTCCGCTTCTCGCGCGATTGCGAGGGTTACGTGCTGACCGTCGACGCCTCGGCGCTGGCCGAAGGCGATGCATCGACGGCCGGCGATGCGCTGCATGCGCTGTTCGTCTCGCCCCGCGTCTTCAGGCTCGACGCCGATGCGCCCGATACCGCGCGCCTGCATGCATTGTTCGCGGCGCTGCATGCCGAAGCGCATGCCGCCGACGACGCCGACGGCCCGGTGCCGACCTGGTTGGCGCGTGCGATCGTCTGGCGGATGGCACAGATCGGCCGGCGCGAGCAGCAATCGGGGCGGCGCCGCACACAAGGCCGGCCCGCGCTCTACACCCGCTGGGTGGTGCTGCTCGAATCGCACTACCGCGAGCACTGGCCGGTGTCGCGCTACGCCGAAACGCTCGGGCTGTCCGCCGAGCGGCTGAACCGCATCGTGCGCAGCGAGACCGGCCACGGCGCGCAGCGGCTGATCCACAACCGCCTCGCACGCGAAGCCTGCCGGCGGCTGGTCCACGTCGCGGCGCCCGTGTCCCGGCTCGCGTTCGAGCTCGGCTTCGAAGATCCGGCTTACTTCTGCCGCTTCTTCAAGCGCCACACCGGGCTGTCGCCGCGGGCCTATCGGCAGCGAGCGCTGCAGGCGTGACCGCCGGTGGCGGGGCGCCTGCCGGTTCAGTCCCGCCCTCCATCGCTGGGCTCATGCCAGGCGTCGCGCCGCAGGCCGTCGATCAGCATGTCGAGGAACGCGTCGACCACCTCCTCCAGCGACAGGCGGCCGTCCCGCCTGAACCAGTGCGGCACCCAGTTCAGCGACCCGAACAGGATCGCCGACACCAGGCCCGGCTCGTGCTGCTTCAGCACACCGGTGGCCACGCCTTCCTCGACCAGCGCGCGCACCGTGCCATCCAGCCTGCGCTGGAAGTCGCGGATGCTGCGGCTGGACATCGATGCCAGCGGGCGCGAGCCGACCAGCGCCAGGCAGCGACCGAACTCGTTGTTCTGCGCGCGCGCCAGGCTCAGCGCGAAGCGGCGCAGCCGCTCCACGACGGGCACCTTGCGATCCTGCGTGGCCTCGATCACCTCGTCGAGATCCTCGAACGACCTGACCAGGCACTGGTAGAGCACCTCTTCCTTGCTGTTGATGTAGTGGTACAGCGTGGCCTTGTGCATGCCGAGCTGGTCGGCGATCATGTCCAGCGACGTGGGTTCGTAACCGTAGGTGGCGAACAACCGTGCCGCCGCACGCAGGATCTCGACGCGCCGGTCTTCGTGGCGCAGCAGGGTCTTGGGGCGCAGCACGCGGGTCTTGCGGGCGGGTCGTACCGGTCGGCTGTCGGAATCGACGGCGGCTTCGATGGCAGGCTTCAGACCGGATCGCGTCATCCAAAAATTATACGACGCCGATCACGTCGCGCGCCGCCAGGTCGTCCAGCGCCGCATCGGACAGCCCCAGCTCCTGTGAGAGCACTTCACGCGTATGCTCGCCCAGCAGCGGCGCGCGCCGGCGTACCGCGCCCGGCGTGTCCGACAGCTTGACCGGGACGCCGGGCACGGCCACCGGCTCGGCGCTGCCGGGCTGTTCCACGCGCGGCAGCATGTCGCGCGCGGCGAAGTGCGGATCGGCGAAGATCTCGCGGGCGCCATAGATCGGACCGAACGGCACGCGTCCGCCGAACCGTGCGCGCAGTTCGGCCTTGGTCTGCGTCCGCGTGAAGCGTTCGATCTCCTCGGTCAGCGCCAGCCGGTTCTCCCACCGGCGGGCTTCGCTGTCGAACCGCCGATCGGCCGGCAGGTCGGGCCGTTCGATTCTCGCGCACAGTTCGCGGAACTGCGGGTCGTGCACCGCGGCGATCACGATCACGCCGTCCTTCGCGGCGATCGTGCCGAACGGCGCCAGCCCCGGAATGCCGTTGCCCATCGGCTGCATCGTCGCGCCGGTGTAGCTGTACTGGCTGACCACCAGCTCGGACATCGCCAGGATGCTGTCGGCCATCGCCACGTCGACGTACTGCCCGTGGCCGCTGGCCCGCGCATGCCACAGCGCCGCCATCGTGCCGAACGCGGCGAACAGCCCCGGCACCGTGTCGCCGACGCCGCCGCCGACCTTGACCGGGTGGTCCGCATCCGCGCCGGTGATGCCCATCCAGCCGCCCATCGCCTGCGCGACGATGTCGAACGACGGCCAATCCATGTAGGGGCTCTCGCCGCCGGCCTTGTCGCCGAAGCCGCGCACCGACGTGTAGACCAGCCGCGGATGCAGCGCATGCAGCGTCCGGTAGCCCAGGCCGATGCGATCGAGCACGCCGGCGCGGTAGTTCTCGACCAGCGCGTCGGCGGTGCCGGCCAGGCGCTTGAGCAACGCGACGCCGTCGGGCGACTTCAGGTTCACCGCGATCGAGCGCTTGTTGCGGTTGCAGGCCTGGAACAGCCCGCCATACGCGCGCTGCCGGTCGTCGCTGCGATACGGGCCCATGTGGCGGAAGAAGTCGCCCTCCAGCGGCTCGACCTTGATCACGTCCGCGCCATGGTCGGCCAGCACCTGCGAACAGAACGAGCCGGCCAGTGCATGGGTCAGATCCAGCACGCGCACGTCGTTCAGCGCGCCGCCTGTGGTTCGGGTCATCGTCGTCCTCGTCTTCGTCTGCATCCGATCGTGCATGGGTTGCCTGTGCGGCGTGCTCACAGCCTGCGCGCGATCACGTCCTTGAGCACTTCGTTGGAGCCGCCGTACAGGCGCTGGATCCGGGCATCGGTCAGGAAGTGGCAGATCGCGTATTCCTGCATGTAGCCGTAGCCGCCGAAGAACTGCAGGCACTGATCGATGATCGTCCACTGCTGCTCGGAGCACCAGACCTTGGCGATCGCGGCCTCCTCCGCGGTCGGCGGGTCGCGGCCCTCGACCAGGCGCAGGATCAGGCTGTCGATGAACACGCGGCCGATGCGCGCGGCGCTCACGCATTCGGCCAGCTTGAACTTGGTGTTCTGGAAGTCCCACAGTGTCTGTTCGAACATCCGGCGCTGCTTCACGTGCTCCAGCGTCAGCTCGATCGCGCGTTCGGCGCTGGCGATCGCGGTGACCGCGATCGTCAGGCGCTCCTTCACGAAGCTGTCCATCATCTTGCCGAAGCCGTTGCCTTCGACGCCGCCCAGCAGGTTCGCCGCTGGCACGCGCACGTCGTCCAGGAACACTTCGCAGGTGTCCAGGCCGTGCTGGCCCATCTTCTCGAGGACCTTGCCCACCCTGAAGCCCGGTGCGCGGCTCTTCTCGACCATGAAGAGCGAGATGCCCTTGGCGCCCGGGCCGCCGGTGCGCGCCGCGACGATCGCCAGGTCCGACTGCTTGCCGTGCGTGATGAACATCTTGCTGCCGTTGATCACGTAGTCGTCGCCGTCGCGCCGCGCGGTGGTCCGCAGCGTCTTGATGTCGGAGCCGGCGCCCGGCTCGGTCGCGCAGAACGCCAGCAGCTTCTCGCCGCGCACGATCGGCGGCAGCCACCGGTGGATCTGCTCGGGCGTGCCCGTCAGCAGCAGCGTCGTCGGCGCGCCGAACGCGCCGGGCACGTAGCCGAACGAGGTGTCGCAGGCGCGCGCCTGCTCTTCGATGATCACCACGTCGCAGGCGTAGGTGCCGCCGTGTCCGCCGTATTCGGCGGGAAAGCTCGCGCCGATCAGCCCCAGCTCGCCGGCCTTGCGCCAGACCGACCGGTCGATCGCGTGTTCGCGGCGCCAGCGCTGCGCATGCGGCGTGACCTCGGTCTCGAAGAAGCGGCGCGCGGTCGTCCGCAGCATGTCGAGTTCTTCGGTCATCCAGGGCGATCGGTAGTTCTGGAACAAAGCGCTTTCTCCTCGGGGAGCCGCAGGGAGGGGTTGGCCGCGCAGTATTCCGGCACGCGCCCGAAATGTCAACCAACCGGTTGGTTGACATTTTTCTGATTCGCGCCTAGAGTTCGACCGCCTTCACATCCCGGCCCACGGCCCACCGCGGAGCGCACGATGACCGACACGACGGCAAATCTTCTTTCGGACCCGGCTCGCTGGGCAGGCAAGGCGCTGCGCGGCGACTGGGTGTCGCTGCAAGGCGGAACGATCGACGTACGCGAGCCGGCCACCGGCCAGACGCTCGGGCAGGTGGCGGCCGCATCGCCCGCCGACATCCGCGCGGCCGCGGCCGCCGCGCGCCAGGCCCAGCCGGCGTGGGCTGAACTGCCGTATCCCGATCGCGCGGCCGTGTTCCGCAATGCCGCGCGGCTGCTCGAGTCGCAGCGCGCGGCCTGCGCGCGCTGGGTCGTGCGCGAAACCGGCGGCATCGAACCGAAGGCGATGTTCGAGATCGATTCGGTGCTGCATCTGCTGCACGAGGCGGCGGCGATGCTCACCCAGCCCGGCGGCTTGGTGCTGCCCAGCCTGCCCGGCTGCACGAGCCTGGCGCGGCGCGTTCCGCACGGGGTGGTGGGGGTGATCTCGCCGTTCAACTTCCCGCTGCTGCTGAGTTGCCGCGCGATGCTTCCCGCGCTGGCCACCGGCAACGCGGTGGTGCTCAAACCGGATCCGCGCACGCCGGTCACGGGCGGCGTGCTGCCCGCGCTGCTGCTGCAGGCGGCCGGGCTGCCCGCCGGCGTGCTGCAGATGCTGCCGGGCGACGCGCAGGCCGGCGAAGCGCTGGTCACCGATCCGGACGTGGCGATGATCTCTTTCACGGGTTCCACCGCGGTGGGACGGCGGGTCGGCGAACTGGCCGGCCGGGAACTGAAGAAGGTGGCGCTGGAACTGGGCGGCAAGAATGCGCTGATCGTGCTGGACGATGCCGACATCGAGCGCGCGGTCTGCGGCGGCGCCTGGGCGTCGTGGCTGCATCAGGGGCAGATCTGCATGAGCGCCGGCCGCCACCTGGTGCACCGGTCGCTGCACGACGAGTATGCGCGGCGGATGGCCGGGAAGGCCGACGCGCTGCCGGTGGGCGATCCGCACACCGAGCCGGTGGCGATCGGTCCGCTGATCACGATGAAGCAGCTCGAACGGGTCGACCGGCTCGTTCAGGAATCGGTCCGGATGGGCGCGCGGCTGCTGGCCGGCGGCACCCATCGAGGCCCGTACTACCGGCCCACGGTGCTGACCGGCGTCACGCCGCGGATGCCGGTGTTCCGCGAGGAGATCTTCGGTCCGGTCGTGTCGATCACCGCCTTCGGCAGCGACGACGAGGCGATCGCGCTGGCCAACGATACCGAGTACGGCTTGTCGGCGGGCATCCATACGGCCGACGTCGGCCGCGGGATGAAGCTCGCGGGCCGCCCGAACGTCGGGCTGGTCCACGTGAACGACCAGACCGTGAACGACGACGGGACGATGCCGATGGGCGGCCGCGGCGCCTCGGGCAACGGCTCCCGCCACGGCGGGCCGGCCAACTGGGACGAATTCACGCAATGGCAGTGGACCACGGTGCGCGGCCAGGCGCCCGTGTATCCGCTGTGAGTGCTGCCCGCGTTCTTCGCTGACCAACAAGACAAGGAGACAAAGAATGTTCCGGACCCCGTTCAGGCGCGCGCTGCTGCGCGTCGCCGCTCCCGCTGCGATCGCGCTGGTCGCTGCGCTGACGGCGGCGAACACGTCGACCGCTCACGCGCAGACACGGCCCACGCTGCGGATCCTCGTAGGCTTTCCGCCCGGGGCCGGCACCGATCTGGCCGCGCGCATCTATGGCGAATACCTGGCGCAATTGCTGAACGCGACCGTCGTCGTCGAGAACAAGCCGGGCGCCGGCGGACTGCTGGCCGCGCAGGCGATGAAGCTGGCGCCGGCCGAGAGCAACACGCTGATGATGACGATCGACCATCAGGTGGTGATGCTGCCGCTGATCATGCGCAATGCGGGGTTCGACGTGCGCAGGGACCTGCTGCCGGTGGGCCGCGTGCTGACGTTCAACACCTGCCTGGCCGTGCCGGGCAGCGCTGCGGCGAGTTCGCTGGCCGCCTACGTGCAGGCCGCCAAGGCGCGGCCGGACCAGGGGGCCTACGGCATCCCGGCGGCCGGTTCGCAGGCGCAGTTCGTCGGGTACGTCGTGGGCCGCCACTACGATGCCCCGCTGCGGCCGGTGGCGTATCGCGGCGCCGCGCCGGCGATCGCCGACCTGGTCGGCGGTCAGGTTCCGTCGGTCGTCGTGCCCTGCGATGCGCTGAACGAGCACCGCAAGGCCGGCCGCCTGCGCGTGCTGGCGGTCGCCGCCCACTCGCGGCAGCCGCAGATGCCCGACGTGCCGACGTTCGCCGAGCTGGGCGTGAAGCTGCCCACCGACAATTTCGTCGCGGTCTACGCCGCGTCGTCGATGCCGCCCGAACTGCTCAGGCAGGTCGTCGACGCGACGCAGAAGATGTTCCAGACGCCGTCGATGGTCGAGCGCTTCAATGGCACCGGCATGCAGGCGGCCTACGGAAGTCCCGAGGAACTGGTCAAGGTCTGGGAACGCTCGCAGGCGTTCTGGGCCGAGCAGGTACGGGCGTCGAAGTTCCAGGTCGAATGAACAGGATCGAGCAGCGATGAAGATCGTCAAGGTCGAATGCATCCCGGTTTCCTCGCCGATGAGAAAGCCGATGATCATGCCCAATACCCGCATCACGGCGATCGACAGCCTGCTGGTGCGCATCACTGCCGACGACGGCACCGTGGGCATCGCCGACTCCGGCGACACGTCGTCCTGGTATCGCGGCGAACTGCAGGACACGATGATCAGCATGATCTGCGACGTCATCGCGCCCCGCGTCCTGCTGGGCGAGGATCCGCGACGCATCGAGAAGATTGTCGGGATGATGGATCTGCTGGTGCGCGACAACAACCAGGCCAAGGCGACGATCGACTTCGCGCTGCATGACCTGAAGGGCAAGAAGCTGGGCGTTCCGGTCTACGAACTGCTGGGCGGGCGTACCGTCGAGGCGGCGCGGATGGGCTGGGTGCTGTCGGCCGGCGCGCCCGAACAGGTGGCCGCCGAGGCGCAGATCGCCCATGCCCAGGGGTTCGAGCTGCTGAAGATGAAGGTGGGCGCCGGCACGCTGGCCCAGGACGTGGCGATGGTGCAGGCGGTGCGCGAGACCGTCGGGCCTCACGTCCGGCTGACCGTCGACGCCAACGGCTTCTGGAACTATGAAACGGCGCTGCAGACGATCCGCAGGATCGACGCCTGCGCACTGGAGCTGATCGAGCAGCCGCTGCCGCATTGGGACATCGAAGGGCTGGCGCGGCTGCGGCAGCAGGTGCGCACGCCGATCTATGCCGACGAGTCCGCGCAGGAACTGCACCACCTGAAGGACATCATCGACCGGCGCGCCGCGGACGGGCTGTTCATCAAGACGCAGAAGGCCGGCGGGCTGCTGAAGTCGCAGCGCTGGCTGACGATGGCGCGCCTGTCGGGGCTGCCGGTGATGTGCGGCTGCATGATCGGCTCGGGGCTGGAGCACAGCGCCAACGTGCATCTGTTGGTCAGCAACCAGTGGGCTTCGCAGTTCCTGAACGAATCGCTGGGGCCGCTGGCGATCCACGGCGTCTGGGAGAGCAAGGACATCCCGGCCGGCGCCGACCTGGCGCTGAACGTGCCGACGTTCGAACGAGGGCTGACCCGTCCCAACGAAGGACCCGGCTTCGGCATCGAGCTGAACGAAGCGTTCGTGACCCGCAACCGCACGGCTGGCAAGCAGCCGCGAGTCGTCGCGCTGTGACCGCCGGCGCGGGCCCGCTGGCGGGGCTGACGATCGTCGAGTTCGCCGGGCTGGGGCCGGCGCCGTTCGCCGGCATGATGCTGGCCGACCAGGGGGCCCGGGTGATCCGCATCGATCGCCCGGCGCCGGTCCCGACGTCCGGGGGCATGGCGGCGCTGGCCGACCGGCGCGTCGACCTGCTGGCCCGCGGCCGCGAGTCGATCGCGCTGGATCTGAAGGCTCCGGCCGGCCGCGATGTCGCCCTTGCGCTGATCGAACGCGCCGACGCGCTGATCGAGGGCTTCCGGCCCGGCGTGATGGAGTCGCTCGGCCTGGGGCCGGACGTCTGTCTGGGCCGGCGGCCTTCGCTCGTCTATGGCCGCGTGACCGGTTGGGGCCAGTCGGGGCCGCTGGCGCGGGCGGCCGGCCATGACATCAATTACATCGCGTTGAGCGGCGCGCTGCACTGCGCCGCCCGCGCCGGTCAGCCGCCGTCGCCGGTGCCCGGCTACATCGGCGATTTCGGCGGCGGGGGCATGCTGCTGGCGTTCGGCGTGGTCAGCGCGGTGCTCAACGCCCGCGCCACCGGCGCCGGCCAGGTGATCGATGCGTCGATCTGCGACGGTTCGGCGTTGCTGGGCGTGCTGATGCAGGGCTGGCGGGCCGCCGGCCTGTGGCGCGACGAGCCTGGCACCAACAACGGCGACGGCGGCGCGCCGTTCTATGACGCTTACGCCTGCGCGGACGGGAAGTACGTGGCGGTGGGCGCGATGGAACCTCGCTTCTATGCCGTGCTGCGCGAGCGATGCGGCCTGGACGACCCGGCGTTCGACGCCCAGTGGGACACCGCGCGCTGGCCGATGCTGAAGGAACGAGTCGCGGCCGCGTTCCGCACCCGCACGCGGCGCCAGTGGTGCGACCTGCTGGAGGGCACCGACGCCTGCTTCGCGCCGGTACTGGACTTCGGGGAAGCGCCCGAACATCCGCACAACCGCGCGCGCGGCACCTTCGTCACCGTGGACGGCGTGCCCCAGGCCGCGCCGGCGCCGCGCTTCTGCGGCACGCCGGCTGCGCCGTGCAGGCCGGTGCGAGCCGTCGGGGCCGACACCGTCGCGCTGCTGGCCGAACTGGGTTGTCCGCCTGACGCACGCGACCGGCTGCTCGACTGCGGCGTCGTCTGGCAGGCGCCGGCAGGGTCGGGGGATCCGGGCTAGGAGTCTGTCGGGGTTGAAACCTGCCCGCGTGAGTACCGTATCGGGTCGCA
>DAISWF010000057.1:0-6176 GCA_036826495.1 Burkholderiaceae bacterium
GCGGGCGGCTGGTATCTCGGTCTGACGCGCACCGCCGGCCGGGCGCTGCTGACCTTGGCGATCGTGCTGATCGGCCCGCTGCTCGCACTGTTCGGCCAGACCTACCAGACCGGTGCCGACACCTTCGAGCTGTTCCGCGGCTGGGCGCTGCTGGCGCTGCCGTGGACCCTGGCGAGCTGCTTCGCGCCGGCCTGGCTGGTGTGGCTGGGCATCGTCGAGATCGGGCTGCTCGCCTACGTCGCGGCGTTCGATCTGTGGCGGGTGCTGTGGCTGGGGCTGGTGCCGCAGTGGCTGGCGGCGGCGCTGTTCAATGCGGCGCTGCTGCTGCTGTGGGAGCTCGCCGCGCAGCGCGTCGACTGGCTGCGCGGCCGCGCCGGCCCGCGGCTGCTGGCGCTGGTGACGCTGGGCCTGCTGACCGGCATCACCTGCCTGCGCATCTTCGGCTGGCACGAGCAGTCGTTCAGCTCGCTGGCGCCGCTGCTGTGGCTGCTGGCACTCGCCGGCGGCTATGTCGCCTACCGGGTGCGGGGCCGCGATCCGGGCATGCTGTCGCTCGGCTGGCTGTCGGTCACCGTGGTGGCGATGGCCTTGCTGTGGCGCGTGCTGATGGCGCTGCATGCCGAAGGGCTGGGGCTGCTGCTCGGCGCGGCGGTGCTGATCGGGCTGTCGGCTTACGCGCGGAACTGGCTGAAGGACGTGGCGAAGGAGGCGGCGGACGATCGGGCCGACGGGTCGAATCGGAACGACGGCGACCGGCCGGAGCGGCCGCGATGAACTGGCGCGAGTACGGTGAGGCGTTGGCGCGCGAAGGGCTGGTCGCCGATCCGGTGCTGCCGGACCGCGAGCCGCCGTCGGCCGCCTGGTATCTGCAGGCGGTGTCGGCGCTGGGCGCCTGGTTCGCGGCGCTGCTGATCCTCGGATCGGTCGGCGGGGTGCTCTACGGCCTGTTCGAGCAGCGCGGCGGCCGGGCGGTGCTGGGTCTCGCGCTGTGCGCCGGCGCGGCGCTGGTGATGCGCCGCCGGCCCGAGGCGCGCGGCGGAGCGTTTCTCGCGCAGTTCTCGCTGGCGGTGAGCCTGGCCGGCATCGGGCTGCTGGGCTCGGTGCTGCTGGACGTCGTGCGGCCGGCGGCATTGATGACGCTGGTGTTCGCCGCGCTGTCGACGGCGCTGTGGTGGCTGAATCCCGAACCGGTGCACCGGGCGATGTGCGCGTTCGGCATCTGCGCGTCGCTTGCGCTGGCGTTGCTGCAATGGCGGCTGGAGCCGCTGGCGACCCTGCTGTTCGTCGTCGTGACGATCGGCCTGTGGCTCGGCCAGGCGCGCTGGTTCGCGGCGGGCCGCGGCGAGCTGCTGCTGCCGCTGGCGTTCGCGGCCGCGCTGACCTCGATGCTGCTGCAGGTGCCCGACACGATGCCGCGCGCCTTATCCGCCGATCCGCAGTTGCGCTGGCTCGGCGTGGCGGGCAGCGCCGGACGGGCGATCGTGCTGGCGATCGGCCTGGCGGTCCCCGCGGTGCTGCTGGCGCGGCGGCTGGCGCTGGCCGTCTCGGCCGGACACTGGCTCGCGCTGGCCGTCGCCTGCGCGGCACTGGCCTGGGCCTGCCGGGCGATGCCCGGCGTCATCGCCTGCCTGCTGGTCTGGCTGCTCGGCAGCGCCGCCGGCCGCCCGCGGCTCTGCGCACTGGCGCTGCTCGCGCTCGGCGGCTATCTGACGATGCTGTACTACTCGCTCGCGCAGACGCTGCTCGACAAGGGGCTGCTGCTGATCGCCACCGCGGCGCTGCTGGCGCTGGTTGCATGGATCGTGCGCCGATGGTGGCCGGCGGGTCTGGCAGAGGGAGCGCGGCGATGAGCCCCTCGTCCGGCGACCGCGATGCCGGAGGCTGGCGCACGGCCCCGCGCCGGCCGATCGCCTGGTGGCGCCATGCGCTGATGGCGCTGGGCCTCGTCGCGGTGATCGGCGGCTACGACCATGCGGTGTGGCGCAACGAGAAGCTGCTGGCCGACGGCGACGTGGTCCGGCTGGAGCTGGCGCCGCGCGATCCGCGGGCATTGCTGACCGGCGACTACATGGCGCTGAACTACCGGCTCGCGCGCGACATCGAGAAGATGGTCGGCGGCAACGACCGTGAACGCGGCGATGCCCTTGCGTCGCGCGACGGCTATGCGGTCGTCAGGCTCGACGAGCGCAGGGTCGCGACGCTGGTGCGGACACAGCCGGCCGCGACGCCGCCGCCCGGCTCCGGCGAGCGGCTGCTGCACTACCGGCTGCGCGAGAGCAGCGTGCGCATCGGCACCAACGCCTGGTACTTCGAGGAGGGCTCGGTCAAACGCTTCGAGCCCGCCCGCTTCGGCGAATTCCGGGTCGCCGGCAACGGCCGGATGCTGCTGACGACGATGCTCGGCGAGGATCTGAAGCCTCTGTGAGTCCGTCCTGAAGCGCGCCGGGGTCTCGCGTAGAATCGTTCGCACAACCGACGGGAGGAGATGATGAAACGCCGTTCGCTGGCCGCATTGGCCGCATCGCTGTTGGCCGCCTGCCTGTTCGCCCCGCAGGCGCAGTCCCAGGCGTATCCGGGTCGCCCGATCACGATGATCGTGCCGTGGGGGGCCGGCGGCGGCACCGATGCCACCGCGCGCATCGTCGCGGCGCTGCTCGAGAAGGCCCTGGGTCAGCCGGTCAACGTCGTCACCCGCCCCGGCGGCAACGGCGTGGTCGGCCATCCGGCGATCGCCCGCGCCGCGCCCGACGGCTACACGATCGGCATGATCACCGTCGAGATCTCGATGATGCACTGGGCCGGCCTGACCCAGCTCGCGCCGAAGGACTTCACGCCGATCGCGCTGATGAACATCGATCCTTCCGGCGTCACCGTCAAGGCCGATGCGCCGTACAAGACGCTGGACGACCTGATCAAGGCGATCCGGGCGAACCCCGGCAAGCTGAAGGCGTCGGGCACCGGCCAGGGCGGCATCTGGCATCTGGCGCTGGCCGGCATGCTGAAGAACCTGAAGATCGATCCGGCCGCCGTCGCCTGGGTGCCGTCGAACGGCGCGGCGCCCGCGATGACCGATCTGGCGGCCGGCGGCATCGACTTCGTCACCTGCTCGCTGCCCGAATCGCGGGCGCTGATCGACGCCGGCAAGGCGCGGCCGCTGGCGATCATGGGTTCGCAGCCGTCCGGTCTCTACCCGAACATCCCGACCCTGAAGGCGGCGGCCAACATCGACTGGACCGTCGGCGCCTGGCGCGGCATCGCCGGGCCCAAGGGCATGCCGGCCGACGTGCAGGCCAGGCTGGGCGCGGCGCTGAAGAAGATCTACGACAGCAAGGAGTTCCAGGACTTCATGGCCGGCCGCGGCTTCGGCCTGCTCTACGCCGATGCGGCGGGCTTCGAGAAGTTCATGGCCAAGGGCGACAGCGACATGGGCGTCGTGATGAAGGAGCTGGGGCTGGCCAAGTGAAGTTCAACGACGCGATCAGCGGGGCCGCGCTGCTGGCGCTGGCGATCGCGGTGCTGGTCAACATCCAGGGCTTCCCGAAGATCCCCGGCCAGAACGTCGGCCCGGCCGCGTTCCCGGGGCTGCTGGCGACCTTGCTGGCGGTCTGCTCGGTGCTGCTGATCGCCAAGGGGCTGCGGGCGCGCGCGGCCGGCGAGGCCTGGGTCACGCCCGGCCGCTGGCTGCGTTCGCGGCCGCAGCTTCGCAGCTTCCTGGTGACCATCGGCTCGCTGCTGTTCTTCATCCTGACCTCCGACCGCATCGGCTTCATTCCGGCGGCGATCGTCGTGCTGGTGGCGATGTTCCTCACGTTGGGCGTGCGCCGCCGCTGGATCCTGCCGCTCGCGGTGGTCGCGGTGCTGGTGATCCACTTCGTGTTCTACAAGGGCCTGCGCGTGCCGCTGCCCTGGGGCTGGCTGCAGCCGATCGCATGGTGACCGCCTCGTGACCACCGCGGTGCTGCTGCAGGCGCTGGGCCTGGTGTTCGACCCGTACGTGCTGCTGGTGATCTTCTGCTCGGCGGTGTTCGGGCTGGCGGTCGGCTGCATCCCCGGGCTCACCGCGACGATGGCCACCGCGCTGCTGGTGCCGATCACGTTCTTCATGCCGCCGGTGCCGGCGGTCGCGGCGATCGTCACCGCCACCGCGATGGCGATCTTCTCCGGCGACATCCCGGGCGCGCTGCTGCGCATTCCCGGCACGCCGGCCTCGGCCGCCTATACCGACGAAGCCTATGCGATGACCTTGAAGGGCCAGGCCGAGGTGGCGCTGGGCGCCGGCCTGGTGTTCTCGGCGATCGGCGGGCTGTTCGGCACGGTGGTGATGATCCTGTTCTCGCCGGCGCTGGCCGAGGCGGCGCTGAACTTCAGCTCGTTCGAGTACTTCTGGCTGGTGGTGCTGGGGCTGGGCGGCGCGGTGTTCATCGGCAACTCCAGCGTGCTGAAGGCCTCGGTGGCGCTGCTGCTGGGGCTGCTGGTGGCCTGCATCGGGCTGGAGAACCCGGCTGCGCAGCTTCGCTTCACGTTCGGACTGCAGCAGCTCATGAGCGGCGTCGAGCTGATCCCGATGATGGTCGGCATGTTCGCGGTCAGCGAGCTGCTGCGCTACGTGACCAGCACCGATCCGCCGCCGGTCATCGCCACCGAGCGCATCGGCAACATCTTCAGGGGCATGTGGGGGCTGCTGAAGAAGTATCCGTGGCCGCTGCTGCGCGGCAGCGCGCTCGGCACCGTGATCGGCATCCAGCCGGGCTCCGGCGCCGACATGGCGTCGTGGATGTCCTATGCGATGAGCAAGCGCTTCTCGAAGGAGCCCGAGAAGTTCGGCACCGGCCACGTCGAAGGCATCGTCGAGTCCGGCGCCGCGAACAACTCTTCATTGGCCGGCGCCTGGATTCCGGCGATCGTGTTCGGCATCCCCGGCGACTCGATCACCGCGATCGCGATCGGCGTGCTGTACCTGAAGAACATGAACCCGGGGCCGACGATCTTCGTCAACAACCCGCAGAACATCTACGCGATCTTCCTGGTGTTCATCCTCGCCAACCTGCTGATGGTGCCGCTGGGCTGGCTGACCGTGAAGGCGGCCACCAAGGTGCTGAAGGTCGCGCGCAACATCCTGATGCCGATCATCCTGGTGTTCTGCATCGTCGGCTCGTTCGCGATCAACAACTCGGTGTGGGGCGTCGTGCTGGTGCTGTTCTTTGGCGTGGTGTCGTTCGTGCTGGAGGAGAACGGCTTTCCGGTCGCGCCGGCCATCCTCGGCGTCGTGCTGGGCACGATGATGGAGGAGAATTTCGTCACGTCGATGATCAAGTCCGACGGCGATCCGACGGTGTTCTTCACCCGCCCGATCGCGATGTGGCTGGCGATCGGCTCGTTCGTGATCTTCTTCTGGCCGGTGGGGGCGTGGCTGTGGCGGCGGTGGCGCGGCTCCCGGAGCGCGTCGGCGGGCTGACGCTTCACACCGGCCGCGACAGAAGCTGCACGTACTCGTGCAGCCGGGTGTCGATCGTCGACACCCGGTATTCGACCGGCTTCTCGCCGAACGTCAGCGCGGTGCGGCGTACCTGCATCACCGGCGTGCCGACGCCGACGCCGAGGATGCGGGCGGCCAGCCGGTCGGCGGCGACCGCGCGGGCACGTTCGCGAGCGTGGGTGACGGTGATGCCGAAGCCGGTCTGGTACAGGTGGTAGATCGTGCTCGGCCGCTCGCGCAGCCGGCGTTCGGTCAGCCCTCTGAACAGCAGCGCCGGCACCGTCAGCCGGTCGTGGATCACCGCGCGGCCCTGCAGCCGCAGCCGGTTGTCGATCTGGAATGCCGCCAGGCCCGGCCGTATCGCGAGCGCTTCGGCGGCATCGTCATCGAGCCGCACCCGTTCGAAGCCGATCAGGTCGACCTGCGGAATCTGGTGCAGACCGTCGGCGCGCTCGACGTGGAAGAACTGGAACAGGAAGCGGTCGGCGTTGTGCACCGCGACGAACGTGCCGCGGCCCTGCCGGCGCACCAGCAGGTGCTCGGCCACCAGCTCGTCGACCGCATGGCGCAAGGTGCCGACCGACACGCCGAAGCGGGCGGCCAGGGTCGTCTCGTTCGGCAGCAGGCAGCCGGCGGGGCAGTGCCCGGCTTCGATCGCGTGCAGCAGCGCGCGCTTGACCACGCGATAGAGCGGCGCATC
>DAISWF010000057.1:6186-19651 GCA_036826495.1 Burkholderiaceae bacterium
GGAGAGGCGGGCGGGCACTGGTGGAGGTCGACATCCGCGGCATTGTGACGGTCGATCGCCGGTTGCTCAATGGCGGGCTTCGCGAGTCATATGAATGACTTGTTTGACCGCCTGGATGCGGTCGAGCAGACTGGGCACGTCGTCGGCGCCCGGGCCCTCCGTCCGGATCCTTTCGGTGCGCGCCGGCCGCACAGGAGACACGCTGATGATTCATTTCGTGCTGCACGACGCCCGCGACACGGTGGCGGTCGTGGTCGTCGAGGGGGTGAAGGCCGGCATGGACCTCGAGGGCTGGATCATGGACGAGGACAAGCGCGCGAGCGTGCGCGCCGTCCAGGACATCCCGATCGGTCACAAGGTCGCGCTGCGCGACATGAGCCCGGGCGACACCGTATGGAAGTACGGCATCGACATGGGCAAGGTGGTCGCGCCGATCAAGGCCGGCGAGCATGCCCACGTGCACAACATCAAGACCAAGCGCTGGTGAGCCAGCCGATCCCGAAGGAACCGTCATGCCCGTCATCTCCAGCGATACCACCTTCCTCGGCTACCGGCGCGAGAACGGCCGCGTCGGCGTGCGCAATCACGTGATCATCCTGCCGGTCGACGACCTGTCGAATGCCGCCGCCGAAGCGGTCGCGCACAACATCAAGGGTGCGCTGGCCATCCCGCACCCGTACGGCAGGCTGCAGTTCGGCGCCGACCTCGATCTGCATTTCCGCACGCTGATCGGCACCGGCTGCAATCCCAACGTCGCCGCGGTCGTCGTCATCGGCATCGAGGACGGCTGGACCGGCAAGGTCGTCGAAGGCATCGCCGCCACCGGCAAGCCGGTGGTCGGCTACGGCATCGAAGGCCATGGCGATCACGCGACGATCCTGCGCGCCAGCCGCTCGGCGCGCGAGTTCGTCCAGTGGGCGAGCGAGAAGCAGCGCGAGCGCTGCCCGATCAGCGAGCTGTGGGTGTCGACCAAGTGCGGCGAGAGCGACACCACCAGCGGCTGCGGCGGCAACCCGACGGTCGGCAACGCGTTCGACAAGCTGCATGCGCTGGGCAGCTACCTGTGTTTCGGCGAGACGACCGAGATCACCGGCGGCGAGCAGATCGTCGCCGCGCGCTGCGCGAACGACGCGGTGCGCGAGAAGTTCATGTTCATGTTCGACCGCTACCAGCAGGTGATCGAGCGCCACAAGACCACCGACCTGTCGGAGAGCCAGCCGACCAAGGGCAACATCGCCGGCGGCCTGACGACGATCGAGGAGAAGGCGCTGGGCAACATCCAGAAGATCGGCAAGAAGTGCACCGTCGACGGCGTGATCGACAAGGCCGAGATGCCCACCCACCCGGGCCTGTGGTTCATGGACTCGTCGAGCGCGGCGGCCGAGATGGTGACGCTGTGCGCGGCCTCGGGCTTCGCCGTGCATTTCTTCCCGACCGGGCAGGGCAACGTGATCGGCAACCCTGTCCTGCCGGTCATCAAGATCTGCGCGAATCCGCGCACGGTGCGGCTGATGAGCGAGCACATCGACGTCGACACGTCGGCGCTGCTGCAGCGCGAGCTGACGCTCGATCAGGCCGGCGACAAGCTGCTCGAATGCATGCTGCGCACCGCCAACGGCCGACTGACCGCGGCCGAGGCGCTCGGTCACCGCGAGTTCGTGCTGACGCGGTTGTACGAGTCGGCCTGACATGACCGGGCCCTTGCGTCCATCCAGGCCGCCGGCGCCCCGGCGGCTTCCGGCGGCCGGGCGCCGCTGAGTGACCACGCTGTCGCTCGACGCGGCGCGCGAGCTCGTCGCGCAGGCGCTGCAGCGTGCCGGCGCGAACCCGGCGATGGCCGAGGCGGCGGCACGCGCGCTGGTGCTGGCCGAGGCGCAGGGGCTGGGCTCGCACGGCCTGGCGCGGGTCGCGCAGTATGCGACGCACCTGCGCAATGGCCGCGTCGACGGCGCCGCGGTGCCGGTGCTGCGCGCCTGGCGCGGCGGCGCGGTGCTCGTCGATGCCTGCGACGGGCTGGCGTTCGCCGCCTGCGAGCTCGCCGTCGCCGAGGCGGTGACGCGCGCCCGTGCGCATGGCGTGGCCTTCGCCGGCGTCACGAACAGCCATCACTGCGGCGTCGTCGTCGATCACCTGCGGCCGGTTGCCGCGGCCGGCATGGTCGGGCTGGGCTTGGCGAACTCGCCGGCGGCGATGCCGATGGCCGGCGGCCGTCATCCGGTGTTCGGCACCAATCCGGTCGCGGCGATCTTCGCGCGCCGCGGCGGCGATCCGCTGATGATCGACCTGAGCCTGTCGGAGGTCGCACGCGGCAAGCTGATGGTGGCGGCGCGCGAGGGCCGGGCGATTCCGGCCGGCTGGGCGCTCGACGGCGACGGCAATCCGACCACCGACCCGAAGGCCGGTCTCGAGGGATCGATGCTGCCGATCGGCGCCGCGACCAGCCCCAAGGGCGCGATGCTGGCGCTCGTCGTCGAGCTGCTGGTCACCGCGCTGACCGGCGCCGCGTTCGGCTTCGAGGCGTCGAGCTTCTTCGTCGACGAGGGCAACCGGCCGCGCATCGGCCAGGCGTTCATCGTCGTCGATCCCGGCGCATTGGCCGGCACCGCCTGCTACCTGGACCGCATCGAGGTGCTGATCGCCGAGCTGCTGCGCGACGACGGCGTGCGCCTGCCGGGGGCGCGCCGCGAGGCGCTGCGCCGCTGCGCCGAGCAGCAGGGGCTCGAGGTCGGCGACGCGCTGCTGACCTCCCTTCAGGGGTAACGGGCTCCGGCGGTCCGAATGGAGCCGGCCCCCGCGGTCCGGCCTGACGACGATGCGCCTGCGGATCATGACGTCACGTTGAAACGCCGTCCGGGTAAACTGCGCCCGTCCCGACCGATGCGGTGAACGGTCCGGGCCGGCCAGTGAATCCCGATGTCGGAGTGATCCGTGAAGCGTGTGGTGTTCAATCAGAAGGGCGGGGTCGGCAAATCGACGATCGCCGCGAATCTCGCCGCGATCGCGGCGTCGCGCGGGCGGCGCACCTTGCTGGTCGATCTCGACACGCAGGCCAATGCCAGCCGCTATCTGCTGGGCGAGGCGGCCGCCGGGGCGAAGCCCACGGTGGCGGACTTCTTCGACCAGAGCCTGTCCTACCGGCTGTCGGCGATCGATCCCGAGGAATACGTCCATCCGTCCCCGTTCGAGAATCTGGACGTGATGCCGGCCAGCCGCGATCTGGCCGACCTGCACAGCAAGCTCGAGTCGCGCTCCAAGATCCTGAAGCTGCGCAAGGCGCTCGACGAGCTGCAGGGCTACGACGAGATCGTCATCGACACGCCGCCGGCGCTGAACTTCTACACCCGCTCGGCGCTGATCGCCGCCGATGCCTGTCTGATCCCGTTCGACTGCGACGACTTCTCGCGGCAGGCGCTGTACGGGCTGCTGGAGTCGGTCGACGAGATCCGCGACGACCACAACGAGAAGCTGCGGGTCGAGGGCATCGTCGTCAACCAGTTCGTCGCGCGGGCGTCGCAGCCCCAGCGCATCGTGCAGGAGCTGATCGACGAGAAGCTGCCGGTGCTCGACACGATGCTGTCGTCGTCGGTGAAGATCGCCGAGTCGCACGAGGCGGCCAAGCCGATGATCTGGTTCGCGCCGTCGCACAAGGTCACGCAGGAGTTCGTCGCGCTGTACGACGAGCTGGAGCGGCGGCGCAAGCCGGGGCGGCGGCGCTGATCCGGCGCTGCCGCCGGGTGCACGCCGGTACTGCATGCAGCCGGCACTCACGCGGCGGCTGGATCGCCGGCGTTCACAACATCGCCAGCGGCGCCTTGCGACGTGGCGGCGGGAACGCACGGTCGATGTCGGCCAGATCCTCTTCGGTCAACGTCAGCGATGCCGCCGCGAAGTTGTCGGCCAGATGCCGGGGGTCCACCGCCTTCGGAATGACGATGACGTCCGGGTGCCGCAGCAGCCAGGCGAGCGCCACCTGCGCGGCGGTGGCGCGATGCCTGCCGGCGATCTGCGTCAGCGCGCGATGGCCGCCGAGTGCGCCCTGGTCGATCGGCGAATAGGCCATCGTCGGGATCCGCCGGGCGCGCTGCCACGGCAGCAGCTCGAACTCGACGCCGCGGTGCGACGCGCTGTAGTAGACCTGATTGGCCGCGCAGCGCTCGCCCCCGGTGACGCCGGCCAGTTCTTCGAGCTCGGCCACGTCGAAGTTGCTGACGCCCCATTCGCCGATCTCGCCGCGTGCCTTCAAGGTCTCGAACGCATCCACCGTCTCGCCGATCGGCACCGAGCCCGGCCAGTGCAGCAGATAGAGGTCGATCCGCTCGACCCGCAGCCGGCGCCGGCTGCGCGCGCAGGCCGCCAGCACGCCGCTGCGTGACGCATTGTGCGGATACACCTTGCTGACCAGGAACACCTGCTCGCGGCCGACCGGATGGCCGGCCAGCGCTTCGCCGATGACCTCCTCGGCCCCACCGTCGCCGTACATCTCGGCGGTATCGATGAGCCGATAGCCGAAGTCCAGCGCCTCGCGCGCCGCGGCCACTTCAGCGGCGCGGCGAGCGCCTGACTCACCCATCCGCCAGGTGCCCAGGCCGATCGCCGGTACTGGTTCGCCGGACGGGAGGGTGACGGTTTTCATCCTGAGAGTTTACCGCCGACATTGCCGGCCGGCGGCAAGATGTTCGTGGTGGTCGTATTGGGTAGTGAGTCAGAAAGCTGTATTGAATACAGCTTTCTGACTCACTACGGAAACACACACTACCGACAGACGGCTCTTCTTCTGTTGGGGCGTGTCCTGCTGTTGGAAGCGGTGAACAGGCAGCAGGCAGCGGTCTAAGTTCGCTATCCGCCATCGCTGTCCGCCATCGCTAGCCGCCATCGCCATCGCCGGTGCCGGCCGGATGAACCGCGGCAGAGTGTCAGCGTACCGCCGCCTGCGCCCGCCATTCGCGCGCCGTCATGCCGTAGCGCTCGCGGAACGCGCGGCTGAAGTGCGCGGTGTCGTTGAAGCCCCAGCCATAGGCGATGTCGCTGATGCTGCGGGCCGCCAGCCGCGGATCGGCGAGGTCGCGATGGCAGGCGGCCAGCCGCTGCGCCCAGATGTAGTGGGCGAGCGGCTGCGGTTCGGTCGCGAACAGCCGGTGCAGGTGGCCGGGCGACAGGCACAGGTCGGCGGCCAGCGTCGCCACCGACAAGGCCGGGTCGCGCAGCCGTTCGCGCACTCGCGCCTTGATCCGCTGCAGATGCCAGGCAGCGAGCTCGCTCGGTCGGCTGCGCTGGGCAGCCGGGATCGTCCGCAGCCCGGCGACCAGGATGTTCAGCACGCCGTCGGCCACCGCGGCGGCCGACGCCGGCTGCAGGGCGTCGACGTCGTTGCGCAGGGTGCCGATCATGTCGATCAGCAGATGGCCGGCGCCTTCGCGGCCCGACACCGCGGTCGCGGTCAGCTCCTCGGTGTGCTTGAGCTGCGCACGCAACTGCTCGCCGGGCAGCATCAGCACGATCTGCTCGAATGCGTCGCCGAAGATCAGATCGTAGGGGCGGGTGCTGTCGTAGAGGGCGAAGTCGCCCGGCATCAGCGCCGCCTCGCGCCCGTCCTGTCGGACGATGCCGCAGCCCTGTGTCTGGATGCTGACCAGGAAGAAGTCCTCGCTGGCGCGGCCGATCTGGCGCGGCGTGCGCAGCACGTGCTGGGCCTGTGAACGGACGATGGACAGATCGAGATGCGCCAGCTTGTGCTGGTGGATCGATCCGTCGAAATCGCCGTCGCGGCCGCTGACGCAGTCGAGCTGCACGTAGACGTCGCAGATCGCGTCGATCCAGTAGGCGAGACGGTCCTTCGCGGTGACTGCCTCGGTGCTCAGCAACTGCGCCATCGTCGGCCTTCCGGTGGGCGTCGGTGAACATGTTACCCCCTGCGCCCGCCGGCGCCACGTCCCCGCGACGCGGAGTCAAGAAATCGGCGAGACACAGGCAAGCCGCCCGGTGCGGCCGGTTCCACCATGCCGGTGCACCTGCGCGTTCATTGCGCGTTCATTGCCCGTTCACCGCACGTTCCCGTACCCCCCCCCGGAGGAGACTTCGCATGCCCACCCCCACCCATCCCAAGCTCAAGGTCGCCGCGATCCAGGCGGCGCCGGTCTTCCTGGACCTGGACGCGACGATCGACAAGGCGATCGCGCTGATCGGCGAAGCCGCCGGCCAGGGCGCGAAGCTGATCGCGTTCCCCGAGACCTGGATCCCCGGCTATCCGTGGTTCGCCTGGCTCGACTCCCCGGCCTGGGGCATGCAGTTCGTGCAGCGCTATCACGACAACTCGCTGGTGCTCGGCTCGCCGGAGTTCCAGCGCATCGCCGACGCCGCCCGCCGGCACGGCATCTGGGTGTCGCTGGGCTACAGCGAGAAGGCCGGCGGCAGCCTGTACATGGGGCAGTCGCTGATCGACGATCAGGGGCGCACCGTGTTCAGCCGCCGCAAGCTGAAGCCGACGCACGTCGAGCGCACGATCTTCGGCGAAGGCGACGGCAGCCACCTGACCGTCTGCCGCACGCCGATCGGCAACATCGGCCAGCTCTGCTGCTGGGAGCACCTGCAGCCGCTGACCAAGTACGCGATGTACTCGCAGAACGAGCAGATCCACGTCGCCGCCTGGCCCAGCTTCTCGCTGTACCGCGGCGCCGCCTATGCGCTGGGGCCGGAGGTCAACAACGCGGCGAGCCAGTTGTATGCCGCCGAGGGCCAGTGCTTCGTGCTGGCGCCGTGCGCCACCGTGTCGCAGCAGATGGTCGACATGCTGTGCACCGACGACATGAAGAAGATGCTGCTGAAGCCGGGCGGCGGCTTCGCCCGGATCTATGCGCCCGACGGCTCGCCGCTCGGCCAGACGATCCCGGAAGACCAGGAGGGCATCGTCTATGCCGACATCGACCTGTCGATGATCTCGCTGGCCAAGGCGGCGGCGGACCCGAGCGGCCACTATGCCCGCCCCGACGTGACCCGGCTGCTGTTCAACCGCACGCCCGGCGACCGGGTGGTGTCGCCCCTGATGCCCGGCATGGAATTAGCCGGCGACGAGGCCCCGCCGGCCGCGCCGTCCGACACCGTCGTGCCGATCACCACCGCCACCGTGAAGGCCGCCTGATGGAATCCGCCATTCCCGAGCATCTGCTCTGTCCGCGCACCCGCGAACGGCGGATCCCGGACGACTACGCGCCGCCTTACCCGGCCTGGGTGGCCCGGCACCCTTCGTCGGTCTCGCAGGTGGTGATGGCGTACTACGGCGTGCAGTACCGCGATGCCGGGCATACTGCCGCCGCCTGTGCGGCGCTGCGCCAGTTCCTCGACGCGGCCGCCGGCGGCGATCCCGAACTGCGCCCCGGGCATCACGACATCGCCCGGTACCGCGACGAGGCCGGTTACGACACGCTGATGCTGATCGCCTATTGGGACGACCCGGCCCGCCACGATCGATGGTGGGCCCAGCCGGCGCTGCAGCGCTGGTGGGGCGACGACGACCGCCTGGCCGGGCCGGTCGGCCTGTTCCGCGAAGTGGTCTGCCCGCCGGTGCAGCGCTACGAGACGCTGTTCTCCACGCCTGACCGCTTCGAGGGCGTGGCGGTCACCGCCAGCGGGTTGAGCGGCGACGTGCAGGAACACGCCTACTGGGGCGGCATGCGCGACCGCATCCCGCTGTCGCAGACCGATCCGATGAAGCCGGAGGGACGGCTGGGCGTCGTCGGCGGCTGGAAGCCGGGTGCCCGCGTCGGCGTCGTGCCGGCGCACAACGTCGCGATGATCCGCTCGGGCCAGGAATGGACCGACACCGTCGACCGCGAGCGCACGCTGTACCTCGAGCAGATGGAGCCGGTGCTGCGCGAGGGCATGGACTATCTGCGCGACCGGGGCGTGCCGATCGGCTGCTTCACCAACCGCTACATGACGCACCTGGGCGCAGACGGTCAGCCGCAGCAGAAGAGCTTCGGCCTTTCCTACTGGCGAAGCCTGGCGGACATGGAGCGCTGGTCGGAGTCGCATCCCACCCACGTGGCGATCTTCGGCACGTTCATGCGCATCGTGCAGGAGCTGAACTTCGATCTGAAGCTCAGGCTCTACCACGAGGTCAGCGTGCTCACCGCCGAGCAGCAGCAGTTCGAGTATCTGAACTGCCATCCGAAGACCGGGCTGCTGAACGGCGTGGCCGTCTGAGCGGCGCCGGGACCGCTTCCGCCGCCGTCGATTCGCCGCGCGGCGGGCGGGCGGTTTCGGCGCGGATCCGCATCCCCTGGCCGGCTGCGGACAGGCTGCAGACGCGCCGCAGACGGGCCCCACGGCATGCGGATCCTCCCCGGTTGTGGAATCATCGTCGGGGTCCGGACATGACTCCGAGGAAACGATGGACGTCGACTCGACCTGGGCCGCGCTGCGCCGCGAAGCCCACGAACTGGCCCGCGGCGAGCCGCTGCTGGCGCCGGTGCTGCTGAACCATGTGCTGAACCGCGAGGGACTGGCCGATGCGGTCGCCTGGATGATCGGCGGCAAGCTGGCGTCGCTGGAGATGCCGGCCGCCGATCTGCGGGGGCTGTGCGGCGAGGTGCTGACCGACGACGGCGGGCTGGCGGCGGCCGTCTGCCGCGACCTGTGGGCCGCGGTCGACCGCGATCCGGCGGCGCACGGGGCGCTGAATCCGTTCGTCAACCACAAGGGCTTCCATGCGCTGCAGGCGTACCGGATCGGCCATCGCCTGTGGAGCGCGGGCCGCCGCTTCCTGGCGCTGCATCTTCAAGGGCGGTCGTCGCTGGCATTCGGTGTAGACATCCACCCGGCCGCGAAGCTGGGTTCGGGCCTCTTCATCGATCACGGCACCGGCGTAGTCATCGGCGAAACGGCGGTGGTCGGCGACGAGGTGTCGATGCTGCAGGGCGTCACCCTGGGCGGCACCGGCAAGGAACGCGGCGACCGCCACCCGAAGGTCGGCCGCGGCGTGCTGCTGTCGGCTGGTTCCACGGTGCTCGGCAACATCCGGATCGGCGACGGCGCCCGGGTCGGCGCCGGCAGCGTGGTGCTGCACGATGTGCCGCCGCACACCACGGTGGTCGGCGTGCCGGGCCGCGTCATCGGCCCGGTGCGCGGCGACGACCCTGGCCTGACGATGGATCATGTCATCTGAGAGGGCTGCGATCGAGGGATGAGCGGCATCAACCCGCGCAGCGCGCGCCGAGGTACGCTTGCATCATCGATGCAATCAGGGGGCTGCAGTGAGCAACGACGATTCTGATGGCCTGGCCGCAGGGGAGCCGGGTCGCGGGCTGGACATGGCGCGGGTGCGCCAACTGATCGCCGACCTCGAGCGCGAGCTGTCGCGCGCCGACCCGCGGTCGGCCGACGTGCAGGGGCTGCGTGAGGAACTGGCGACGTTGCGCGAGCACCTGGAGTCGCCGCATCGCCGCCACGGCTGGATCCAGGATTCGCTGCACGCGCTGCGCGTGCGCATCGAGAAGACCGCCGGCCCGGCCGGCGACGAGCTGCGCCGCGACGGGCTGTTCCTGACCGAGATCGGCCGGATCCTGGGCCTTTGAGAGGAGGGGCAGCCGGTCGTCGCGCTCGTATCGCGGACGGAGGCCGCCTACGCCGCCAACTGCAAGCGCGGATCGATACCCGCGATCGCGTCGAAGTCTCGATCGCGTTGCAGCAACGACTGATTCAATTCGATGCAGCAGACGGCAATCAGGCAGTCGTTGCTGCTGCGTGGCGTGAAGCCGGCCCAGCGGCAGCGTGCGTAGAGTCCGGCAGCAGCAACGGCGGTATCGCGCGCACTGGCGGTAACCAATACCGGGAAACTGCCCAGCACCTTGCTCCAGCGCAGAAACACTGCCGGGTTACGTGCGCCCTGCAAGGTTTCCTGCAGGACCGTGGGCAGCAGGCAGATGGGACGGCCGGCATGCAACTCCCTGTCGATCCGGTCGGCGCTTGGCGCACTGCCTGAACGCAGGTATTCGATCAGCACCGATGAATCGACGATCACGGCAGGTCATACCCTATTTCGACGGCGCGGTCGCCTTGGGGTCATAGCTTTCCAGCACACCGCCGCTGCCGCGCAACGCCAGCAAGCCCTCGAAATCAGGTTCCTGGACGAACGCTTCCAGTGCCTTGTGCACCGCCTCTCGCTTGGTCTTCACCCCGGCGCGCTTCATCGCCTTGCGCACCAGTTTGTCGTCGAGAACGATATTGGTCCGGACGTCCGTCACGATACACCTTCTGTGTGTATGTCGATGATGGCATGGAACCGGAGAGCGCGCAATCGCAGGCCGTCTCTGCGGTTTCGACCCGGATGCAACGTGCGTTACAACGCTCTTTACAACGCTGGCAGCGCATCGTTGATGCTATGGGCCAGACGCAGGCCATGCACGACCGACCCGCCCGACGAAGGATGACCACCATGAGCGACTCCGTGTATCACTCCGGCATGCGCGAGCTGCAGGACCGCTTCGACACGCGGCGGCTCGCCGATCGGCTCGACGAGCGACTCGGCCGGCGTGTGCTGCGCGACGAAGACCGCGCGTTCATCGAGAGCCGTACGATGTTCTTCCTGGCCACCTCCGACGCCGAAGGGCGGCCGGACTGCTCGTACAAGGGCGGCGACGCCGGCTTCGTGCGCGTGATCGCACCCGACCAGCTCGAGTTTCCGAGCTACGACGGCAACGGCCAGTTCCGAAGTCTCGGCAACCTGCTGGCGAACCCCGCCGTCGGTCTGCTGTTCATCGACTTCGATTCGCCGAAACGGCTGCGCGTGAACGGCCGGGCGAGCGTGCTGGTCGACGCCGACGCGCTCGCGCGCCACCATGGCGCGCAACTCGTGGTGCGCGTGCGCACCGATCGGATCTTTCCGAACTGTCCGCGCTACATCCATCGCAGTTCCGGTATCGAACCGTCTGCCGACGTGCCGCGACCGGGTCACGAGCCGCCGCCGGCAGCCTGGAAATCGATGCCGATGGTGGCCGACCTGATGCCGGCGCCCGGCGGCGCAGCGCCTGTTCGATGACCTCGCCCCCTGATGGACAAAGCCGGGCCCGAACCCGGACGATCGATCCGCCGGGCTGCTTCGGGCATCATGCGGTGCTCACCGTCCCGGGACCCGCCATGAGACACGCCACGCTGCCGCTCGCCGCCTTGTTCGCCGCTCTGCTCGGCACCCACGCCTTCGCGCAGGGCGCAAAGGAAACCCTGTCGTCCGGGGTGGCCATCGAGCACACCCGCGCCGGCTCGGGCGCGGCGCCCAAGGCCTCCGACACCGTGTCGGTCCACTACCGCGGCACGCTCGACAACGGCACGGAGTTCGACAGCTCCTACAAGCGCGGCCAGCCGGCCGAGTTTCCGCTGAACCGCGTGATCCCATGCTGGACCGAGGGTCTGCAGAAGATGAAGGTCGGCGGCAAGGCCAGGCTCACCTGTCCGCCGGCCACCGCCTACGGCTCCCGCGGCGCGGGCGGCGTCATTCCGCCGGACGCGACCTTGGCGTTCGAGGTGGAACTGCTGGCGATCAAATGACCCGTCGGCGGACTGACCGGGGAGTTTCCCATGAATGACTGGAAACCCGCGGGGTATCCGTCGCTGAGCCCCTATCTGATTTGCGACGACGCTCCCGCCTTGATCACATTTCTCCAGCAGGCCTTCGACGGCAAGCTGCTGCGCCGCTTCGATCGGCCCGATGGATCGCTGATGCACGCCGAGGTCCGGATCGACGACAGTGTCCTGATGATCGGCGGTGCGGCAACGGATGCGCGCAGCGCTCGATCCATCTGCACCTCTACGTCCGCGACGTTCGCGCGGCATTCGATCGCGCCGTCGCGGTGGGAGCCAGTGTCGTGCAGCCGCCGGAGCGCAAGCGTCCGGACGACGATCTGCGCGGTGGCGTGCAGGATGCCTGGGGCACGATCTGGTGGTTGGGGACGCAGGAGGCTGCAGGGTTGACCCGTGACGCCGCGTCGCCGGCGGCTCCGCGCGGCGCTGCTCGATGAGCAGCAACCCGCTGCTCGCTACATTGCGCCGGCGGCTATTGGTGCGCCCACGTCCCGGCGCCTGGCTCGGCCTGGTGATCCGCGCGTTCCCGCGCGACGATCCGCAGGCGTCGCCGGGCGACGAGCGCCCGCGCACCGACGACGATCCGGTGCACTGGCTGGTCTCCGGCTGGCTTGCCGATGCCGACGGCATCGTGCCGCGCCTGCCCGAGTTCGCGGCGATCGCCTCGCCGGACCGCGAGCGCGCGCTGGCCGAGCTGCTCGCGCACCTGCCGCCCGAGGCGCCGGTGTTCCTGACCACGCCCGAGCGCGTCGACGCGGCACTGGTCGCCGAGCTGGTGCTGGCCATCGACCGCAACCTGCAGCCGTGGCACCGCGACGGTTTGCGCGCGTTCATCGAAGCCCGTCGCGATGCCGACCGCGCGCTGATCCGCGAGCTCTACACCGATCGCGACGAAGGCTTCGAGCGGCTGCGGCGTCGGCTGCTGGAGAGCGGCGCGCTAGACGAAGGGGACGGGAACGAAGACCCGCCGGCAGGCTGATTCGCAGAGCGGCCGCGTCAGGGTCCCGCCGGGAGCCCGTCAGTGATGCGGACCCGCGCTAGTACGCCGCCCCTGGCCCGTGCAGCACCATGCCCGTGCCGATGCCGACCCCGACCCGCGCGCCGCCGACCGGCACGCTGGCGCCGACCCCGGCTCCGCCGACCACCTGGCCGCGCTGGTTGACGCCGACGCCGACGCCGAGCGGCCCGACGCCGGTGCCGACGCCGGCCGTCACGCCGCCCGAGCCGACGCCGACACCGACCGACACGCCGGGTGCGACCGGCACGCCGATGCCGATGCCGACGCAGCCGCTCAGCAGCGCTGCAGCGGCCAGCAGGACCGGCAACACGGGACGGAATCGGGGCAGGGTCATCGCAGTTTCCTCGGGAGTGCGCCGGGCAGGGCGCATCGGGGCCATTGTAGCGAGCGGCGTTCCCGCGCCGGCGATGCGGTGGCCGGATCGATCAGTCCGTCACTTCCTCGCTGCGCAGCACCCGCCCGCGCTCGTCGGCCGTCTCCAGCCGCACGCTGAAGCCCCACAGCCGGTGCAGGTGCTTCAGCACCTCGTGCCGGTCATCGTTGAGCCGGCGGTTGCGGTGGAGCTGATGCCGCAGGGTCAGGCTGCGGTTGCCGTCGCGCTCGTAGCGGACGATCTGGATGTCGGGCAACTGGTTGTCGCGGTTGTACTGCTGCGCGAGCAGCTTGCGCACGCGCCGGTAGCCGTCCTCGTTGTGGATCGAGTCGATCTCCAGATGGTCTTCCTGCTCGTGGTCGGCCACCGCGAACAGGTGGAACTCGCGGATCAGCCGCGGCGAGAGGTACTGGCCGATGAACGACTCGTCCTTGTAGTTGCGCATCGCGAAGTCCAGCACCTTCAGCCAGTCGCCGCCGGCGATGTCGGGGAACCACTGGCGG
>DAISWF010000057.1:19674-23189 GCA_036826495.1 Burkholderiaceae bacterium
CTTCTCGCAGATGCGCCGCAGGTCGCTCATCATTGCGAAGCCCAGCGCGTACGGATTCATGCCGCCGTAGCCCTGCTCGTCGAAGCCGCGCTGCGTCACCACGTTGGTGTGCGACTGCAGCACCTCCAGCATGAAGCCGTCGTCGACCAGCCCCTTGTCGTACAGCCGGTTCAGGATCGTGTAGTGCCAGAACGTGGCCCAGCCCTCGTTCATCACCTTGGTCTGGCCCTGCGGATAGAAGTACTGGGCCATCTTGCGGACGATGCGGACCAGCTCGCGCTGCCACGGCGCGAGCTTCGGCGCGTACTTCTCGACGAAGTACAGCAGATTCTCCTGCGGCTCCTCCGGGAACACCGCCTGCGAGCCCCGTTCCGATTCGCGCGCCTTCGACGGCACGGTGCGCCAGATCTCGTCGTACTGCTTCCACAGATACTCTTCGCGCTCGCGCAGCCGCCGTAGCTCGTCGGCCGCCGACAGCGGCCGCGGGTGCCGGTAGCGATTGACGCCGAAGTCCATCAGCGCGTGGCAGGCGTCGATCGTCTCCTCGACGACGCCGACCCCGTAGCGCGCCTCGCAGTCCATCACGTACTTGCGGGCGAAAACCATGTAGTCGATGATCGCGTCGGCGCTGGTCCACTGCCGGAACAGGTAGTTGCCCTTGAAGAACGAGTTGTGGCCGTAGCTCGCATGGGCGATGACCAGCGCCTGCAGCGGCATGCTGTTCTCTTCCATCAGGTACGCGATGCACGGATCGGAATTGATGACGATCTCGTAGGCCAGCCCGCGCGCGCCCTTGCGGTACGCGTGCTCGTTGCGGATGAATTCCTTGCCGAAGCTCCAGTGCGGATAGCCGATCGGCAGCCCGACCGACGCATAGGCATCGAGCATCTGCTCGCTGTTGATGATCTCGATCTGGTTCGGATAGCAGTCGAGCTTGAACTCGTTGACGGCGATCTCGCGGATCGCCCGGTCGTATTCCGAGATCAGCTCGAAGGTCCACTCCGCGCCGTGCGACAGCGGCTGCCGGCGGCCGTTGGGCGTCGCCCGGTCATGGGTGGAGGTCAGGGCGGAGGCGGGTGAAACGATGTATGACATGGCGCTCAGGCCGTGGTCTTGCTGCTGAACAGCCCACGGAATACCGGGAAGATGTCGCGCCGCTCGGTGACCTCGCGCATCGCGAAGTGCGGCGCCTCGATTCGGCGATAGGCGGCGGCCAGGGTCGACAGCCGCGAGTGCTCGTCGGTGGTCTCGACGTACGCGAAGTGGCGGCACAGCGGCAGCAGCTTGTCCTGCAGGAAGCCGCGGCTCTTCTCCGGGTCCGCGCCGAACGCATCGCCGTCGGACGCCTGCGCGCCGTAGATGTTCCACGCGGTGGCCGGAAAGCGCGCCTCGATGATCTCGTGCATCAGGTGCAGCGCCGACAGCACGACGGTGCCGCCGGTCTTCGGGTCGTGGAAGAACCGGTCCTCGTCGACCTCCTCGGCGTCGTCGGTATGGCGGACGAACACCACCTCGACCCGCTCGTACTTGCGCGTCAGGAACAGATACAGCAAGGTGAAGAACCGCTTGGCCAGGTCCTTCTTGTTCTCGTCCATCGACGCCGACACGTCCATCAGGCAGAACATCACCGCCTGGCTCATCGGCTGCGGCACCAGCACCCGGTGACGGTAGCGCAGATCCAGATGCTCGAGGAACGGCACCTTGTCGATCTTCGCCTTCAGCATCTCGATCTCGGCGCTGATCAGGCCCAGCTCGGCTTCCTCGGAATCGGTGCGCGGCGACTTCGCCTCCAGCTCGGCCTGCCGCGTTTCCAGCTCGTGCAGGCGCCGCCGGCTGCCGGCGGTCAGCGCGATCTTGCGGCCCAGCGCATTGCGCAGCGACCGCGGCACCGACAGGTTGGTCGGTGCGCCCTGCGGCGTGTAGCCGGCCCGCTGCAGCTTGTTCTCGCGAATCTCGCCGACGGTGGTGCGCACCATGTTCGGCAGCTCCAGGTCGTCGAAGAAGATCTGCATGAACTCTTCGCGCGACAGCGTGAACGCGAAGCTGTCCTGGCCGTCGCCTTCGCCGCCTTCGCCCTTGCCGCCGCCGCCTTCGCCGCCGCGCGGCCGCTCGATCTTGTCGCCGGGCTGGAACTTGCGATTCCCCGGGTGGACCGTTTCACGATCGCCGCCGGACCCGTGACGGAACGACGGCTCGGAGATGTCCTTGATCGGGATGTTGACCTGGCCGCCGCGCTCCATGTCCTTGATGGAGCGTTCGGCGACCATGTCGCTGACCGCGCGCTGGATGTGGGACTTGTACCGCCTGATGAACCGTTCCCGATTGACCGCACTCTTGTTGCGGTCATTCAGACGCCGATCGATGATGACAGACATAACCCTTTGCCCGCGTCAACCACTCATCGCGCAATCACTCCTGCACCCCGGGCGGTGCTCATTGTGACTTGCGCACCCGCAGGTACCACTCGCACAGCAGGCGCACCTGCTTTTCGGTATACCCCTTGTCGACCATCCGCGCAACGAAGCTTTCGTGCTTGCGTTTGTCCTCGGCCGAGGCCTTGGCGTTGAACGAGATCACCGGCAGCAGCTCCTCGGTGTTCGAGAACATCTTCTTCTCGATCACCTCGCGCAGCTTCTCGTAGCTGGTCCATGCCGGGTTCTTGCCGCCGTTGTTGGCGCGCGCCCGCAGCACGAAGTTGACGATCTCGTTGCGGAAGTCCTTCGGGTTGGCAATGCCCGCCGGCTTCTCGATCTTCTCCAGCTCGGCATTGAGCTGCTGGCGGTCGAAGCTCTCGCCGGTCTCCGGATCGCGATAGTCCTCGTCCTGGATCCAGTAGTCGGCGTAGGTCACGTAACGATCGAAGATGTTCTGACCATATTCGGAGTAGGACTCCAGATAGGCGGTCTGGATCTCCTTGCCGATGAACTCCGCATAGCGCGGCGCAAGATAACCCTTGATGAACTCCAGCGAGCGGCGCTGGTTCTCCTCGGGCAACTGCTCGCGCAGCAGCCGCTGCTCCAGCACGTACATCAGGTGCACCGGGTTCGCCGCGATCTCGGTCTGGTCGTGGTTGAACACCGCCGACAGCACCTTGTATGAGAACCGGGTCGACATGCCGGTCATGCCCTCGTCGATGCCGGCGAAGTCGCGGTATTCCTGGACCGTCTTCGCGTTCGGCTCGACGTCCTTCAGGTTCTCGCCGTCGTACACCCGCATCTTGCTGAAGATGCTGGAATTCTCCGGCTCCTTGATGCGCGTGAGCACCGCGAACTGGGCCATCATCTCCAGCGTGCCGGGCGCGCACGGCGCCGCCGCCAGCGAGCTGTGGCGCAGCAGCTTGCGATAGATCTTGACCTCCTCGGACACCTGCAGGCAGTACGGCACCTTGACGATGTAGACCCGGTCGAGGAATGCCTCGTTGTTGCGGTTGTTGCGGAACGCCTGCCACTCGCTCTCGTTCGAGTGGGCGAGGATCATGCCGTCGAACGGAATCGCCCCGAAGCCCTCGGTGCCCT
>DAISWF010000058.1:0-20192 GCA_036826495.1 Burkholderiaceae bacterium
GGGTGTCAACATCGGCGAGATGAACTTCTCGCTGGCACGCATCGTCGCATTCATCGTCGCGGTGGTGGCGATCGCCGCCACCTACCTGTTCCTGACCCGCAGCTACATCGGCACCGCCATCCGCGCGATCAGCCAGGACCGCGCGATCATGCCGCTGATGGGCGTCAATGCCGGCCACATCTATGCGCTGACCTCGGCGATGGGCGGCGCGATGGCCGGGCTGGCCGCCTGCCTGCTGGTGCTGCAGTACGACGTGCATCCGGCGATCGGCCTGTCGTTCGGCCCGCTGACCTTCCTGATCTGCGTGCTGGGCGGCCTGGGCAATCTGATCGGCGGCTTCGTCGCGGCCTTCGTGTTCGCCCAGTTCATCTCGGTGGGCGGCTTCTTCCTGCAGCTCGAATGGGGATACGTGATCGCCTTCGTGTTCTTCATCGTGATGATGTTCTGGAAGCCCGAGGGGCTTCTGTCGAAGCGGCGATGACATGACGAAAGAACAACGACAGACGAGAGAGCACCGGCGGATGAAGGCGCACCCGCGGACCAAAGCGCACCCGCGGACGAAAGGGCACCCGCGATGAATCCGCGCATCCTGTGGGGCCTGCTGGCGATCCTGCTGGTGGCACCGTGGCTGGGGCTGGGCAACTACCCGCTGCACCTGATGGTGATGGGGCTGCTGTGGTCGTACATCTACACCTCGTGGGCGATCATGGGCCGGCTGGGCATGGTCAGCTTCGGCCATGGCGCGTTCCTCGGCATCGGCGCCTATTCGGTGGTGCTGCTGTGGAACTTCTTCGGCCTGTCGCCATGGCTGGGCCTGCTGGCGGGCATCGCGATCGCCGCGGTGGTGGCGCTGGTGATCGGCTATCCGTGCTTCCGCTTCAAGATCGTCGGTCACTACTTCGCGCTGGTCACCCTGGCGCTGTCGGAGGTCACGCGGCTGATCATCGTCGCGCTGCGCGACCAGAGCGGCGGGTCGCTGGGCATCACGCCGAAGAGCGCGCTGGTCGACGGCGCCAGCGTATCGCTGTGGGGGATGCAGTTCGCCGACAAGCGGGTCTGGTTCTACATCGTGCTGGTGTGCTGGCTGGCCGGGCTTTACGTCTGGCACCGGGTCGACCGCAGCATGTCGCGGCTGGCGCTGGAAGCGATCAGCCAGGAGGAGGATGCCGCCGCCTCGATCGGCATCGACGTGACCCGCACGAAGCTGTCGATCACCTTGCTGTCGGCGGTGATGACCTGCGTGGGCGGCGTGCTGTACGCGCAGTACCAGCTCTACGTCAATCCCGACACCGTGTCGGGCATCGGCATCTCGCTGCAGATGGTGTTCGGCGCGATCGCCGGCGGCATGTTCGTGATGCTCGGGCCGACGGTCGGCGCGGTAATGCTGCTGCTGCTGTCCGAGGGGCTGCGGGTCTGGATCGGCAACAAGGTGCTGGGCGTGGACCTGACGATCTACGGGCTGATGCTGGTGCTGTTCATCATCTATATGCCCAAGGGGATCTTGGGCACCGCGTTGGCCAGGCGGCGCGACTGACGGCGCGGGGCGCCGCCGGTGCGCCCGTAGCGGTCGATCGCCAGCCCCTCGGTGCTGATCTGCGGCCGCCGGCCGGTGACCAGGTCGGCGGTCAGCCTGCCGGAGCCGCAGGCCATCGTCCAGCCGAGCGTGCCGTGACCGGTGTTCAGGAACAGGTTCGCATAGCGGGTCGGACCCACGACCGGCGTGCTGTCAGGCGTCATCGGCCGCAGGCCGGTCCAGAACTCGGCGTTTTCGACGTCGCCGCAGCCGGGGAACAGATCGTTGACGACCCGTTCCAGGGTCGCGCGGCGGCGCGGGTTCAGCCGCAGATCGAAGCCGCCGAGCTCGGCCATGCCGCCGACCCGGATCCGGTCGTCGAAGCGGGTCACCGCGATCTTGTAGGTCTCGTCGAGCACGGTGGACACCGGTGCCCGCGAGGCATCGGTCATCGGCACGGTCAGCGAATAGCCCTTGACCGGATACACCGGCAGGTCGATCGCCAGCGGCTCGAGCAGCCGACGGGAGTAGCTGCCGAACGCCAGCACGTAGCGGTCGGCACGCAGCACCCGCCTGCCGGCGCGCACGCTGCTGATCCGGTCGCCTTCCACGTTCAACGCATCCACCGCGGTGTCGAAGCGGAACCTGACGCCGGCACCGGCGGCCAGCTCGGCCAGCCGGGTCGTGAAGAGCTGGCAGTCGCCGGTCTCGTCGTTGGGCAGCCGCAGGCCGCCGGCCAGCCGGTCGCGGGCGGCGGCCAGCGCCGGTTCGGCGCCGGCCAGCTCGTCGCGGCCCAGCAGCTCGAACGGCACGCCGCATTCGCGCAGCACCGCGATGTCGCGCTGCGCGGCGTCGAACTGCGCCTGGGTGCGGAACAACTGCAAGGTGCCGCCGGTGCGGCCCTCGTAGCGGATGCCGGTCTCGGCACGCAGCGCCTGCAGGCATTCGCGGCTGTATTCGGCCAGCCGCATCATCCGTTCCTTGTTGACCGCGTAGCGGCCGGCCGAGCAGTTGCGCAGCATCGCCCACAGCCAGCGCAACTGGAACAGGCTGCCGTCGGCGCGGATCGCCAGCGGCGCATGCCGTTCGAACAGCCATTTGAGCGCCTTCAGCGGAATGCCCGGCGCCGCCCAGGGCGTCGAATAGCCGGGCGACACCTGGCCGGCATTGGCGAAGCTGGTCTCCAGGGCCGGGCCGGGCTGGCGGTCGACGACGGTGACCTCGGCTCCCGCGCGGGCGAGGTACCAGGCGGTGGTCGTGCCGATCACGCCGCTGCCGAGGACGATCACTTTCATCGCTGCACTCCTGCAAGACCGGGGGGCGGGGCCGGATCGAAGGCTGTGTGAAAATGCAGTTTATTGGGTGATCGGCAGCGGAAAACACTGAAATAATCACATCTCCTTCGAGAAAGCCCGGGCACGGGCGGCCCGGAAGGCGGCTGGGAGTGAAAATGCGCGAACTCGACCGTATCGACCGGAAAATCCTCGGCATCCTGCAGCGCAACGGGCGCATCTCGGTGACCGAGTTGAGCGAGCAGGTCGGGCTGTCGCCCACGCCCTGCGCCGAGCGGATCCGGCGGATGGAGCGCGAGGGCACGATCACCGGCTACCATGCCCGGGTCGATCCGGCGGCGCTCGGGCTGAAGCTGCTGGTGTTCGTCGAGATCAAGCTGTCGGCCAAGTCGGGCGACGTGTTCGATCGCGTCAAGCGCGAGCTGCAGTTCGTGCCGCAGGTGATGGAATGCCACCTGGTGTCGGGCGACTTCGACTACCTGATCAAGGCGCGGATCCGCGAGATGAGCGAATACCGGCAGCTTCTCGGCGACGTGCTGAAGAAGCTGCCGGGCGCGGCCGAATCGCGCAGCTACGTGGTGATGGAGGAGATCCGCGAGAGCCTGGAGCTGCCGGTGGACCGGTGAGGCGGGGGCGCGCCGCCCCGGCGGTGAGGGGGTGGGGCGACCGCGGACTTCGTCCGGGCGCTGCCGTCTTCGTCGTCAGATCACCAGCTCGGTGCCGATGCTGCGCACGTCCATCTCGAATTCGAGCTCACGGATCGGCGGCCGGCACACCTGCCAGGTCAGCCCGATCCGCGTCAGGCCCTCGTCGTCGAAGTGGCTGGCCAGCAGCGGATGGAAGTCGTGCACCGTGTACACCTGCACGCCGGTCAGCCGCTCCCATTCGCCGCGCAGCCCGTCGACGCGGTTGTGCATCATCTGGATCACGAAGGCGGCCTTGCGGCCCAGACCGGCGGCGCTGACGTCGCCGCGGGCGACGATCCGCTCCGGGAACGGGCTGCCCTCGGGCCACTCGCCGCTGCCGGCGACGACGAAGTCGGCCGACCCGGCGGTCTCGGTCGCGGGTACCGTGTAGCAGAACGCATGGAACGTCGGTTCGGCCGGCGGCGCCGCCAGCGGACAGACGTTGCTGCGCGCCACCGGGTTCAGACCCTCCAGCGTCAGGCCCCAGGCTTTCAGCACCTCGACGTAGCCGGTGTTGAACTCGTGGAAGCCCTCGAAGCTGAACGGCATCGGCGCACGCAGCTCGGCCGCGCACAATGCGGTCAGCGGACGCGAATTGGCGCTCAGGTGGTTGGCGATCGCCTCGAAGCCGCGCGCCACCGGCGGCGGGCGCAGGAAGCGCACGCGGCGGATCGCGAAGCCGGCGTTGGCGATGACCCCCTGGGAATAAGGAAACCCTCCTTCGAGGAAGGAGTAGCCGCCGGCTTCGAACGAATGCAGTCGCGACATGATCGGTGGGCGGTGGGGGGACGAGGATGCGGGCCGCAGAGACGAGTGCAGTATCGCACGACCGTCCCCGTACCTGCGCTTTGCAACGATAATCGCGCACTGATCCGCCCGCACCGATGCGGCGGCCGATGAAGCGAGGCAATCCCGATGGCTCTTCCCCAGACGATGACTTACGTGGCACACGGCGCCGGCGGCCCACCGTCGGTGCTGGCGACGGCCACCGGCCCGCTGCCGGCGATCAACGACGACGAGGTGCTGATCGAGGTCGCCTGGGCCGGCGTGAACCGGCCCGATGTCGCGCAGCGCGCCGGTTCCTATCCGCCGCCGCCCGGCGCCTCGCCGATCATCGGCCTGGAGGTGTCGGGTACCGTGGTGGCGGCCGGCGCCGCGGTGCGCGACGTGGCGGTCGGCGACGCGGTCTGCGCGCTGTGCAACGGCGGCGGTTACGCGCAGTACGTCGCGGTGCCGGCCGGGCAGACGCTGCCGGTTCCGCGCGGGCTGTCGCTGGAGGAGGCGGCGGCGCTGCCGGAGAACTACTTCACCGTCTGGACCAACGTGATCGAGCGCGGCCGGCTCGAGGCCGGCGAGACGCTGCTGGTGCATGGCGGCTCGTCGGGCATCGGCCTGACCGCGATCCAGATGGGCAAGGCGTGGGGCGCCACCGTCTACACGACGGTGGGCAGCGCCGACAAGGCCCGGGCATGCCTGGCCGCCGGCGCCGATGCGGCGATCAACTATCGCGAGCAGGATTTCGCCGCCGAGGTCGCGAAGCTGACCGGCAAGCGCGGCGTCGACGTGATCCTCGACATGGTCGGCGGCGACTACGTGGCGCGCAATCTGCGCTCGCTGGCGGTCGACGGCCGGCTGGTGCAGATCGCGTTCCTCGGCGGGTCGAAGGCGGAGGTGGACTTCACGCCGCTGATGGTCAAGCGGCTGACGTTCACCGGTTCGACCTTGCGGCCGCGCAGCGCCGCCGACAAGGCGGCGATGGCGCGCGAGCTGCGTGCGCAGATCTGGCCGCGCGTCGAGCGCGGCACGATGAAGCCGGTGATCCACGCCCGCTTCGACCTGGCCGATGCGGCGAAGGCGCACGAGCTGATGGAGTCGTCGACGCACATCGGCAAGATCATGCTGAAGGTGCGCGGCGGCTGAGCGGCGTCAGCCGCCGCGCGGCGCGCCGGCCAGCCGGCCGCCGTCGATGACCATCGACTGGCCGTTCATGTAGCTGCCCGCCGGCGATGCGAGGAACACTGCGGCGCCGGCGATCTCGTCGGGCTCGCCGATCCGCCGCATCGGCGTGGTGCGCAGCGTCTGCTCGAGGATCTGCGGATTCTCCCACAGCGCCCGCGCGAAGTCGGTGCGGATCAGGCCCGGCGCGATGCAGTTGGCGCGGATGTTCTTCGCGCCCCATTCGACCGCGATGTTGCGGGCCAGCGCCAGGTCGGCCGCCTTGGAGATCGAATAGACGCCCAGTACGTCGGACCCGAGATAGCCGCCGATCGACGACACGATGATGACCGCGCCGCCGCCGCGCTCGACCATGCCGGGGATCGCCATGTTGCTGAGCCAGAAGTTGCTGCGCACGTTGCAGTCCATGATGCGATCGAACGCTTCGTCGGGCATGCCGCCGGCCGGACCGAAGTAGGGGTTGACCGCCGCGTTGCAGACCAGCACGTCCAGGCTGCCGTAGTGGCTGGTGGTGAAATCGACCAGCCCCTGGAGCTGCTCCTTGTGGGCGATGTGGCAGGTGCGGGCCACCGCCTCGCCGCCGGCCGTACGGATCTCGCTGACCACCTCCTCGCAGGCGTCGAGCTTGCGGCTGGAGACCACGACGCGGGCTCCGTGCTGGGCCATCCGCAGCGAGATCGCCTTGCCGATCCCGCGGCTGCCGCCGGTCACCACCGCCACCTTGCCTGCCAGATCGAACATCGACATCGGTATCCTCCGGTTCGTTGAATTCAGACTCCTGGCAGCCGACTATAGCCGGAATCGGCAGCGCACCGCCTTTGAACGGTGGCCGGCAGCCGTCCGGCGGCGGGTCGGCGAAATGCAGCCGCTTTCAGTGTCTTATCGCAGCACTTCTGCAGCCGCCGGTCTCCGATGATCCGGGAGTCATCGTCCGAGCCGATTCATGTCCGAACAGGATTCTGCCGAGAGAAGCGCCGAACTGCTGCGACTGGCCTTGCCGCTGATGTCGAAGCATGCCGACGGCTTCAAGCCGATCAGCTATGCGGTCTGGTATGAATACGTGGCGGGCAGCAACGACGCATTGCGCCAGGAGATCGACGCCAACATCCAGAACGGGGCGCGGCTCAGCACCGCGGTGACCTTCGATCTGTACAAGCGCTACATGATCGACCGGGTCGAGATGGCCGTGAACAATGCCCGCAGCGGCCTGCTGGACGTGCTGGGCAAGATGCAGGGCACGCTGGTCGATGCCAACAGCCGCGCCAGCGGCTTCAACGAGGACATCGAGTCGTTCAGCCGCAGCATCGCGTCCACCGATGACCGTGCCGAGCTGCTGGCCAATGTCGGCGACATGCTGGAGCGCGCCCGCTCGATGAGCGAGGCGTTCGATTCGATCCGGGCCAATGTGTCCGCCGGCAAGCAGGACATCGACCGGCTGACCGACGAGCTCGACCGGATGCGGCTGGAAGCGCAGACCGATCCGCTGACGTCGCTGATGAACCGGCGCGGCTTCGATACCGCGCTGAAGGCGATGATGGAGCGGGCGGTGCAGGATCACAGCGAACTGTCGCTGCTGATGCTGGACATCGATCACTTCAAGCGGGTCAACGACTCGTACGGTCATCTGTTCGGCGATCAGGTGATCCGCGGCGTTGCCCAGGCGATCAAGTCGCTGGTCAAGGGCCGGGACATCGGCGCGCGCTTCGGCGGCGAGGAGTTCACGGTGCTGCTGCCCAATACCGGCCTGGACGGCGCGAAGGTGGTGGCGAGCAACATCCGCGCGCTGGTCGAACGCAGCAAGATCCGCCGCAACAACAGCAGCGAGGCGATCGGCAACCTGACGGTGTCGATCGGCGTGGCGACCTGGCACCTGGGCGAAAGCGGCGAGAGCCTGGTCGACCGGGCCGACCGGGCGCTGTACGAGGCCAAGCGCAGCGGCCGCAACCGGGTCTGCGACTGCGTCTAGCCGCAAGGTTCTCCGGCGCACAGGGCCTTCGGGCCGGCCGGGGGCACGGGGCAGGGTGAACCGCCCCCGGGTGGCTGTGGTATATCGGTGCGATCAATCCCGGATCGCACGATGCAGCACCTCCTCATCATCAATCCCAACACCACGGTCGAGGTGACCCGCCGGATGGTCGACGCGATGGCGCCGCTGCTGGGGTCGTCGGTCGCCGTCAGCACCGCCACCGCGCGTTTCGGCGCCGATTTCATCGCTTCCGAGGCCGCCTATGCGATCGCCGCGCATGCGGCGCTCGATGCCTGGGCCGATCACAGCGGGCCGCTGGACGGCGTGCTGCTCGGCTGTTTCGGTGATCCCGGCGTCGAGGCGCTGCGCGAGCTGTTGCCGGTGCCGGTCATCGGGCTCGCCGAGGCGGCGATGCGCGAGGCGGCCGCGCGAGGGCGGTTCGCGATCGTCACCGGCGGGCCGCGCTGGCCGGCGATGCTCGAGCGGCTGGCCCGTCAGCTCGGGCTCGATTCGGCGCTGCAGCGGGTGCACTGCGTCGAGCGCACCGGCGGCCAGCTCGCCGCCGATCCGGCCGCCGCCATCGAGCTGCTCGCCGAGGCCTGCCGGCAGGCCGGTCACGGCGGGCAGGTCGACACCGTGATCCTCGGCGGCGCGGCGCTCGCGGGGATGGCCGAGCAGGTCGCGCCGCGCCTGGACGTGCCCCTGCTGGACAACGTCGCCTGCGGGGCGCGAACGATCGTCGACTTGATGCGCGCCGGGCCCGGCCGGGCGCCGGGTCCCGATGGCGCGCGCTACAGCGGCCTGTCCGCCGGGCTGACCGCCCGGCTGAGACCAGCGGCCGGATGAGCACCGTGAGCCAACCCGACGTGCCCGCGCGGCGGGTATCGTCCACAGGTTCCGAGGTGGGGAACGGCGCCGGATGAGCATCGGCAGGTTCCTGCGCGACTTCTCGCTGTCGGCGCTGGTCGCCGGCTTCGTGACGGTGCTGGTCGGCTTCAGCAGCTCGGCGGTGCTGGTGTTCCAGGCGGCGCGGGCGCTGGGCGCCGACGCCGCGCAGACCGCGTCGTGGATGTGGGCGCTCGGTCTGGGCATGGGCATCACCTGCATCGTGCTGTCGCTGCGTCACCGGATGCCGGTGGTGACCGCCTGGTCCACGCCCGGCGCCGCGATGCTGATCGGCGCCGCCTCCGGCGTGCCGCTGGACGAGGCGGTCGGCGCGTTCGTCACCTGCGCGGCGCTGACGATCGTCGCCGGCTACAGCGGATGGTTCGAGCGGATGATCGACCGGATCCCGGTGTCGATCGCCTCCGGCATGCTGGCCGGCGTGCTGCTGCGGTTCGGGCTCGAGGTGTTCACCGCGATGCAGACCCGCTTCGCGCTGGTCGCCACGATGTTCGCGATCTACCTCGTCTGCCGGCGCTGGCGGCCGCGCTTTGCGGTACCGGCGGCGGGGTTGGCGGGCATGGTCGGGGCCGCGGGCCAGGGACTGCTGGCGTTCGACGGAGTCGCGCTCGGCCTGGCCGAGCCGCGCTGGGTCACGCCGGTCTGGTCGCTGGCGGCCACCGTCGGCCTGGCGCTGCCGCTGTTCGCGGTGACGATGGCCTCGCAGAACCTGCCCGGCGTCGCGGTGGTCCGCGCATCGGGGTTCGCCGCGCCGCTGTCGCCGACGATCGGCTTCATCGGCATCGTCAACCTGGTGCTCGCGCCGTTCGGCGCCTTCGCGCTGAATCTCGCGGCGATCACCGCGGCGATCTGCATGGGCCGCGAAGCGCACGACGATCCGGACCGCCGCTATGTCGCCGCGGTGTGCGCCGGCATCTTCTATCTCCTGGTCGGCGTGTTCGGCGCCGCGGTCGCCGGCGTGTTCGCCGCCTTTCCGGCGGAGCTGGTGGCGGCGATCGCCGGGCTGGCGCTGTTCGGCACGATCGCCAACGGGCTGGTCGCGGCGCTCGGCGACGACGAGACCCGCGAGCCGGCGCTGATCACGTTCCTGGTGACCGCCTCGGGCGTGGCCGTGGCCGGCATCGGCTCGGCGTTCTGGGGCCTGGTGGCCGGCGCGCTGGCGCTGGCGCTGGCCCGGTTCAGGAGCCGTCGGCGCAGCGGAAAATGAAACCGCGCTTCGTCGCGTGGTTGCAAGCTCATCGGCGGATGTCTACCATCGTTCGAACCGACCGGCATCAGACCGGCTCGTCACCTACGAGAGGAGGCCCCCGTGAAGTTCGCATTCCTCGCACGCATCGGCGTGGCGCTGACATGGCTCGTGGCCGCGTCCGGCGCGGCTGCGCAGCAGCAGTTCAAGATGCGCGTGCAGACGGCGGTGCCGTCGGCCAGCATCTACTTCGAGTTGCTCAAGCGCTTCGGTGACCGGGTCGACCGGATGACCGGCGGGCGCCTGAAGATGGAGATCCTGCCGGACGGCGCGGTGGTGCCGGCGTTCGAGGTGCTCGACGCGGTCGACAAGGGCATCGTCGAGGCCGGCTACGCCTGGACCCACTACTGGTCCGGCAAGCATCCGGCCGCCGGCCTGTTCTCCAATCCGATGGCCGGCGCCGGCGTCGGGCTCGATCAGTTGTCGCATGTCGCCTGGCTGTTCGAAGGCGGCGGCTATGCGCTGTACCGGCGGCTGTACAGCGACATCCTGAAGGTCAACGTCGAGCCGCTGATGATCCAGCCGATGGGGCCCGATCCGCTCGGCTGGTTCAAGAGCCCGATCGCCAATGTCGAGGACTTCAAGAAGATGAAGTACCGCTCGCCGCCCGGCATCACCGGCGAGATCTTCAAGGAGATGGGCGTGGCCGCGGTGGCGCTGCCCGGCGGCGAGATCGTGCCGGCCGCGCAGCGCGGCACCATCGATGCCGCCGAGTGGATCGGCCCGGCCGACGACCTGAACCTGGGCCTGCAGACGGTGTGGAAGAACTACTACCTGCAGGGGCTGCACCAGTCCACCGACATCGGCGAGGTGCTGATCAACAAGGCGTTCTGGAACAAGCTGCCGCCCGACATCCAGGAGATCGTGCGGGCCGCCGCGATGGCCTCGATGACCGAGACCTACACCTTCAACGTGTTCCGCAACGCGCAGGCGATCGTCAAGCTGCGCAACGAGTTCAAGGTCAACATCCAGGACACTCCGAAGGACTTCTTCCCGGCGTTCGTCAAGGCCACCAACGTGGTGCTCGACCGCTATGCCCAGAAGGATCCGTTCTTCAAGCAGGTGCTCGACTCGCAGCGCGGGTTCGCGCAGGTGGTGGTGCCGTACTGGACCAAGATCCTCGACCTGTACTCGAACCTCGGCAACGCGGCGCTGGAGTCCGGCGCGGTGCGCAAGTAGCCGCCGTCATCCCACGTCATCGGCGATGCCCCCGCGTCCGCGCGGGGGCCCGCCCGACCTGCGCACGCTGCAACGATGCCCCAGAGTCCCGATGATCCGCGCTGGCGCGCCGCGCTCGCGCTCGCCGACCGGCTCGACCGCTTCGCCGGCTGGTGCGGCCGCGTGGTCGCCTGGCTGATCCTGCCGATGGTGCTGTCGCTGGTCTACGAGGTGTTCGCGCGCTACCTCTTCAACGCGCCGACCGTCTGGGCCTACGACATGACGTTCATCCTGTACGGATCGTTCTTCATGCTCGGCGCCGCCTACACGCTGATGAAGAAGGGCCACATCCGCACCGATTCGTTCTACATGAACTGGTCGCCGCGGCGCCAGGGCCTGACCGACGCGGTGTGCTACCTGCTGTTCTTCTTCCCGGCGATGGGCGTGTTCACCTGGCTCACCTGGGAGTTCTTCTTCAAGAGCTATCAGCAGGGCGAGCGGCTGGTCACCAGCCCCTGGATGCCGATCGTCTGGCCGTTCAAGTTCACGATGGCCGCGGCCGGCCTGCTGCTGCTGCTGCAAGGCGTGTCCGAGCTGGTGAAGAGCCTGTACGCCGCCGCCCACGATCGCTGGCCCGGACGGGAGCAGGCATGACGCCGGAGTGGTGGGGCATCGTTTCGCTGGTGGTGCTGTTCGGGGCGATCTTCATCGGCTTTCCGATCGCGTTCACGCTGATCGCGGTGGCGGTCGGCTTCGGCTACTTCGTGCTGGGACCGCTGACCCTGCATCTGCTGACCCTGCAGGTGTTCTCGGTGATGAAGGACACCACGCTCGCGTCGGTGCCGTTCTTCCTGTTCATGGGCTATCTGCTCGAGCAGTCGGGACTGATGGAGCGGCTGTTCCGCGGCATCCAGCTCCTGCTGGCCGGCGTGCGCGGCTCGCTGTACCTGGCGGTGCTGATCACCGCGACGATCTTCGCGGCGGCCACCGGCATCGTCGGCTCGTCGGTCACCTTGCTGGGCGTGATGGCCGCGCCGTCGATGAAGAAGAGCGGCTACGACGTGCGGATGTCGGCCGGCGCGATCACCGCCGGCGGCACCCTGGGCATCCTGATCCCGCCTTCGGTGATGCTGATCGTCATGGGCCCGGTGGTCGGCGTGCCGGCCACCGATCTGTTCGCGGCGGCGGTGCTGCCCGGGCTGCTGCTGTCGGGCCTGTACATCGTCTACACGCTGGTGCGCAGTTACCTCGATCCGCAGCTCGGGCCGGCGCTGCCGCTCGAGGAGCGGGCGCCGTCGCTCGGCTATGTCGTGCGCGAGCTGGTGGTCGGCGTGGTGCCGGTGGTCGTCGTGATCCTGTGCACGCTCGGCGTGATCCTGGCCGGCATCGCGACGCCGACCGATGCCGGCGCGGTCGGCGCGTTCGCGACCTTCCTGCTGACGCTGGCCTACCGGCGGCTGAGCTGGGCCGGTTTCAAGCGGTCGCTGATGGCCACGCTGGAGGTGTCCAGCATGATCCTGCTGCTGGTCGCCGCATCGAACTTCTTCGGCGCGGTGTTCTCGCGGCTGGGCAGCCCGGCGCTGATCGCCGAATCGCTGCTGACCCTGCAGTTCTCGCCGACGATCATGCTGCTGCTGATCCTGGCGATCATCTTCGTGCTGGGCTGGCCGCTGGAATGGGTGCCCATCGTGCTGATCGTCGTGCCGATCCTGCTGCCGCTGGTCGACAAGCTGGGCATCGACAAGGTATGGTTCTGCACCCTGGTGGCGGTGTGCCTGCAGACCGCATGGCTGTCGCCGCCGGTGGCGCTGTCGGCTTATTTCCTGAAGGGCGTGGTGCCGGACTGGGAGCTGTCCGACATCTATGCCGGCATGATCCAGTTCATGGTGCTGCAGGTGGTGGGGTTGCTGCTGGTGCTGTTCTTTCCGCAGATCGCGTTGTGGCTGCCGTCGCTGCTGCGCAATTGACGTAGCGTGAATACACCCTGCCTGATCCGATGACCTGGTTGCTCGCCTATGCCGCCGTCGGCGCGGCGGTCGGCTTCCTGGCCGGCCTGCTGGGCATCGGCGGCGGCATGACCCTGGTGCCGGTGCTGGCGGCGCTGTTCAAGCTGCAGGGCTTCGCGCCCGATCACACGGTGCATCTGGCGCTGGGCACCGCGATGGCATCGGTGATGTTCACGTCGACCTCCAGCGTGCGCGAGCATCATCGGCACGGCGCGGTCGACTGGAACATCGTGCGGCGGATGGCGCCCGGCATGGTGGTCGGCGCATTGCTGTCGACGCTGTCGTCGGGCCAGATCCCGCAGCGGCATCTGGCGCTGGTGTTCGCGATCATCGTGTTCGCCGGCGCCACGCAGATCCTGCTGGGGCGCAAGCCGTCGGCCGGCCGCGGCCTGCCGGGGCCGGCGGGGCTGTTCGCCACCGGCGTGCTGATCGGCGTCATCTGCGGGCTGGTGTCGGCCGGCGGCGCCTTCCTGACGGTGCCGGTCATGCTCTTCTGCGGCGTGGCGATGCACACCACGATCGGCACCGCCGCGGCGATGGGCGTGCCGGTGGCGGTGCTGGGTACGCTGGGCTTCATCGTGTCGGGCTGGCGGGTGCCGGACCTGCCGCCGTCCACGCTGGGCTTCGTGTTCCTGCCGGCGCTGGCCGGGCTGGTGGTCGGCAGCGTGATCACGGCCCCGTTCGGTGCCCGGCTCGCGCATCGGCTGCCGGTGTCGACGCTGAAGCGCGTGTTCGCGGTGCTGCTGTATCTGCTCGCGCTGAAGATGGTGATCACCTACGCGTGATCGGCCGCGGCCCGTCGGCCGCCAGATGCCGCTGACGCAGGCGCTGCGTCGCGTGCATCGCGATTCCGACGAACGGCCCGCCGGCCGCCTTTACAGTCGCGGCGGTCGCACGATAAACAGTCTGCTGAACCAGCGGTATCGCCGGTGCGCCGTCCCTCTCGAGGCGACGCCGGCAACCGGCCACAGGGATAAGCGGATGGATAGCAGCGCATTTCTGATCGATCATCCGAGCCTCGCCAGCACCGTCGCCGAGAGTCACGCCGCGGCGGGTGACGAGACGCCCGATACGCTGCCGATGCTGCCGCCGGATGCGGTGCCGGCATCGAAGGCGGTGCCGCTGGCGGTATCGCTGAAGGACGTCGCGGCGCTCGCGCCGGCGGGCGGCTTCTCCGAGTTCATGGACTCGATCAGCGCGTCCGAAGACCGCCGACATGATGCGTTGTCGCTGCTCATTCGTTCGCATCGCAGCGCGCTGACCGATCTGTCGCGGCTGCAGCGCGAGCTGCGGCTGGCCCGCGCCGAGGCGGCGCAGCAGGCGGCCGGGCTCGCCGAGGCGATCGATCTGGCCGGCCTGCTCGACTGGTCGCTGACCCTGGCCGATCGCCGGCTGCGGGTGTCGCCGGCGCTCGCGCGGTTGTTCGGCTGGGAGCTCGGACAGGAACCCGATCGGGAAGCGGACGGCGCCGCCGCGCATGGCATGTCGGATCTGATCGACCGGGTGGTGGCCGATGATCGCGAGGCGTTCCGCGCGATGCTGATGCAGGTGCTGCGCCGGGGCGTCGCCGAGCGCGGCGAGGTGCGGGTGCTCGATGGCGGCGGCCGCCCATGGCTGCTGCGGCTGCGGCTGAAGCCGCTGCCCGACGGCGCCGGCCGCTGCGCCGGCGTGCGTGCGCTGATGATGCCGGCCGGTGAGGCGGCGGACCGCGCTGCGCCCGACGACGCGCGCGGGCGCGCCGGGACGGTACCCGGTGAAGCGGCCCATGGCGAATCCGTGCGGGGCGATGCCGGACGTGGCGGCGCGCTGCTGCCGATCGGGCTGGCGGCGGCTGACCACCCGGACGGCCTGACGATGCAGGACGTCGTGCAGGCGTTCAAACACGAGTCGTTCCATCCGGTGTTCCAGCCGGTCGTCGACGGGTTGTCGGGCCGGACGATCGGCGCCGAGGCGTTGATCCGCTGGAATCATCCGCAGCGCGGGCAGGTAGCGCCCGGCGAGTTCCTGCCGCTGTGCGAGGAGGCCGGGCTGGACGGACAGTTGTCGCGGCTGATGCTGCGCCAGGCCTGCCGTCACGTCGCCGACTGGCAGCTCGTCGCGGGCGGGCAGGTGTTCGTGTCGGTGAACCTGTCGGCACGGCAGCTCGCCCGCAGCGAGCTGATCTGGGACATCATCGATGCGCTGGCCGAATGCGGCCTGCCGTCGTCGGCGCTGATGCTCGAGGTCAGCGAAGCGACGCTGGCGCTCGATCCCGAGGTCCACGCCGAGCTGATGCAGTACCTGAAGCAGACCGGCGTGCGCATCGCGATCGACAGCTTCGGCGGCGAAGCGGAATCGCTGCGGCGGCTCGCGGCGCTGCCGGTCGATTGCATCAAGCTCGATCAGCTTCTGACGCGCGACAGCGCCGGCGCGACCGCCGGGGTGATCCGCGGCATCGTCGCCTATGCGGCCAGCCGCGGCATCGACCTGGTGGCCAAGAGCGTGGAGACGGCCGCGCAGCGCGAGGCACTGCTGACGCTGGGCTGCCGGCAGATGCAGGGCCATCTGTTCGCGCGGCCCGAGCCGATGTCAGCCGGCGGCGCGCCCGACCGCTGACCGGCGGCCGCTTCGGCGGCGATCACGCCGACCACATCGGCCCGTCGTCCGACGCCCGCGTCGCGCGCGCCTGCCGGTCGTTCAGCGCCCGACGTTGCGCTGGATCCGCATGTTGTTCAGGTGGAACGCGCCGTCGGCGACCACCCGTGCTTCGTCCGGCAGCGGCTTGACCAGCGTGCGCCGGCCTTCGTGCTCGACGCCCAAGTCGACCGGGGTCATCCGGAAGCTGTTCTCGCCGATCTCCAGGAACACGAAGTCGCGATCGCCGTCGCGCACCACCGCGTCGGCCGGCACCACCTGGGCCGGCCGGGTGGGGCCCTGCACCAGCATCGTCATCAGCATCGACGGCTTCAGCAGCCGCTGCGGGTTGTCCAGATCCACGCCGACCCGCACCGTGCGGGTGGCCGGCGTCACCACGTCGGCCACGAAGGCCACCTTGCCCTCGACCCGCAGGCTGCCCAGCGCCGGAATCTCGACCTGCACCTTCTGACCGGGGCGAACGAAACGGGCGTCCTGCTCGGGCACCTCGGCCAGTGCCCACAGATGATCGAGATCGGAGACCACGAACGCGGTGTCGGCGGTGTTGATCGCCTGCCCGCGCGTCACGTTGCGTTCGATGACGGTGCCGCCGATCGATGCGTTGATCGAGGTCTTGGACTGGATCTGCCCGGTGGCCTCGAGCTGATCGAGCCGCTTGCGCGACATGCCGAGCGACACCAGGCGGTCGGCGGCGGCGCGCCGTTCGGCGATCGCGACGTCGTATTCGTTCTGCCGCCGCTGCACCTCCACGGAGCCGATCACGTCGGCATCGAGCAGCGCGCGGGCACGCTCGACCGCGCTGGCCAGCAACTGGCGGCGCGAGGTCGCGCGCAGGTAATCGAGCTGGGCCTGCGCCAGCTCGGGGCTGGACACCTCGGCCAGGGTCTGCCCCTGGCGGACCCGTTCGCCGAGCTGCACCTCGATGTCGACGATCCGCCCTTCGATCGGCGAGCCGACCCGCGACGTGCGGTACTCGTTGACGTCGAGCCGCCCGGCCACCCGGATCATCTCGGTGACGCTCTGCGTCGACACGCCTTCGATGCGCAGCCGCTTCATCAGCGCCTCGTCGGCCGTGATCTGCATCGGATCGGGTGGCGGGCTGGCGGCCGCGGCGGCCTCGGCCTTGCCGCCGGACGGCGAGCAGCCGGCGGCCGCGATCGCCAGCGCCAGCAGCGCGGCAGCCGCCAGCGGGCGGACGGAAAGGTTCGACGGACGACGGATCATCTTCGCTTGCTCATCGTGGCGTTGGCGTGGCATCAGCGTGGCAGGTCGACGAAGGCTGGCGCGGCCAGCCGCTCGAGTTCGGTTCGGGCGACGTTCAGGCCGTGGCGGGCCTGGATCAGTTCGTTGCGGGCCAGCCGGAACTGGCGCTGCGCATCGAGAAATTCGAGGATGCCGCGCTCCCCGGATCGGTAGGCGGCTTCGGCGATCGCGACGACGCGCCGTGCGCGTTCGAGGATACCCGATTCGATCGCCCGCACCTCCGCATCGGCGGCGCGCCATGCCTGCACCGCCGCGTCGAACGAGGTCTCGATCTCGAAGCGCTTCTGCTCGAGCGACAGGCGGTTGCGCTCGGCCAGCGCCTGCGCCTCCTGGATCGGCCCTTCGCGCCGGTCCAGCAGCGGCACCGTGAGGTGCACGCCGAGCTGGTGCACCACCTGCGAGGGATCGCGATCCTGCACGCCGCGGATCGACACCCGCGGCAGGATCGACTGCCGCTCGACGCTGACCTGGCGGTTGGCCCGCTCGACCTCGCGCATCGCGACGCCGATCTCGGCATTGGCCTGCACCGCACGCCGCCGCAGCACGTCGATCGCCGTTTCGTCCAGCGGCATGATGGCGGTCGGGTCGGCGACCCGGATCTGGAAATCGTCCTCGAGCAGCGGACTCACGGTGCGCTTCAGTTCATAGCTCGCCTGGCGCACCCGCAGCGCCGAAGACTCCAGATTGCGTCGCGAGACCGCGACCTCGCTTTCAGCGCGGATCAGGTCGAAGCGCGGCGCCTCGCCGGTGCTGACCCGCACCTCGACCCGCTGGCGGATCTGCTCGGCCAGCGCCAGATCCTCGGCATAGGCCTGCGTCTCCTCGCGGATCCGCTGCAGGTCGAAGAAGCGGCGGGCCACCAGCGCGTCGAGATTGACCCGCGCCGCACCGGTCTGCGCGACCGCGACGTCGACCCGGCTCTGCGCGGTGCCTATGCGGGCGTCGCGCAGCGCCGGGTTCTCGATCGGCTGGCTGATCGACAGCCCCGATGCGAAGCCGCCGGGAGTGCCGGCGGCGCGACCCTGCGCGCGGCCCGGCGTGTACTCCAGCTCGGGGTTCGGATAGGCGCGGGCGGTGCCGACGCCGGCGCGCGCGGCGAGCTCTTCGGCACGGTACACCGCCAGCAGCGGGCTTTCGGCGCGTGCCCGCGCGATCAACTGATCCAGGCCATAGGTGGCGGCGCCGGCATGTCCGCAGGCGAGCAGCAGCGCCGGCAGCAGCAGCCGCCGGACGGCCGGGAGGATGGGCATGTTGGGGCAACGATCCGCGATGAATGAGACGATCATATCGGCATGTACCGGCAACGGGGCGAACGAAACCATCCGGCCGCCCCGGGCTTCCGGCTGGTTCATGTCATCGGGGGAGGCGGCAGCCGGCTAGGTCTGCACCAGCTTGCGGTGTCTGCTGATCGACATCAGGATGCCCAACCCCAGCGCCAGCGTGACCAGCGCGGTTCCCCCGTAGGACATGATCGGAAGAGGCACGCCCACGACCGGCAGAATGCCGGTGACCATGCCCATGTTGACGAATACGTAGGTGAAGAACGACAGCGATACCGCGCCGGCCAGCAGCCGCTGGAACACGGTGCCGGCCGATGCCGAGATCACGAAGCCGCGCGATATCAGCGACAGGTACAGCAGCAGCAGCACGCCGGCGCCCAGCAGGCCGAATTCCTCGGCGAACACCGCGAAGATGAAGTCGGTCGTGCGCTCGGGGATGAACTCCAGGTGGGTCTGCGTGCCCTGCGTCCAGCCCTTGCCCCAGATGCCGCCCGAGCCGATCGCGATCGTCGACTGGATGATGTGGAAGCCCTTGCCGAGCGGGTCCGACGTCGGATCCAGCAAGGTCAGCACCCGCTGCCGCTGGTACTCCTTCATCATCGTCCACATCAGCGGCGCCGAGGCCGCCGCGGCGATCAGCAGCGTGAAGATCACCCGCCACTTCAATCCCGCCAGGAAGATCACGTAGGCGCCGGCGGCGAACACCAGGATCGAGGTGCCGAGGTCGGGCTGGCGCGCGATCAGGTAGGTGGGAATCAGCAGCAGCAGCGCGGCGATCGCGAAGTCGTACCAGTAGAGGATGCCTTCGCGACGCTGGAAGTACCAGGCGAGCATCAGCGGCATCGCGATCTTCATCACCTCGGACGGCTGGATGCGGGTGACGCCTACGTGCAGCCAGCGGCGCGCGCCCTTGGACACGTCGCCGAACAGCGCCACCGCGATCAGCAGCGCCAGCCCGACCAGATAGGCCGGCACCGCGATGCGCATCAGCAGCGTCGGATTCACGTTGGCGGCGATCCACATCACGACGAACGCCACCAGCAGATTGCGCACGTGGCCGTCGAAACGGCCCGGGAAGTCGAGCGCCGCCGAGTACATCGTCACGCAGCTTATCACCGTGATCATCAGCAGCACCGCGGTCAGCGTCGGATCGAAGACCAGCAGGTACGGCCGCGCCAGCACCCACAGTTCGCGGGGCGACTTCATGGCCGGCGGCCCGGAGCGGCCTGCGCCGACTCGCCGCCGCGTGCCGGCGGCCGGCCGGCATTCGCGTCGTTGCCGCGCCCAGGTGCGGTGGGTGCCGGCGCAGCCTGCGCGGGCGCGGGCGCGGCAGCATCGACCGTCTCCGGCTCCATGCTCTCGGGCACGTCGCGCATCTCCGCCTCGGACAGGCCGTCGTCGGCCCGCTGCGGGAACGGCAGCTCGCCATCCTTCGGCAGCTTGCCGAGCAGGTAATAGTCGAATGCCTTGCGGGCGATCGGCGCGGCCGCCTGCGCGCCGAAGCCGCCGTTCTCGACGATCGCCGCCAGCGCGATCTTCGGATCCTCGGCCGGCGCGAACGCGATGAACAGCGAGTGATCGCGGAACCGCTCGGCGATCCGCTTGGCGTCGTATTTCTCGTTCTGCTTGATGCCGATCACCTGCGCGGTGCCGGTCTTGCCGCCCGACGTGTACTCGGCGCCCTGGAACGCCATCCGGCTGGTGCCGTACTTGTTCACGTCGATCATCGCCGACTTGATCAGGTCCAGGTACTCCTGCCTGACCGGGATGCGCCGGTTGTCCGATTCCCTGACGACCGGCGCGCGCTTGCGGTCGACCGGGTTCTCGATCGCCTTGACCACGTGCGGCCGGATCACCACCGCATTGTTGGCCATCGTCGCCATCGCATGGGCGAGCTGCAGGATCGTGAACGAGTTGTAGCCCTGGCCGATGCCGATCGACGGCGTCTCGCCCGGGTGCCACTTCTGCTTGTAGCGGCGCATCTTCCACGCCGACGACGGCAGGATGCCGGTGGCCTCGTGCTCGAGATCGATGCCGGTGAGCTGGCCGAAGCCCCACGGCTTCATGTAGTCGTGGATCGTGTCCACGCCCATCTCGTAGGCGGCGCCGTAGTAGTAGGTGTCGGACGAGACGACGATCGACTTGCGCAGGTCCACCGTGCCCTGGCCGCCGGGCTTGGAGTCGCGGAAGCGGTGGTTGCCGAGCTGGAAGAAGCCCGGGTCGTGAATCGTGAACGACGGCGAACGGACGCCGCGGCCCAGCACCGCGGTGGCCATGAACGGCTTGTGG
>DAISWF010000058.1:20219-23162 GCA_036826495.1 Burkholderiaceae bacterium
AGGTGCCGCGCAGCGGTCGGTTCAGCAGCGGCTTGTCCGGGTCCTCGTTCAACGCCGACCACGACACCGGGTCGATGCCGTCGATGAACAGGTTCGGATCGAAGGTGGGCTTGGACACGAATGCCAGCACCTCGCCGGTCTTCGGCTCGATCGCCACCAGCGCGCCCTTGCGGTCGCCATACCAGTCCTCGATCAGCTTCTGCAGCCGGATGTCGACCGACAGGATCAGGTTGGAACCCTGCACCGCCGGCGTGCGCGACAGCGATCGCACGGTGCGCCCGCCGGCCGACACCTCGACCTCCTCGGCGCCCGCCTGCCCGTGCAGCACCCGCTCGTAGGACTGCTCGATGCCGATCTTGCCCATGTGGGTGGAGCCGGCGTACTCGGCCTCCAGGTCCTGGTCCTCGAGCCTGGCCTTGTCGGCCGGCGAGATGCGGCCGATGTAGCCGAGCAGGTGCGAGGCGGTCTGCCCGAGCGGATACGTGCGGAACTGCCGGGCCTTGATCTCGACGCCGGGGTAGCGGTAGCGCTGCACCGCCAGCTTGGCCACCTCCTCGTCGGTCAGCCGGGTCTTCAGCGGAATCGATTCGTAGTTCTTCGAATCCTCCATCAATCGCCGGAAGCGCCGCCGGTCGCGCTGGCTGATCTCGATGATCGAACCCAGCTCCTCGATCGTCCGGTCCAGGCCGTTGACCATGCTGGGCACCAGCTCCAGCGTATAGGCCGACACGTTGTCGGCCAGCAGCAGCCCGTTGCGGTCGTAGATCAGCCCGCGCGACGGCGGCACCGGCACCAGCGAGATCCGGTTGTCCTCGGCCTGCGAATGGAAGTCCGAATACCGGTACACCTGCAGCCAGGTGAAGCGCGCGATCAGGACGCCGAAGCACACCAGCACCATCGTCATCGCGACCCCGAGCCGCACCCGCAGCCGATGCTGCTCTCGCTCCGGATTGCGAACCTCAACCACCGGCCTGCTCCCGTGCGGGCAGGCTGCCACTGGACAAGCTGCCTGCGAACACGACGGAGGAGACGCCACGGATCCGGGTTTCCCGGTCCGTAAGCGTCGCCCCCTGGGGGGAGGCGACCGCAGGTCGCTTCGGGGGGGGCTTCATATGGGGCGGTCCTCGTCGCGCTCGACTGCGCGACGTTGCGGAGCCAGCAGCAGCCAGTCCGCCAGCGGCCACAGCAGTGTCGTCGTCAGCGCCGGATAGAAATAACCCCAGCCCGGCATCGACGCCCCGCCCACCGCCAGCCGCACCGCCAGCACGATCAGCCGCGCGCCGAGGAACAGCGGCAGCACATGCAGCATCTGGCCGAACGGCCCGAACCACGGCACCCGCCGGTGCAGCGCCAGCGCACCGTACGACAGGATCGAATAGGCCAGCGCATGCTCGCCGAGCAGCGAACCGTCGTGCACGTCCATCAGCAGGCCGAACATGAACGCGATGCCGATGCCCACCTTGCGCGGCTGGTGCACGTTCCAGAACACCAGCACCAGCGCCAGCGTGTCGGGCACCCACGGGACCCGCCCCCACGGCATCACGTTCAGGATGAACGCGGCCGCCAGCGTGAACGCGATGAACGCCCCGTTGGCCGGCAGCAGCAGGTATTCCTGGCGTAGAGGCATTCTAGCGTCGCTTGCGCGGCTCGGCGGCCGGTTCGGGCGGCGGCGGTGGCGGCTGGGTGCTCTTGTCGATCAGCAGCACCAGCAGCATACGGCTGTTGTCGACCGCGGCGACCGGTTCCAGCAGCACGCGGGTGAACGTGTAGTCGCCGCCGCGGTCGACCCGCTTGACGCGCGCCACCGGCAGCCCGGACGGATACAGGCTGTCCAGGCCCGACGTGACCACGGTGTCGCCGGCGCGCAGGTCGGCGCTGGACGACAGGTAGCGCAGCTCCATCACGCCGGTGCCGGCGCCGAACGCCACCGAGCGCAGGCCGGTGCGCTGCACCTCGATCGGGATCGTCGCGTTGCGGTCGGTCAGCAGCGTCACCTCGCTGGAGTGCGAGAACGCGCGGGTCACCTGACCGATGACGCCGCGCGCGTCGATGACCGGCTGGCCCGGCAGCACCCCATGCTGCATCCCCTTGTCGAGCACCAGCTTGCGGGTGAATGGATCGCGGGCGTCGTACAGCACCTCGGCGACCACCGAGCGCACCGCGGTGCGCTCGCGGGCGCCCAGCGTCTCGCGCAGCCGCACGTTCTCGGCGGCGAGCTGTTCGGCCTGCAGCAGCGTCTTGGCGTTGGCGGCCTCGAGCCGCCGCAGCTCGGCATTCTCGGTGCGCAGGCGGGCGATCTCGGTCACGTAGTCCCCCCCGAAATTCAGCACGTCACGGGGAATCAGCAGGGTGCGTTGCAGCGGATACAGCGCGGTGCCCACGCCCTGCCTGAGCGCCGCCAGCGAGGCCATCCGCGAGTCGACCACCAGCAGCACGATCGCCAGGATCGAGAAGAACGCCAGGCGCGCGTTGGCCGACGGCCCCTGGTTGAAGAACGGCGGGGGGCTGCGATCCATCGGGCCTGGTCCCGGCCCCGATCACTCGTTCGTGAAGATCGTGCCCAGCTTGTCCATGCGTTCCAGCGCCATGCCGCAGCCGCGGACCACGCAGGTCAGCGGATCGTCGGCGACCAGCACCGGCAGGCCGGTCTCTTCCATCAGCAGACGGTCGAGGTCACGCAGCAGCGCGCCGCCGCCGGTCAGCATCACACCACGCTCCGTGATGTCGGCGCCGAGCTCGGGGGGCGTCTGTTCGAGGGCGATCTTCACCGATGACACGATCTGGTTCAGCGGATCGGTCAGGGCTTCGAGGATTTCGTTGGAGGACACCGTGAAACTGCGCGGAATGCCCTCGGACAGGTTGCGGCCCTTGACCTCCATCTCCTTGACCTCGGAGCCGGGGAAGGCCGAACCGATCGATTTCTTGATGTGCTCGGCGGTCTGC
>DAISWF010000059.1:0-23099 GCA_036826495.1 Burkholderiaceae bacterium
GCCGATTCGGGTGGCCACCGCGCTGCTGGGGGTGGGTTTCATCGGCTGTGCACTGCTGGTCGCCGGCCTGCCGCCGTTGTCGGGGTTCGTCGGCAAGTTCCTGATGCTGGCGGCGCTGCTGAATCCTCCCGGCGCCGCGATCGCCTGGGCCCACTGGCTGCTGGTGGCGATCGTCATCGGCTCGGGGCGGCTGTCGCTGATCGCGCTGTCGCGCACCGGCATACGGTTCTTCTGGACGCCGATCGACCGCAGCGCGCCGATCGCCCGATCCGTCGAGTATCTGCCGATCGCGATGCTGGTGATGCTGTGCCTGTGGCTGGCGCTGCGCGCCGACGTCGCGTTCAGCTACACCCGCGCGACCGCCGAGCTGGTGCATGCGCCGCGCCAGTACATCGAGGCGGTGTTCGCCGCGCGCCCGGTGCCGTCGCCCACGGCGGCCCGTCCATGACGGAGGTGACGCGATGATCCGACGCATCCTCCCCGTGCCGCTGCTGTCGCTGGCGCTGGCCGCGATGTGGCTGGTGCTGAACCGTTCCTAGGGCCCCGGCGACTGGGCGCTGGCGGCGCTGCGGGCGGTGGCGATCCCGATCGTGACCCGCTCGCTGCGGCCGACGCCGGTGCGCTTCCGCCATCCGCTGACCGCGCTGCGGCTGTTCCTGGTGGTGGGGCGCGACGTGATCGTCTGGAACTTCCGGATCCTGCGCGGCACCCTGGCGCGCGGCGACCGGGTGCCGCGCGGCGGCTTCATCACGGTGCCGCTCGAGATGCGCGACCCCAACGGCCTGGCGGTGCTGGCGGCGATCATGTGCGTGATCCCCGGCACCGTGTGGTCGGAGCTGGCGCTCGATCGCAGCGCGGTGCTGGTGCACATCTTCGACCTGCAGGACGAGCAGACCGAGATCGATCTGATCAAGCAGCGCTACGAACGGCCACTGATGGAGATCTTCGAATGAGCGACCTGCTGTTCGCCGCGATCGTGTTCACCCACGGCTGCTACATCCTCGGCATGGCGCTGGCGCTGGGCCGGATGATCCGCGGCCCGTCCGCGCAGGACCGGGTGCTGGCGATGGACCTGATCTGGACCGTCGGCATGCTGGCGCTGATGGTGCTGGCGATCCGCTACCGCAGCGAGATGTACTTCGAGGCGGCGCTGCTGATCGCGCTGTTCGGCTTCGTCAGCACCGCCTCGATGGCCAAGTTCCTGCTGCGCGGCGAGGTGATCGAATGACCACCGAGATCGCCTGGTGGATCGAGCTGCCGGTCGCGCTGCTGCTGGTCCTGAGCGGCCTCTTCACGCTGACCGCCGCCGTCGGGCTGGTGCGCTTCCGGACCTTCTTCCAGCGGATGCACCCGCCGGCGCTGGCCTTCAGCTTCTCGGCCTGGTGCGTGACGCTGGCCTCGATCCTGTACTTCTCGGCGCTGGAGCAGACCCTGTCGCTGCACGCCTGGCTGATCATCATCTTCCTGTCGCTGACGGTGCCGGTGGCCACGATCCTGCTGGCCCGCACCGAGCTCTTCCGCAAGCGGCTGAGCGCCGAAGGCGCGGCGCTGGTGCCGGCGCCGCTGTCGACGCGCAATGGCGGGGCGTCCGAACCGCAGAAGGACGAGAGCCACTGACCGGCGCAGGTGCGGAGGGCTGTCAGCTCGCGGCCAGATGCTCGGTCAGCGTCTGCAGGAACGGATCCAGCGATGGCGGGCGTTCGCTGCCCCGGCGGCGGATCGCGCAGAATGCCATCTGGACGACCGGGGATCGCAGCACCTCGAACCTGAGATCGTAGCGGCGGCGCGCCGCCAGCACGAACGACGGCAGGATCGCCACCCCGTGCCCGGCCTCCGCCATCGCCAGCAAGGTGTGCAGATTTCCGAAGGTGGGGCGCGGCTCGCTGGCCCGGCCGATCGCCTTCAACTGCTGGTCGACGAGCAACTGGATCGCATTGTCCGGGGGCAGCGCCAGCAACGGCACCTCGCGCAGGCGCGCCCACGCGAACCCCTTGTCGGTGCCTCGACCTGAACGCTTCTCCGAAGGAAACAGCCGCGGCGCGCCGGCGCAGACCAGCGGAATGTCGAGCAGACGTTCCGACTCCACCGACGATGTGTTCCGGAACAGGATACCCAGTCCGACGTCGGCTTCGCCGGATTCCACCTGCTGCTGAACCTGGGTGCGCCCGGTGTCGCGGACGATCACCCGGACAGGCGGCGACCGGGATTCGAGCGCACGGCAGACGGCGGGCAGCAGTTCGGCGCTGAACAGCGGTGTCGCCGCCACCCGGATCGATCTGGCCGTTCCGCTGGACAGCGAGCCCAGTCGGTCTGCAACCTCGATCAGGTCGCGCAGCACGCGATCCGCCACCGGCAGCAGTTGAGCGCCGCCGGCCGTGAGCCGCACGCTGCGGGTCGTGCGTTCGAACAGGCGGCAGCCGAGCTGGGATTCCATGTCGCGCACCATCAGGCTCAGACCCGCCTGAGTGATATGGATCTCCTCGGCTGCCCTCGTGAAGCTGCGCCAGCGGGCGATGGCAACGAACGCCCGCATCTGCCGGATCGTGAGGTTCGCGAGCTGACTCATAAGCGAATCATATCAATTGAGAAGATATTCAAACTTCAAAAATCTATCGATCCGGGCTGCAATGGCGTTCGAGTTAACACGAGAAGCCGAATCGATGATCTCCAGGTCGCCGCTGATAGCAATCGTCGGAGCGGGCATAGGCGGACTCACCGCAGCGCTCGCGTTACTGCGCCGCGGGTTCCGCGTGCGCGTGTTCGAACAGGCGGATCGGTTCGAAGACGTCGGCGCGGGCCTGCAGATCAGCGCCAACGGTACCCGGCTGCTGTTCTCTCTCGGCCTGGAGTCACCGTTGCTCGCTCGGGCGGCACGGCCGATGGGCAAGCAGATCCGGCTGTGGAATACCGGTCAGACCTGGAAGCTCTTCGATCTCGGCGCCGAATCCGTCCGCCGCTATGGTTTCCCCTATCTGATGATGCATCGCGCCGATCTGCATTCGGCGCTGGTCGACGGGGTGGCCCGGCTCGATCCGGACGCGATCTGCAACGGCATGCGGTACGTCGGCCATGCGAACGATGACGACGCCGTCCTCGTTCGCTTCGATACGGGGCTCGAGCTGCGCTGCGATGCGCTGATCGGCGCCGACGGCGTGCACTCCCAGGTCCGGTCGAACCTCTTTGGCAGTGGAAGACCGTGGTTCACCGGCTGCATGGCCTGGCGGGGATTGGTACCGGTGGACCGGTTGCCGCCGGTGTTTCGCGAGCCGGTGGGAACCAACTGGGTCGGCCCGGGTGCCCACGTGATCACTTATCCGGTCAGAGCCGGCGAACTGGTCAACTTCGTCGGTGTCGTCGAGCGTGATGACTGGAAGATCGAATCCTGGAGGTCGCAGGGGACGGTGCAGGAATGCGCGGCGGATTTCGAAGGTTGGCATCCGGACGTCCAGGCGCTGATCCGCGGGACCGGCACTCCTTACAAGTGGGCGCTGCTCGGGCGCGATCCGATGACGAACTGGAGTCGCGGACGGGTCACCCTGCTGGGCGATGCCTGTCACCCGACGCTGCCTTTCCTCGCGCAGGGAGCAATGATGGCGATCGAGGACGCCATCGTGCTGGCCCGCTGCCTGCAGAGCAGTCCGCATGATCCCGGGCGGGCGTTCCGGCTGTACGAGGCGGCTCGCATGGAACGCACGTCGCTGATCGTCACGCGCTCTTCCGAGAACGCGCGACGTTTCCACAATCCGGCGCTCGCGCATGCCGACGGCGCTGCCGACTATGTCAGCCGCGAGTGGACGGAACAGAAGGTGCAGGAGCGCTATGACTGGCTGTTCGAGTACGACGCGTCGAGCGTCGACATCGGCGACGGAGTGCCGTCCGCAGTGGCGGGTGCGGCGGGCGCCTGATGTCGCGTTGCACAACGGTCAGCCGGTCCAGTGTGTTGCAATATCAACGTTGATGTAGCAACATAGCACTATAGAACGACGAGTGGTGGAGACTTCATTGCATGTGCTGGAGAAGCTGGCGAGACTGAGCGCTGTTCTCGCTGGCGTGCTGCTGACCGTGGTGACGCTGGTCACCTGCGTGAGCCTGGTCGGGCGCAATACGCTGGGTCTGACGCTTGCCGGCGATTTCGAGCTGACCGGACTGGTCGCCGGTGCGGCGGTCGCGCTGTTCCTGCCGTTGTGCCAGTTCGAGCGCGGCAACATCATCGTCGATTTCTTCACCGCGAAAGCCGGCCACCGAATCAACGACGCTCTCGATCGTGTCGGCGCGCTGGCGCTCGCCGTCGTGATGGCGCTGCTCGCCTGGCGCACCTCGCTGGGCGGCTGGAGCGCCTACGTGAACCACTCCGGCACGATGATCCTCGACCTGCCGGAATGGGCGACCTACGCCTGCATGGTCCCGCCGCTGGTGTTGACCTCGCTGATCGCCCTGATGCAGGCGACCAGGGGATTCGGAGGGCGCCGATGACGCCCGTCGGCCTCGCCGTATCGATCTTCGGCGTCATGCTGTTGCTGATGGCGCTGCGCATGCCGATCGCCGTGTCGATGTTCATCGCCGGATCGATCGGCTACGTCGCTCAGGCCGGATGGCTGCCGTTGTCGAACTTCCTGAACCCCCAGGCGTTCGCCCGCTTCGCCAGCTACGACCTGTCGGTGATTCCGCTGTTCATCCTGATGGGACAGTTCGCGACGAAGGGTGGGCTCAGCAAGGCATTGTTCGAGTTCGCGGCTGCAGTGATGGGCCGCTTTCGCGGCGGTCTGGCGATGGCCGCGCTGCTTGCATGTGCGGCGTTCGGCGCCATCTCGGGGTCGTCGGTGGCGACCGCCGCCACGATCACCAGCGTCGCGCTGCCGGAGATGCGGCGTCATGGCTATTCGGGCCGCCTCGCCACCGGGACGCTGGCTGCCGGAGGGACTTTGGGGATCCAGCTTCCGCCATCGGTGGTCCTGGTCATCTATGCGATCCTGACCGAGCAGAACATCACCAAGCTGTTCGCCGCAGCCACGATCCCGGGAATCATCGCGATGATCGGGTACATGGTCGCGGTGGCGATCTATGTACGCGTGGTCCCCGGCCACGCACCCGAGATCGCCGATGCGCATGCGCCGATCACGTTGCGCACGGTGATGGGCATCGTGCCGATCATCGTCATCTTCGTGCTGCTGTTCGGCGGCATCTATGGCGGCTTCTTCACTCCGACCGAAGGCGCGGCCGTCGGTGTGGCCACCACCTTTCTGACGGCGCTGCTCAGAAGGGAGATGTCGCTCGTGAAATTCGGCGAGTGCTTCCAGGGCACCGCGATCAGCGCCGCGATGATCTTCATGCTGCTGCTGGGAGCCGACGTGATGAATGCGGCTCTGGCGCAGACCCAGGTGCCCAAGCAGCTCGCCGCAGCGGTTGGCGGTTGGGCGATTCCGCCGACCGGCGTGGTCGCTGCGATCCTGGTGTTCTACGTGCTGCTCGGCGCGGTCATGGACGAGCTGTCGATGCTGCTGCTGACGATTCCGATCTTCCTGCCGATGGTTACCGGCCTGGACTTCGGTATGCCCGCTGAATCGGTCGCGATCTGGTTTGGAATCATGGTGCTGATGACCGTCGGATTCGGCTTGCTGGCGCCTCCCGTCGGGTTGAACGTGTATGTCGTCAACGGCATCGCCAAGGACGTTCCGATAACCGAGAGCTACCGGGGGGTCATGCCATTCCTGGCCAGCGACGTGGTACGGACCAGCGCGCTGCTGCTGTTCCCGTCGATTTCCCTGTGGTTGGTGAATCGCCTCTAGCCCACCCCCGCCGCCTTCACGACATGCCGACACAAAGGAGACATCGATGATCCCACGCCGCAAGTTCGTCCAGTTCGGAGCTGCCTCGACGCTTGGCGCAGCCTCTTTCGGCAGCCGTGCCCAACAGGCAGTCACACTCAAGTTCCACACCTTCATGGCACCGACGTCGAACATCTGGACGCTGATGCTGACTCCTTGGATGGACAAGGTGGAGAAGGAATCGGGCGGCCGGTTGAAGTTCGAGCGGTACCCCGCCATGCAACTCGGCGGCACGCCGCCGCAGCTCTATGATCAGGCCCGCGACGGCGTCGCCGACATCGTCTGGACGCTGCCGGGCTACAGTGCCGGCCGCTTCGTTCGCGGCGAGGTCTTCGAGTTGCCGTTCATGATGTCGGATGCCGAATCCACCTCGCGGGCTTACTGGGAGTTCATCCGGACCCAGGCACCCGACGAGTTCAGGGATACCCACGTGCTCGCGCTGCATGTGCATGGCCGCGGAGCGTTCCATTCGCGCGACAAGCCCATCCGCACCCCGGCCGATCTTCGCGGCATGAAGATGCGGGCGCCGACACGCCAGGTGACCAAGCTGCTGAGCGCGTTCGGCGCAGTGCCCGTGGGGCTGCCCCTGCCGGCCGTTCCCGATGCGCTCTCCAAGGGAACGATCACCGGGCTCGCGACCGCCTGGGATGTCGTCCCGTCGGTCAAGGTGCATGAGCTGACCCGCTATCACAGCGAATTCCCGCCCGGCGCGCTGGGGCTCTACACCGCGACCTTCGTGCTGGCGATGAACCGTGCCAGGTACGAATCGCTGCCGCCGGAGCTGAAGAAGGTGCTTGATGCCAATTCCGGCATGGAGGCGTCGGCGCTGTTCGGCAAGCGCACGCAGGACAGCGATGCCATCGGCATCAAGGCGGCCACCGATCGCGGCAACAGCATCCATGTCTTCTCGCAGAGCGAAACCGCCGACTTCGTCAAGCTTTCGGCGCCGATCGACGACGAGTGGGTGGCCGACATGAACAAGCGCGGGTACGACGGCGCGAAGCTGCTCGAATCGGCCCGTTCCCTGATCGCCAAGCATGGCAGGCGCGCCTGAGCCCGCGCTGCGCTACGAAGGAGAGAAAGTCATGTTCATTCTGAATGCGTGGTACATCGCAGCCTGGGCGAAGGAGATCGCCGACAAGCCGTTCGCACGCCGCATCTGCGACCAGCCGCTGGTGTTCTTCCGGGACAGGCAAAGCGGAAAGGTGGCGGCGCTCGAGGACAAGTGCTGTCATCGAGGGGCGCCGCTTTCCATGGGCAGCGTCGTGGAAACGGGTCTGCAATGCGGCTATCACGGAGTCGTGCACGACTGCAGCGGACGCTGCGTGTTCATTCCCGGACAGGACCGGATTCCGGCGCGTGCCAAGGTACGTTCCTATCCGGTGGTCGAGAAGAACGAATTCATATGGATCTGGATGGGCGATCCTGAGCGGGCCGACCCGGCCGGAATCGTCGACTATCCGTTCAATGACGATCATGCGAACTGGCCGCATTGTCAGGGGTTCTATCACATCAAGGCCAGCTATCTGCTGATGGTCGACAATCTGATGGACCTGACCCATCTCGGCTACGTCCACGCCAGCACCATCGGCGGCAATCCGATGACGCACGTGCACGCCGACATGGACATCCGGCGCAGTGATACCGGCTTGAGCTACACGCGCTTGATGATGAACTCCTCGCCGCCCCCCACCTATGTCGCTGCGGTCGGGTTCGAGGGCCGGGTCGATCGGTGGCAGGAGTTCGAGTTCGTTCCGCCGGGCAACGTGCTGCAGTGGAGCGGCGCGGTGGATGTGGGTCGAGGGGCTCGCGAGCACAACAATCGGGACGGCGGGTTCTCGCTGCGGATCTTTCACGGCCTGACGCCCGAGACGGCCAACACCTGCTTCTACTTCTATGCGCCGGCCAATGGCTATCGCCAGGGTGATCGCGCGGCCACCGAGGAATTGATGAAGCACATCTCGGAAGCCTTTCTGGAAGACAAGCTGATGTGCGAAGGTCAACAGGCCCGGCTGGACGAATTGGGCGAATCCTCGCTGATCGACATCGTATCGGACGCCACGCGTCTCCAGTTGCGGCGCATTCTCAAACGGATGGAGGACGAGGAGGGAAGGTCCGCAGCCCTCAGGTCCGTCTGAATCGGCCGGGGTGAAGATCTCCTCCGACGGCCCGGACGAGCGCGGGCATTGCAGCCATGCGGCTCCGCGGGGGGCCGCCCGGCTGCGGCACCCCCGCGGCGTTTCAGTTCACCCGGCGCACCGCCGGCCTGGCGGCTACCGTCTTGAGCCAGCGGTCTATCGCAGGCGTGGCACCGAGGTTCCCGCTGGAGATAGTCCTGACTCGCTCCAGCCATCCGGCAGTCGAGCAGAACGAGGGAATGTCGGCTATCGAGTAGTCGCCGCAGATGAACTCGTGGTGCTGCAGCCGGCGCTCGAGCACGTTGAAAAGCCGGATCGCTTCGTCCGCGAACCGTTCCACGGTACCGGGAATGCGTTCTGGCAGATCGACATAGTGGTGCAGTTGCGGCAGCGTGCCGCCGAGCGCGCCCGTGCCCCAGAAGAGCCATGCCAGCGTGTCGCTGCGTACGGCGCCCGAAGGGGCCAGCAGCCTCCCCGATTTCTCGGCCAGGTAGATCAGGATCGCCCCGGTTTCGAAGACCTGCACGCGGCCGGCGGGCGTCTCGTCGACGATCGCCGGCACCTTGTTGTTCGGGGAGATCGCCAGGAAGGCCGGCTCGAACTGTTCTCCCTTCTTGATGTCCACCTGTCGCATGCTGTAACGCTCGCCCGACTCTTCCAGCATGATCTGAGCCTTGCGGCTGTTGGGACCCGGATATGTGTAGAAGGTGATCATGTTCTTCACCTCCGTTCAGCCGGCGACGGTGCCGGAGTCGATCAACTCGATCTTGTAGCCGTCCGGATCCTGCACGAACGCCAGCACCAGCGTGTCGTTCTTCATCGGGCCGGCCTCGCGGAGGATGTGGGCGCCTTGCAGCTTGAGCATTTCGCAGGTCCGGTAGAGATCGTCGACCGCAATGGCGATGTGACCGTAGCCGGTGCCGACGTCGTACGGCTTGTCCTGATCCCAGTTGTGGGTGAGCTCCACGACCGCGTGATCGATCTCGGCGCCGTAGCCGACGAATGCGAGCGAGAAGCGGCCTTCCGGATAGTCCTTGCGGCGCAGCACCTTCATGCCGAGCAGCCGGGTGTAGAAGTCCAGCGACTTCTCGAGGTCGCGCACCCGGATCATCGTGTGCATCACCCGATGGTTGGGACGGTGAGGGGAGGCGGTGGTGTTCATGTGGTCTCCGCAGCGGATTCGTTGTCCGGATCTCCCTGGAAGAAACCCGGGAGTGTATCAACGTTGATATAGCAACATTGTGCGTGATCGGCGATCGATGATCAATACCTGCAGGAGACCATGATGAGCGACAGCAACCGCTTCACGATCGAGATTCCGTCGGCCCGCATCGATCGGATCCTCGAACGCATTCGGGACTACGAGTGGCCTCGAGAACCCGCGGACGCGGGCTGGAGCCACGGCGTCCCCCCGGGAGTGATCCGGGCGCTCGCCGATCGCTGGCTCAACGGCTTCGATTGGCGGCAGCAGGAACGCCGGATGAACCGGTTCGAGCACTACAAGGCATCGCTGAACGGTCTGGAGCTGCACTTCGTCCACCGGCGCGCCGGCGGTTCGCAGCCGGCCCGCGCGCCGCTGGTCTTGCTGCATGGCTGGCCCACCAGCTTCATCGAGTATCTGGACATCGCGGATCGTCTGGCCGGGGCGGCCACCGGGTCCGGACGAGATGTGGTGATCGTGTCGTTGCCCGGTTTCGGCTTTTCGTCGGCGCCTTCATCGTTCATGGGGCCGAGAGCGATCGCCGGACTGGTGCACCTGCTGATGACCAGAACGCTGGGCTGCTCCCGCTACATCGCTCATGGTTCGGACTGGGGAGCCATCGTCGCCGGTTGGCTGGGCTTCGATCAGCCGCAGGCTTGCGCCGGCATCCACATGACCATGATCAGTCCCCGATTCATCGCCGGCGCGGCGAGCGAGCCGGCCGAACTGCAGTGGCTGGGGGGATTCCGGGACCGCTTCGAGGACGATGGCGCCTACTTCAGGCTGCAGACGTCGCGGCCGCTCACGTTCGGCTATGCGCTCAACGACACCCCGGTCGGGCTGTTGGGCTGGATCGCCGAGAAATGGGTCGCGTGGAGCGATCCGGCGTCACGCGACCGCATCGAGCCGTTCGCGGAGCCGGCACAGGCCGACAGATTGCTGACGAACGTCATGCTGTACCTGGTGACCGGGACCGCGGCCACCTCCGGGTGGATATATCGTGGCCTCGCGCAGGAAGGCGCTCCGGGATATCCGGGGGGTGGGCGGGTCGAGGTGCCGGTCGGGTTCGCGGCCACCAGGGACCCGATCTTCGTGCCGCCGCCCAGGAGCCTGGTCGAGAAGGCCTACCGCATCGTCCGCTGGACCGAGTATGCGAAGGGCGGGCATTTTCCTGCGCTCGATTCGCCGGATGAACTCTGCGCCGATCTGGAGGCGTTCGTCTCCAGCCTGTGACGCGGGCCTCGCGAGCCGCGGGGTAGAATCGTCCGCTCGAAAATTCGACAGGCAGGGTTTTCCGAATGGGCAGGACTTCCCCGACGGCCTCCAGGAGCCGCGAAGCCCGGCGTGAAGTGCTGAACCTTTCGTACTACGTCACCTACTACTTCACCGTTCTCGCGAACAAGCTCTCCAGCGGCGCATCCCGGCTCTACCTCAAGCACTTCGGGATCGGGATCATCGAGTGGCGTGTGATGGCGATGCTGGCGATCGAACCGGACATTCCTCCCGCGCGGATCTGCCAGGTCATCGGCATCGACAAGGCCGCAGTCAGCCGCGAGATGCGCAAGCTCGAAGGGAAGGGTTACCTCACGGTGGAGGACGATCCGACGAGCCAGCGCAAGAAGTCGCTGCGGCTGACCGAGTCGGGATACGCGCTTCATGACCAGGTGATCCGGGTGGCGCTCGAACGGGAACGCCGCCTGCTGTCGGACCTCACTCCGGCGGAAGCGGATACGCTGGTGGACCTGCTGGCCCGCACCACCCGCCAGATACCGTACGTGAATCGCTACGAGCCTGGAGATCCGATCCCCAGGACGACGGTGCGGCGCAAGTCCTCCAAGCTGAAATAGCCGGCTTTGGTTTGCTTGTTCCGCGCTCCGGATCGCCCTGGCCCGGCGATAATCGGTGACGCGACCGGTCCGGGCAAAGGGTGTAGCCGACAGGCGGCCCGCCGTCGCAAGCTCGTAACAACGATAACGACGCGAGCGTCCGGGCGGACACCATTGTCCGATGCGCGCGCCGACAAATTGGGCATGCTCAAGAAAATCCCAGTCGGTCGGGTCACGATCGGAATGTTCTTCGTCCGGCCTGAAGGCAGTTGGCTCGACCACGGCCTGTGGGTCAGCAAGTTCCTGATCCGCGATGCGCAGCAGCTCGCGTCGGTGCGCGAGTGCGGGGTGTCCCACGTATGGATAAATACCGGCAAGGGGCGTGACGTCGAGGAGGCTGCAGTGGCCGTCGCGTCCGCAGCCCCGGCTCCGGCTCCGGCTCCGGCCGCAGCACGCACCGCTCCCGCCGTTTCTCTCGCTCCTGCCCCTGTGCTGGCACCGGCCGCCGTCGCTGCGGCGCCCGCGGCCGGCGCCAACCTACCCCGTCCGAAGGCGCCCACCGTCGCTCAGCCGCCGGCCGCGGAAGGCGCGCCGGCGATCAACAGGCCGCGCGCCCCCTCGGTCGCCGACGAGCTGCCGCAGGCCCGCCAGGTGTTCGGCGAGGCCAAGCAGGTCGTGCAGGAAACGCTGTCGCGGGCCGGCGAAGGCGTTCCGCCCGACCTGGATGCCTGCCGCACCGTCGTCTCGCCGATGGTCGAATCGGTGCTGCGCAATGCGTCGGCGCTGACCACGCTGATCCGGCTGCGCAACCAGGACGACTACAGCTACATGCATTCGCTGTCGGTGTCGGTGCTGATGATCGTGCTCGGCCGCGAGCTGGGCTATGACTCGAAGCAGTGCCTGGAGGTCGGGCTGGCCGGGCTGCTGCACGACGTCGGCAAGGCGCTGGTGCCGGGCGATCTGCTGAACAAGCCCGACCGGCTGACCGAGCAGGAGTTCGCCGAGGTCAAGAGCCATCCGCGCCGGGGCCATAGGCTGCTGGTCGACGGCGGGGTCACCGACGCGGCTGCGCTCGATGTGTGCCTGCACCACCACGAGCGCCCGGACGGCCATGGCTATCCCGAGCGGTTGGCCGGATCGGCGCTCACCCAGTGGGCGCGGATGGGGGCGATCTGCGATGTCTACGATGCGGTGACCAGCGACCGCAGCTACAAGAAGGCGTGGGACCCGGCCTACTCGCTGGCCCAGATGGCGAGCTGGAAAGGCCAGTTCGATCGCGCGCTGCTGGCCTCCTTCATCCTCGGCGTCGGCGTCTACCCGATCGGTTCGCTGGTGCGGCTGTCGTCCGGCAAGCTGGCGATCGTCATCGAGAGCCGGCCGGGTCTGGGCCGCACCCCGGTCGTGCGGGTCTTCCATTGCCTGAAGGCCCGCGAACCGGTCACCCTGCGTACCGTCGATCTGGCGGCGCCCGGGGTGTCGGAGGGCATCGTCGGCGTCGAATCCCGCGAGGACTGGAGCGGGCTGAACCTCAGCCTGCTGCTGACCGGCGGGACAGACTCCTAGACAATCCGGACGCGGATCAATAGTAAGGCGGCACGCCGTAGTAGCTGTGCACCTTCGTGTTCCACTCCGAGTTGTCCCATGCGCGGGTGTCGGTCTCGATCGCCTGGGGCGCGCCCTCGACCTGTTCCTTGGTCAGCGTCGTGTGGTAGCCGCCGAGCGAGGTGTCGTACTTCAGCATTCCCCAGGGGATCGGATACTGGTCCTTGCCCATGCCGAGGAAGCCGCCGAAGGTCATCACTGCATAGGCCACGCGGCCCGACACCTTCTCGATCACGAGATAGTCGATCTCGCCGATGTGCTTGCCGTCGGCAGCATAGACCTCGGTGCCGGCGACCTTGTCGCTGCTGATCATCGTCGACGATGAAACCGCGGTTGCGGGGCTCATGGGTTCTCTCCTGGTCGTGGTGTTGGCTGGAACCCATGAGGTGGCAAGCGATGTGCCCAGCGTGCGCGTCAGCTCCTGCCGATCTGCGCCAGCAGCTCGTACGAGCGCAATCGCGCCCGCCGATCGTGGATCGCGCTGGCGACGATCAGCTCGTCGGCGCCGGTCTGCTCGATGAAGCGGTCGAGCTGCTGCCGCAGCGACTGCGGGCCGCCGACGAACGAGCAGGTCAGCATCCGCATCGCATGCGCCTTCTCGGCCGGCGTCCAGTACTGCTCGATGTCGTCGATCGGCGGCGACAGTTTGCCGCGGGTGCCGCGGACCATGTTGACGAACCGCTGCTGCAGGCTGGTGAACAGATATTTCGCCTCGTCGTCGGTGTCGGCGGCGACGACGTTGATGCCCGGCATCACGTACGGCTTGTCGAGCTGCGCCGACGGCTGGAAGCGGTCGCGGTAGACGCGGATCGCGTCCATCAGCGCGTCGGGCGCGAAATGCGACGCGAATGCGTAGGGCAGGCCGAGGTAGGCCGCCACCTGCGCGCCGTACAGGCTCGAGCCGAGGATCCACAGCGGCACGTTCAGGTCTTCGCCGGGCACCGCGCGGTAGCGCTGCCCGGGCTGCGCCGGACCGAACAGGCCGCGCAGCTCGACGACGTCCTCGACGAACCGTTCGGACGCGTGCGGATCGCGGCGCAGCGCCATCATCGCGATCTGGTCGGTGCCCGGCGCGCGGCCCAGCCCCAGATCGATGCGGCCCGGATACAGCGACTCCAGGGTGCCGAACTGCTCGGCGATCACCAGCGGCGAGTGGTTCGGCAGCATGATGCCGCCGGCACCGACCCGGATCGTCTGCGTGCCGCCGGCCACGTAGCCGATCACCACCGACGTGGCGGCGCTGGCGATGCCGGTCATGTTGTGGTGCTCGGCCATCCAGTAGCGGCGGTAGCCCCAGCGTTCGCAGTGCTGCGCCAGCTCCAGCGTGTTGCGCAGCGCATCGGCCGGCGTGTCTTCGACGCGCACCGGCACCAGATCGAGGACGGACAGCGGGATCATGAGCGGCTCATCCTTGCCAGCGCGAAAGTCAGCGCCAAGGTCGGCAGCGAAGCGCCGAGCGCAGGCGCGATCGACGGCAGGCCGTGGAAGCAGGCGATGCCCAGCAGCCATATCGCCACTGCCGTCGGCTCGATGCGCCGCCGCCCGACCAGCGAAGCGACGTCGCGGCGGCCGCCGAGCCGGCCGAGGATCACGCCGTACAGCGGCACGAACACCGAGCTGAGCGTCAGCAGGAACGGTTCCAGGCCATGCATCGGCAGCATCAGCGCGAACAGCGTGCAGACCGCCGCCAGGGCGAGGCCCCAGCGCCGCGGCGACCAGCCCGGCAGCAGGCTGTGGCTGGCGATCGCGCCCGAGTAGACGTCGCCGTAGGCGTTGTCGACCTCGTCGATCAGGATCAGCGCCAGCGCGATCAGCCCGCCCTGCGCCAGCAGCAGCGCGGCCACCAGATCCTGCGAAGGCGTGGTCAGCGCGACCAGCACGCCCAGCGCATAGCACCAGGTGTTGGCGATCGCATAGCCCAGCCAGGTGCCGCGCAGCGCGCTGTCGCCGTCGCGGCCGTGGCGCGCGAAATCGGCCACCAGCGGCAGCCACGAGATCGGCATCGCGATCACCAGGTCGAGCGCCGCCATCGTGCCCATGCCGCCGCTGCCGGCCCGCTGCCATAGCTGCGCGAAGCCGATGTCCTGGGCACGCCCGAGGAACTGCCAGGTCAGCCAGACCAGCGAGATGATCACCAGCGGCAGGCCGTAGCGCGCCATGAAGCGGCGTACCAGCCTGACCATGGAGCCGCCCAGCAGCGCCAGCAGCAGCGCGCCGAATGCCAGGGTCAGCAGCAGCGCCGGCCAGGGCAGCGCCCAGGGCGTGGTGATCGCCAGCGAGGGTGCGGCGCCGGCCGCTCCTGCAGCCTCGGCGGCCGGCGCCACCCAGCCCGCCTGGCGCAGGATCGCCAGCAGCCCGTCGCGCATGACGACCAGCTCGAACGTGGTCCAGCCGATCAACTGCACGACGTTCAGCAGCACCGGCAGCCGGGCGAAGCTGGAGCCGTAGGTCGCATGCATCAGACCGGCGCTCGCCAGCCCGCTCGCGCAGCCGATCTTGGCGGTCCAGGCCAGCAGGCCGGAGCCCAGCACCGAGCCGGCGACGATCGCCAGCAGCGCCGCCTGCGTGCCCAGCGCCGGCACCAGGAACGAGCCGACCTGCATCACCAGCAGCCCCACGCCCAGGCTCAGCCACAGCGCGGCGTGGTCGGTCCAGCCGAACGGGCGATCGGTATCGGGTAGCGGAATCAGCGCGCTGTTGCGGGTCAGACTGGTCATCGGGATGGCTTGCAGCATTGCCGGCGGCCGGCGGGAAAGGTTCGTTTCGCGAGGCGTTCGGGCGGCCGCCCGGCGGGCGGCGGGCGAAGGCCCCGGATCGCGAAGTCTATCCGCCCCGCGCGGTTTTCGTCTGGTAGTGTGTGCGCGATGACCCGCTCCCGCTCGCTGATCCCCGTCCGCCGCCGCCCCCCCGACGAGGGCGCGCTGGTGCCGGCCGTCCAGCCCGACGGGCGCGCGCGGGCGGTCGAGCGTTTCGCCGGCGCGATCGTCGAGTTCGTCGCGCGGATTCCGAAGTCCCGCCACCGCCGGCATCGCCGGCCGGCGCAGGCGGCCCGTTCGATCGCCAACGCGGCCGCCGCCAAGGCCGCGATGGCGGCCGGGTCGCTGGCGCTGCCGCCGGGGCCGCTCGGCTGGCTGACGATCCTGCCGGAGATGATGGCGGTCTGGAGGATCCAGGCGCAGATGGTGGCCGACATCGCCGCGGTGTACGGCAAGTCGGCTCAGCTCACCCGCGAGCAGATGCTGTACAGCCTGTTCCGCCATACCGCCGCGCAGGCGGTGCGCGACATGGTCGTGCGGGTCGGCGAGCGGATCCTGGTGCGCCAGATGCCGCAGCGGGTGCTGAACGGGGCGGCCGGCAAGATCGCGCAGAAGCTGGTCGAGCGGGTGGTCGGCAACAGCGTGAGCCGCTGGCTGCCGGTGGCCGGCGCGATCGGCGTCGGCGCCTATGCGTACTTCGACACCGGTCAGGTGGCCGCCACCGCGATCGAGCTGTTCGAACGGGAGATCGATCTCGATCCTGCCCGGGTCGTGGAGGCCGAGTGATGGAGATCTTCGACTACGAGAACATCCTGCTGCTGCCGCGCCGCTGCGCGGTGTCCAGCCGCCGCGAATGCGATCCGTCGGTGGAGTTCGGGCCGCGGCGCTTCCGGATTCCGGTGGTGCCGGCCAACATGAAGACCGTCATCGACCAGCCGCTGTGCGAGTTTCTGGCGCGCAACGGCTACTTCTACGTGATGCACCGCTTCGATCTGGACACCGTCGCGTTCGCCCGCGCGATGCGCGATCAGGAACTGTACGTGTCGATCTCGCTCGGCATCAAGGAGGCCGACTACCGCGTCGTCGACGAGCTGGCAGCCAGCGGCATCGGCGCCGACTACGTCACGATCGACATTGCCCACGGGCATGCCGACACGGTGAAGAACCTGATCCGCCACATCAAGGACAGGCTGCCCGATGCGTTCGTGATCGGCGGCAACGTCGGCACGCCCGAAGGCGTGATGGACCTGGAGCGCTGGGGCGCCGATGCCACCAAGATCGGCATCGGGCCCGGCAAGGTCTGCATCACGCGGATGAAGACCGGCTTCGGCACCGGCGGCTGGCAGCTTTCCGCGCTCAAGTGGTGCTCGCGGGTCGCCACCCGGCCGATCGTCGCCGACGGCGGCATCCGCGAGCACGGCGACATCGCCAAGTCGGTACGCTTCGGCGCCAGCGTCGTGATGATCGGTTCGCTGTTCGCCGGCCATGAGGAATCGCCCGGCAAGACCGTCGAGGTCGACGGCAAGCTGTTCAAGGAATACTACGGGTCGGCCTCGGAGCAGAACAAGGGCTACCGGAGCTTCGTCGAAGGCAAGCGCATCCTCGAGCCGATCAAGGGGCGGCTGTCCGATACGCTGCAGGAGATGGAGGAGGATCTGCAGAGCTCGATCTCGTATGCCGGCGGCCGCAGGCTGGCCGACATCCGGCGGGTCAACTATGTGATCCTCGGGCACGACAACGCGGCGGAGTACTTGATCTAGAGGGGGCCGCATCGTCATCGTCGTACGTCCGTTCCCGGTGGTGTTCGACGAACGACGAACGACGGAACACGGGCGACGGAACACGGGCGACGGGCGACGGACCGGTTACCGGCGATGATGCGGCCGGCGACGCCCGGATCAGCGGGAGGAGACGGGACCATGTGGCTGCGCAATTGCTGGTACGTGATCGCCTGGGACCATGAGATCCCGTCGGTCGAATCGGGCGGTCTGTTCTCGCGGGTCGTGCTCGGCGAGCCGATCGTCGTCTACCGGCGCGGTGGCGGCGGCTACGTCGCGATGGAGGACCGCTGCTGCCACCGCCATGCGCCGCTGTCCGCCGGGCGCCGCGAAGGCGACTGCCTGCGCTGCGGCTACCACGGCCTGAAGTTCGATGCGGGCGGCCGCTGCATCGAGATCCCCGGCAGCGACCGGATTCCCGAGCAGGCGCGGGTGAAGACCTACCCGGTGGCGATGCGCAACCGATGGGTGTTCGTCTGGATGGGCGAGCCCGATCGCGCCGACGAGGCGATGCTGCCCGACAACTTCTCGTGCGATTCGCCGGAGTGGATCAACAAGCCCGGCTACATGCACTACGACACGCCGTACCTGCTGATCTGCGACAACCTGCTCGACTTCTCGCACCTGAGCTACGTGCACGAGAAGACGCTCGGCGGCTCCACGCAGATCGCGCAGGCCGTGCCCGACATCGAGATGGTGCACGGCAACGGGCAGCGCGGCATCCGCGTCAGCCGGCGGGTGCCCGACGTGCCGCCGCCGCCGTTCTACCAGCGGTTCCGCCGCTTCGATTCGAATCTGGACCGCTGGTTCATCTACGACTTCCTGCTGCCGGGCACGTTGCTGATGCATTCGGGCGGCCGGCCGGTCGGCGATGCGCCCGACGACCTGAGCCGCGCGGTGCGGCTGCATAGCTGCCAGACGCTGACGCCGGAGACTGCCGCCAGCACGCACTACTTCTTCCAGCAGTCGCATCCGGCGAACGCCGGCGATGCCAGCGTCACGCAGTCGATCTACGATTCGCTGATCACCGCGTTCAACGAGGATCGCGACATGATCCGTGCGCAGGCGCGCATCGTCGAACTGGATCCGGAGCGGCCGATGCTGCCGCTGAAGATGGATGCGGCGCTGGTGCGCTTTCGCCGGCTGCTGAAGGAGGAGGTGGAGGCGGAGCGGAATGCGGTGCGGGTCTGAAGGCCGCGCGGTCAGGGGCGGCGTGCGGCAAGACCGCGCGGATGTGCCGGCCCGGTCATGGCGCCGGATCCGCTATGCTGCCAGCCCCTCTCTTTCGGAAAAGGAAGATCGACGATGACTGATCGCCGCTCGATACTGGGTGCCGGCGCCGCTGCGGCCGCGCTGGCCGCCTGGCCGTTGACCGGCCGGGCGCAGGCCTGGCCCACCAGGCCGGTCCGCTACATCTGCCCGTGGACCGCGGGGGGCACCACCGACATCGTGATGCGCGCATTCGCGCAGAGCGCGAGCCAGGCGCTCGGCCAGAACGTGCTGGTCGAGAACAAGCCGGGCGCCGGCGGCACGCTGGGCGCCGTGGAACTGGTCAACGCGAAGCCCGACGGCTACACGCTGTCGCAGCTTCCGCACAGCGTGTTCCGCATCCCGCACATGCAGAAGGTGCAGTTCGACGTGCTGAAGGACTTCACCTGGATCGCCTGCCTGACCGGCTATACGTTCGGCCTGGTGGTGCGCCCGGATTCGCCGCTCACCAGCATCAAGGAGCTGGTCGCCTATGCGAAGGCCAATCCCGGCAAGCTGACCTACGGCTCGCCCGGCGTGGGCACCAGCCCGCATCTGGCGGTCGAGGAGTTCGCCAGCAAGGCCGGCATCGAGCTGCAGCACGTGCCGTTCAAGGGTGTGGCCGAGGGGCTGCAGGCGCTGATCGGCGGCCATGTGATGGCGCACAGCGACTCCACCGGCTGGGGGCCGCAGGTCGAGGCCGGCAGGCTGCGGCTGCTGGCCACCTACGGCAGCAAGCGCACGAAGCGCTGGCCGAACGTGCCGACCTTGAACGACCTGGGTTATTCGACGGTGTCGGATTCGCCGTTCGGCGTCTGCGGGCCGAAGAACATGGAGCCGGCGCTGGTGCAGCGGATCCACGACGTGTTCAAGAAGACGCTCGACGATCCGGCGGTGCAGGCGGCGCTGGACAAGTACGACCAGCCGGTCGTCTACATGGATACCGCCCAGTACACCGAGTTCGCGAAGAAGACGTTCGCCGCCGAGCGCACGACGATGGAGCGGTTGGGGCTGCTGGCGAAGTGATACGCGGGACGGCGCCGAAGCGTCGGTCCGAGCCCGGGCCGGACGTCGGCCGGCGGTGTGCAAGCGCTTCCGTGGCGCCGACGGGTCGCCGCTCGACGGTGGGCAACCGCCGCCCTGCGTCAGCCCGGTCCGCCGTGCGCCGGAAACACCGGGGCGCCGTCGCGCCGGCTGACCTCGTCGCCCGGCGACAGCAGCGCGTCGTGCGGCGGCTCCATGTTGTTGGCCGGTGCGTCCGGCGAGCGCTCGTCCGGCCGCAGCTTCGCCGGCGACACCTCGTTCGCCGGTGACGACTCGTTCGCCGGCGCTCCATCCGGCGGCCCGACCGGATGCGGATAGCGGGCGGCCAGCGCGTCGATCTCATGGCCGGGCGCCGAAGGCCGCCGCCAGGTTTCGGTGAATGTCCGATCGTCCGGGTCGCCGGCGGGGATGTGCAGCCGGTAGGTGGCCACCGCGTCGTCCGGTGTGCCGGGATGAGCCTCCGGTATCTGCACGCCTTCGCGCCATTGCGCGCCGACGATCCAGCCGCGCGGGGTCAGGTGATAAAAGCCGTCGTATTCGGTGACCATCGTCGCCTCCGTCGCGTCGGTGCCGAAACTTTTACCGCATGCAAGCGGCGCGCCCGGCAGCGGCGTATCGTCGCCGGCCCGCAGCTCGGTCGGGCAGATCGCCGAGCATCCTCGGCCGGACAGGGTCTCAGCCGGCCGGCATCAGCAGCGTCCGCTGTTCCGTCACCGCCTCCCGCACCAGCGGCAGCAGGTCGCCGCCGCCTCCGGTGTCGATGTGAACGTACAGAGCCCGCCGCATCCGCGGCTCCCAGAACTTGCGCAGATGCTGCGCGATGCCGTCCTTGGCCTCGGCGCGATCGGGAAACGCCTGGAAGAACTCGCCGATCCGGTTGGCCATCCGCACCAGGTTGTCAGCGTCCATCGTCAGCGCCCACCTTCCGCGTCCATCAGCCCGAACCGTTCCGCGAACGTATAGGCGACCAGATCGTCGTCGCGCACGAACCCGCTCAGCGCCAGGTTGCATTCCCGCGCGGTCGCCACCGCCATCGCGCTGGGGGCCGACACCGCGGCCAGCGCGCCGACGCCCAGCATCGCCGCCTTCTGCACCATCTCGAAGCTGGCGCGGCTGGTGATGCAGACGAAGCCGGCGGCCGGATCGATCCGCGCGAAATGCAGCGCGCCGATCAGCTTGTCGAGCGCATTGTGGCGGCCGATGTCCTCGCGCACCGTGTGCACGCTGCCGTCGGGCAGGCACCAGGCGGCCGCATGCGCGGCGCCGGTCAGCCGCTGCAGCGCCTGGTGCTCGCGCAGCGCGCGCTGGGCGGCGGCCACCGCCTCAGGCCGCAGCGCGATCGCCGGCGCGGCCGGCAGCTCGCGGCGGATCTGCGCGAGGCTGTCGACGCCGCACAACCCGCAGCCGGTGCGGCCGGCGAGGCTGCGGCGCCGTTCCTTCAGCCGGTATTCGCAGGCGGCCGATACCTCGATCCGCAGCTCGATGCCGTCGGCGACCGCCTGCTCGTCGACGCCGCGGAACTCACCGGGCTCGGCGATCAGCCCCTCGCTGAACGCGAAGCCATAGGCGAGGTCCGGCAGATCGGCCGGCGTCGCCAGCATCACCGCATGGGTGATGCCGTTGAACACCAGCGCCACCGGCTGCTCGTCGATCAGCCAGTCGTCGTGCCGGCTGGCGGCGCCGGCGCGCAGGCTGCTGACCGGCGCGGGGATCGCGCCGGCTGGGGCGGGAGCCGCGCCGCCCGGGGCGGGAGTCTTGCCGGCTGGAGCAGGAGCCGCGCTGCCCGGGGCAGGAGTCGCGCCGGCCAGGCCGGGCAGGTCGTTCATCCTCATTTTCCGATCACCGCGGCTTCGCGCGCCTGCGCGAGCAGTCCGAGCTGGTCGCGGTGGAAGCGCGCATAGTCCTTCTGCCACGTCGACGGCTGCGCGACCGGCGTCACCTGCACGGCGGTGACCTTGTACTCGGGGCAGTTGGTGGCCCAGTCGGAGCTGTCGGTGGTGATCACGTTGGCGCCGGATTCGGGGAAGTGGAACGTGGTGTACACCACGCCGGGCTGCATGCGCCGGCTCAACTGCGCGCGCAGCACGGTGCGGCCGGCGCGGCTCTCGATGCCGACCCAGTCGTTCTCGCGGATGCCGCGCTCCTGCGCGTCGTGCGGATGGATCTCCAGCCGGTCCTCGGAGTGCCAGCGGTTGTTGTCGGTGCGCCGGGTCTGCGCGCCGACGTTGTACTGCGTCAGCACCCGGCCGGTGGTCAGCAGCAGCGGATAGCGGCGCGTGACCTTCTCGTCGCTGGCCACGTACTGGGTGATCAGGAACCGGCCCTTGCCGCGCACGAACCGGTCGCGGTGCATGATCGCGGTGCCGGCCTCGTCGGTGTGTTCGTTGCAGGGCCACTGCACGCTGCCCAGCCGGTCGATCTTCTCGTAGGTGACGCCGGCGAACGACGGAGTCAGCGCGGCGATCTCCTGCATGATCTGCTCGGGATGGGTGTAGCGCATCGGGTAGCCGAGTGCCTCGGACAGTCTGACCGTCACCTCCCAGTCCGCCAGCCCCGCCAGCGGCGGCATCACCTTGCGTACCCGCGAGATCCGCCGCTCGGCATTGGTGAAGGTGCCGTCCTTCTCGAGGAACGAGGAGCCGGGCAGCAGCACGTGCGCGTATTTCGCCGTCTCGTTCAGGAAGATGTCCTGCACGACGATGCATTCCATCGCCATCAGCGACTCGGCGACGTGCTGCGTGTTCGGGTCGGACTGCACGATGTCCTCGCCCTGGCAGTACAGGCCCATGAAGCTGCCGTCGCGCGCCGCCTCGAACATGTTGGGAATCCGCAGGCCCGGTTCGGCCTGCAGGGTCACGCCCCAGGCGGCGTCGAACTGGCTGCGCACCGTGCTGTCGGAGATGTGCCGGTAGCCGGGCAGCTCGTGCGGGAACGAGCCCATGTCGCAGGAGCCCTGCACGTTGTTCTGGCCGCGCAGCGGATTGACGCCGACGCCGTCGCGGCCGACGTTGCCGGTGGCCATCGCCAGGTTCGCGATGCCGATCACCATCGTCGAGCCCTGCGCATGCTCGGTGACGCCCAGCCCGTAATAGATCGCCGAGTTCGGGCCGGCCGCATACAGCCGGGCGGCGCCGCGCACCTGCTCGGCCGGCACGCCGGTGACCGCCTCGAATGCCTCGGGCGAGTTCTCCGGCCGCGTGACGAACTCGCGCCATTGCCGGAAGCTGTGGTCGTCGCAGCGCTCGGCGATGTAGTCCTCGGCCAGCAGCCCCTCGGTGACCACCACGTGGGCCAGCGCGGTGATGATCGCGACGTTGGTGCCGGGTTTCAGCGCCAGGTGGTAGTCGGCCTTCACGTGCGGCGTGGCGACCAGCTCGATCGCGCGCGGATCGACGACGATCAGCTTCGCGCCCTCACGCAGCCGGCGCTTCATCCGCGACGCGAACACCGGATGGGCGTCGCTCGGGTTGGCGCCGATCACCATGATCACGTCGGCCTGCTCGACCGACTTGAAGGTCTGGGTGCCGGCCGAGGTGCCGAAGGTCTGGCCCAGGCCGTAGCCGGTCGGCGAGTGGCACACGCGCGCGCAGGTGTCGACGTTGTTGTTGCCGAATGCCGCGCGCACGAGCTTCTGCACCAGATAGGTTTCCTCGTTCGTGCAGCGCGACGAGGTGATGCCGC
>DAISWF010000060.1:0-2069 GCA_036826495.1 Burkholderiaceae bacterium
CAGCTCGAGGGGCTGTCGCCGGCGACCTCGATCGAGCAGAAGGCCACCAGTCACAACCCGCGCTCGACGGTGGGCACCATCACCGAGATCCACGACTATCTCCGACTGCTCTACGCGCGGGCCGGCACGCCGTACTGCATCAATCATCCGCAGCAGCCGCTGGAGGCGCAGACGGTGTCGCAGATGGTCGACGCGGTGCTCGCGCGGCCGGCCGGCAGCCGACTGATGATCCTCGCGCCGGTGCTGTCGGCGCGCAAGGGCGAGCACCAGGATCTGTTCGCCGACCTGCAGACGCAGGGCTTCACCCGCGTGCGGGTGCGCACCGAGACGAAGGCGGCGCGCGTGCTGGAGCTGGGCAGCGAACCGATCGAGCTGAACCGCAACCAGAAGCATTCGGTCGACGTCGTGGTCGACCGGATCAAGGTGGCGCCGACGATCGGCCAGCGGCTCGCCGAGTCGTTCGAGACCGCGCTGCGGCTGGCCGAGGGGCGGGCGGCGGTCGTCGACATGGACGGCGGCGACGAGCAGGTGTTCTCGAACCGCTTCGCCTGCCCGCTGTGCAACCACGCGCTGCGCGAGCTGGAGCCGCGGCTGTTCTCGTTCAACAACCCGATGGGTGCGTGCCCGTCGTGCGACGGGCTGGGCGTCGTGGAGTTCTTCGATCCGCGCCGCATCGTCGCGTTCCCCAACCTGGGCCTGGCGTCGGGCGCGATCCGCGGCTGGGACCGGCGCAATCCGTTCTACTTCCAGATGCTGCAGAGCCTGGCCACCTGGTACGGCTTCGATCCCGAGCAGCCGTGGGAGCAGCTCGCCCCGCAGCATCAGCAGGTGGTGCTCGAAGGGTCGGGCACGCAGAAGATCCCGTTCGTCCATCTCGACGACAACGGCCGCTCCACCGTGCGCGAGCACCCGTTCGAAGGCGTGATCCCGAATCTGGAGCGGCGCTTCAGGGAAACCGATTCGGCGCAGGTGCGCGAGGAATTGGCGAAGTTCCGCAGCCACCGCGCCTGCCCGGTATGCGAAGGCAGCCGTCTGCGCGCCGAGGCCCGCAACGTGCGGGTCGGGCCGCGCGGCGGCGACCGGCCGATCTGGGAGGTGTCGCGCTGGACCCTGGGCGAAACGCTGCAGTGGTTCGACACGCTGGCACTGCCCGGCAACAAGGCCACCGTCGGCGAACGCATCATCCGCGAGATCGTCAACCGGCTGCGCTTCCTGAACGACGTGGGGCTAGACTATCTGTCGCTGGACCGTTCGGCCGAATCGCTGTCGGGCGGCGAGTCGCAGCGGATCCGGCTGGCCTCGCAGATCGGCTCCGGGCTCACCGGCGTCATGTACGTGCTCGACGAGCCGTCGATCGGGCTGCACCAGCGCGACAACGACCGGCTGATCGGCACCTTGAAGCACCTGCGCGACCTGGGCAACTCGGTGCTGGTGGTCGAGCACGACGAGGACGCGATCCGCTCGGCCGATCACGTGGTCGATCTGGGGCCCGGCGCCGGCGTGCACGGCGGGCAGGTGATCGCGCAGGGCACGCCGGCGCAGATCGCGGCCGCCGCCGAATCGCTGACCGGCCAGTACCTGTCGGGGCTGCGGCGCATCGAGGTGCCGGCGCGGCGCACGCCGCCCGGCGAACAGCGGCTCACCGTGCACGCGGCGAGCGGCAACAACCTGCGCGACATCACCGTCGGCATCCCGGTCGGCCTGATGGTCTGCGTGACCGGCGTGTCGGGCTCGGGCAAGTCGACGCTGGTCAACGACACCCTGTATGCCGCGGTGGCGCGGCATCTGTACGGCTCGCAGACGGAGCCGGCGCCGTGCGAACGGGTCGAGGGGCTGGAGCATTTCGACAAGGTGATCGCCGTCGACCAGAGCCCGATCGGCCGCACGCCGCGCTCCAATCCGGCCACCTACACCGGCCTGTTCACGCCGATCCGCGAGCTGTTCGCCGAGACCGTGGTGGCGCGCGAGCGCGGCTACGGCCCGGGCCGCTTCTCGTTCAACGTGAAGGGCGGACGCTGCCCGGGCTGCGAGGGCGACGGCGGCATCAAGGTCCGACTGCACCTCCTGCC
>DAISWF010000060.1:2108-18296 GCA_036826495.1 Burkholderiaceae bacterium
GTACAAGGGTCGCAACATCGCGCAGGTGCTCGACATGACGGTCGAGCAGGCGTTCGAGTTCTTCAAGGCGGTGCCGGTCATCGCGCGCAAGCTCCAGACCCTGCTCGACGTCGGCCTGGGCTACATCCGGCTCGGCCAGAGCGCGACCACGCTGTCGGGCGGCGAGGCGCAGCGCGTGAAGCTGTCGCAGGAGCTGTCCAAGCGCGACACCGGCCGCACCCTGTACATCCTCGACGAGCCGACCACCGGCCTGCACTTCCACGACATCGCGCTGCTGCTGAAGGTCATCGCTGCGCTGCGCGACCACGGCAACACGGTGGTGGTCATCGAGCACAATCTGGACGTCATCAAGACCGCGGACTGGGTCATCGACCTGGGGCCGGAGGGCGGCACCGGCGGCGGCACTGTGGTCGCCGAAGGAACGCCCGAGCAGATCGCGCGGGTCGAGGCGAGTCATACCGGCCGATATCTGGCGCGGGCGCTGGCCGATGCGGCACCCCCGGCAGAGAGCCGCAAACGCACGCGCGCCGGCGCAGCAGGCGCAAAACGGTCTGCCAGGTAGCAGGGACCGGTCAGCGGCCGTAGTCCCGGAACTTCTCGAGCACGCGATCCATCTCGGCGGCCGGCAGCAGCACCGGCTCGCCGAGCTGCAGCGCCTGCCAGTACATCCGGGCCAGCGCTTCGACCTCGACCGCCAGCGCCAGCGCGGCGTCCAGCGTCGCGCCGCAGACCAGCAGCCCGTGGTTGGCGATCAGGCAGGCATTGCGGCCGGCGATCGCCGGACCGATGGCAGCCGCCAGCTCCTCGCTGCCGAACGTCGCATACGACGCGCAACGGATGTCGTGTCCGCCGGCCACCGCGATCATGTAGTGGAACGGCGGAATGCCGTGCTGCTGCACGCGCGGAAGACAGGCCAGCGTCGTGGCATGGCTGGAGTGCGCATGGACGACCGCGCCGGCCGCCGGCCCGTCGCCGCGTTCGTACAGCAGCCGGTGCATCCGCCACTCGGTCGACGGAGTCCGCCGCGGCGGCGGGGCCGATTCGAACAGCTCGCCCGCCGCCGGCGCCGGCGCCGGCGCGCCGAGCGGCAGCCAGACGATGTCGTCCTCGGTCAGCGACTCGTAGGGCACGGCGCTGGGCGTGATCAGGTAGCCGTCGGCCGCGCCGCGCGACCAGCGCACCGACACGTTGCCGGCCTTGCCGTGATTGATGCCCAGCGCGTTCATCCGCAGGCAGGCATCGATGACCGCGCGCCGCGCCGCGTCTTCGGTGACGAACGGGGACGCGCTCACCGCCGCGTTTCCGCGGAAACGGCCGACACCTGCGATGCGGCTGTCGTGCCCGACGCGGCCGACGCCCCCGGCGACGCCCGCGCGATCGCGCCACCCTCCCCGCCTGCCGCCAGCAGCGCGGCGATCGATTCGCGCTCGGCGCCGCAGACACCGGCCTCGGTGATCAGCGCGGTGACCAGTGCCGCCGGCGTGATGTCGAATGCCGGATTCAGTGCCGCGCTGCCGTCGGGCACCAGTTGCACCTCGACGATGCCGCCGTCGGCGGCACGGCCGGTGATGTGGGTCACTTCGCGTGCCGAACGGTGCTCGACGGTGATCGACGCACCGTCGGGCGTTTCCGGATCCAGGGTCGACAGCGGACAGGCGACGTAGAACGGCACGCGGTGGGCATGCGCCGCCAGCGCCTTCAGATAGGTGCCGACCTTGTTGGCGACGTCGCCGTTGGCGGCCACCCGGTCGCAGCCGACGATCACCGCGTCGACGTCGCCGCGCATCATCAGCAGGCCGCCGGCATTGTCGGCGATCACGCGGTGCGGAATGCCGGCGCGGTTCAGCTCCCAGGCGGTCAATGCGGCGCCCTGGTTACGCGGCCGGGTTTCGTCGACCCAGACCTCGAGCGGCACGCCGTCCGCATGCAGCCGGTACAGGGGCGCCAGCGCCGTGCCCCAGGCCACCGTCGCCAGCGACCCGGCGTTGCAGTGGGTCAGCACCCGCAGCGGGCGTCCGGCGCGCGGCAGCCCGGCGAGCAACCGCGCGCCCTGCTCGCCGATCCGCTGATTGCAGACGACGTCCTCGTCGCACAGCCGGTCGGCTTCGTCGCGCGCGGCGGCGGCGCGCCCGGCGGGCGCGAGCGGCGCGACACGGCGCGTCACCCGGTCGATCGCCCAGCGCAGATTCACCGCGGTGGGACGGGTCGCCGCCAGCCGCTCGCCGGCCGCCCGCAGCGATGCGTCGCCCGGGTCGTCGCGCAGCGCGAACGCGAGGCCATAGGCCCCCACCGCGCCGATCAGCGGCGCGCCGCGCACCACCATGTCGCGGATCGCCGCCGCGCAGGCGGCCTCGCCGTCCAGCTCGACCACCCGCAGCTCGAACGGCAGGCGGGTCTGGTCGTAGGTGTACAGGCGTCCGTCGTCGCCGGTCCAGATCGATCGTTGCATGCGCCGGATCGTAGCCGATGTCGCGGCGCCCGGCGGCGCGTTATGCTGATCGCGATGCTGTCGCTGCTGCAATCGATCGAAGCCACCGCGCTGGCCACCTGGCTGCGCACCGGCACCTGGGCCTATCCGGTGCTGGAGATCGTGCACATCTTCGCGCTCGGCACCGTGATCGGCACGATGGTGCTGGTCGACGTCGCGGTGATCGCCGGTCGCGATGCCGCGGCGAACCGGCTGCTGGCGCGGCAGGCGCTGCCGCTGACCTGGATGGCGTTCGGCGTGGCCGCCGTCACCGGCCTGGCGATGTTCGCCGCGCGCGCCACCGATCTCGGCTTCAATCGCGCGTTGTGGATCAAGCTCGCGCTGATCGCCTGCGCGGGCCTGAACGCCGGCTGGTTCCATCTGCGCGACAGCCTCGGACGGCGCGACACGGTCGCGCGGCTGCAGGCCCTTGGCTCGTTGGGGATATGGCTGGCGGTGGTGTGCGCCGGCCGCCTGATCGCGTATCTTTGACGCTATCGAACCGGCCTCGGCGCCGGGTACCGGAACGCGCGTACCCGCCTGCCCCGCGGTCCCTGCCCAGGAGGACGACGATGATGGAACCTCTGCCGAACCGCCGGCTGCTGCTGGCCGCCGGTCTGTGCGTCTGGTCGCCGCGGCTCCTCGCCCATCACGGCTGGTCCAGCTTCGACGAAACCAGGCCGCTGTACGTCGAAGGCGTGGTGCGCGGCGTCAAATGGCAGAACCCGCATGGAGAGCTGCAGATCGAGACGCCGGAGAAGATCGGTCTGCCGGCGGATCTCGCCAGCCGCGTGGTGCCGAAGCAGAGCTACCCGGTCGATGGCGCCGCGGTGCTCGGCAAGGCCCGCCCGCCGTCGTACAGCGCCCGCTCCTGGACATTGGAGCTGGCGCCGGTGTCGCGGCTCGATGCTTGGAGCCTGCGTGCCCCCGCCCCCGGCACGCAGGTCGCAGCGGTCGGCTATTCGCACCCGACCCGGCAGGACGCGATGATGCGCGTCGAATACCTGTTCGTCGGCCAGAACATCTACGGTCTGCGTTCGCTGCCCGCACCGGCCTGAGAAGCGCGTCGGAAATCCGCGCATCGGACCACCCGGGGGTAAACCCCGAGAGGGAACGCCCCGGGCAACCCTGCGCCGGCAAGCCGGACCGGGCTCTGTTACCTTCCGTTCCGGAAACGGTCCAGGAGTCTGCGCATGAGCAGCCTGCAAGAACGCCTGCGTGCGCTAGCGCCGGCACAACTGAGAGCAATACGCCGCGGCATCGAGAAGGAAAGCCTGCGCGCGCTCGCCAACGGCTCGCTGGCCCTGACTCCGCATCCGTCGGCGCTCGGCTCGGCGCTGACCCATCCGCACGTGACCACCGATTTCAGCGAGTCGCAGCTCGAGCTGGTGACCGGCGTGCACGACAGCGTCGAAGGCTGCCTGCAGGAGCTGACGCGCATCCACCAGTTCGTCTATCGCACGCTGGGCGAGGAGATGCTGTGGGTCAACAGCATGCCCTGCGAGCTGCCGACCGACGAGACGATTCCGATCGGCCGCTACGGCTCGTCGAACGTGGGCCGCGCCAAGAGCGTGTACCGCATGGGCCTGGGCCACCGCTACGGGCGGCGGATGCAGACGATCTCGGGCATCCACTACAACTGGTCGATGCCGGGCCTGACCAACGAACAGTATTTCGCGCTGATCCGCAATTTCCGCCGTCACTCGTTCCTGCTGCTGGTGCTGTTCGGCGCGTCGCCGGCGGTCGGCGCCAGCTTCGTCGCCGGGCGCCCGCACGAGCTGCAGACCCTGCGCGAGGATTCGCTGTACATGCCGTACGGCACGTCGCTGCGGATGGGCCGGCTCGGCTATCAGAGCGATGCCCAGGCGTCGCTGGCGGTCAGCTACAACAGTCTGGAGAGCTACGGCGCGTCGCTGCAGGACGCGCTGACCCGGCCGTACCCGGCCTACGAGGCGATCGGCATCCGCAATCCGGGCGGCGAATACAACCAGCTCGGCACGACCCTGCTGCAGATCGAGAACGAGTTCTACGGCACGATCCGCCCCAAGCGCGTGATCTACTCGGGCGAGCGGCCGCTGCATGCGCTGCGCGAGCGCGGCGTCGAGTACGTCGAGGTGCGCTGCATGGATCTGAATCCGTTCATCCCCATCGGCATCGACGCGCCGACCGCGCGCTTCCTCGACATCTTCCTGCTGCACTGCCTGCTCACCGACAGCCCGCCCGACACGCCCGAGGAGATCGGCCGGCTCGCCCGCAACCAGCAGCGGGCGGCGGCGCGCGGCCGCGAGCCGGGCCTGAAGCTCGAGCGCGGCGACGGCGAGAGGGCGCTGATCGACTGGGCCTGCGAGATCATCGAGGACTGCGCGACGATCGCCGACGCCCTCGATGCGATCAGCGGCACCGACGCGCACCGGCAGACGCTGGCCGCCGCGCGGGCCGGGCTGCGCGCGCCCGCGACGCTGCCGTCGGCGCAGGTGCTGACCGAAATCCAGCGCGAGCACGAGAACTCCTACCTGCGCTTCGGCATCGCGCGTTCGCGTCAGACCCGCGAGCTGCTGTCGGCGCTGCCGCTGTCCGACGACGACGCGACGCGCTTTCGCCGGCAGGCGCTGGAATCGGTCGAGGCACAGAAGGACATCGAGGCGGCGGACACGATGCCGTTCGAGGTCTTCCGGCAGGAGTATCTGGCGCCGCGGCGGCTGGTGCTGTGACGCAGCGGGCCCGCTGACGCGGCGGATCGCTGAGGCGCGGCCGCGACTGCCCGGTGGCGGCGGCGGGATTGCGGCCGCCCGCTCCCGCCGGCAGGTGCTTGTGCCGGAGTGCGTCATGGTTGAAACCTGCCCGCGAGGGCGCCGGCGTACACTGGATCGGCTGATCGACGGGCGCACCGATGGCGGGCACGCCGGGTGCGTTCATCGATCGCAAGGTCCGGGGAGCGCAGCATGGATACCTGGCGACAACGGGCGGCCGCCCGTTTCGAAACCGACAAACGCCCGGCGGCCGGCGCCGATGGCATGGTGGTCACCAACCATGCGCTGGCGTCCGCGGCGGGCGCCGAGATGCTGGCGGCCGGCGGCAATGCGGTCGACGCAGCGGTGTCGGCGCTGTTCACGCTGACCGTCGTCGAACCGATGATGGTCGGCATCCTCGGCGGCGGCTTCGCTCATCTGCGGCTGCCCGACGGCAGCCATACGGTGCTCGAGGGCCAGAGCGCCTGCCCCGCCGCGATCGGCCCGACCAGCTTCATTCCCGACTCCAACGCGGCCCCCGGCACGATGGACACGCTCGGCCGGCGCAACGCGCTCGGCCGTTCGGCGGTGGCCACGCCCGGCTGCCTGCTGGCCTGGTGCACGCTGCTGACGCGCCACGGCCGCCTGTCGCTGGCCGACGTCGTCGAGCCGGCGATCCGCCATGCGTCGCGCGGATTCGCGGCCACGCCCTACCTGGCCGAATGCGTCAGCGAGGTGGCTGCCGACCTGGCGCTCGACCCGGAGATCAGCCGGGTGTTCCTGCCCGGCGGCCAGCCGCTCGCGGCCGGCGCCCGCGTCGTCAACGAAGCCTATGCCGAGACGCTGCGCACCGTCGTGCGCCACGGGCCGGCGGCGCTGTACGGCGGCCAGCTCGGCACGGCGCTGGTGCAGGACATGGCCAGGCGCGACGGCTATCTGGCCCTGCCCGATCTGCTGCGCTACCGCACCCGCGACCTGGAGGTGCTGCGGATTCCCTATCGCGGCTTCGAGATCACCGGGCCGCCGCCGCCGTGCTCCGGGCCGCTGCACATCGGGCAGATGCTGCGCATCCTCGAGGGCTTCGATCTGGCTGCGATGGGCTTCGGCAGCACCGACGGCGTGCACCTGCTGGCCGAGGTGCTGAAGATCGCGTTCGCCGACCGGGCCGCGGCCACCGCCGATCCCGACTTCATCTCGGTGCCGGTGCAGGCGCTGCTGTCCGAGGCCTATGCGGTCACGCGCCGCGGCCAGATCGATGCGCAGCGGGCCGGCACCTGGGATGCCGGCGTGGCGCCCGGCGAAGGCCCGGCCGCCGACCAGCACACGACGCACCTGACGGTGGCCGACCGCGACGGCCTGATCGTCTGCGCGACGCAGACGATCAACTCGCTGTTCGGCGCCCGCTACATGGTGCCGGGCACCGGCATGATCCCCAACAACTACCTGTACGTGTTCAACCCGCGGCCGGGGCTGGCGAACTCGATCGCGCCCGGCAAGCGCGTGACCTCGTCGATGGCGCCGCTGATCATCGTCTCCGAGGGCCGGCCGCGCTGGGCGCTCGGCCTGCCCGGCGGCCTGCGGATCTTCCCGTCGGCGCTGCAGGCGACGCTGAACCTGATCGATCACCGGATGTCGCTGCAGGAAGCGGTCGAAGCGCCGCGCGTGTGGACCCAGGGCCATGCGCTGGAGGTGGAACCGGCGATCGGCGACGAGGTCGTCGACCAGTTGCGCGCCCGCGGCCACGACGTGCTGCGGGTGCCGAACGTCGGCGGCGGCCTGTGCGCGATCGGCTTCGGCGACGACGGCTCGATGCAGGGCGCCGCCTGCTGGCGCGCCGACGGCACCGCGATCGGCCTGGGCGGCGGCCTGGCGCGGCCCGGCGTGCGCTTCCTGCCCGAAGGCCGCGGCCAGCCGGCGAGCCGGCCGAGCTGAGCGGCCGGCGCTGCCGGCCGGCCGCACCGGCCATCCGCCGCGTCGGACCGCCCCCTCGGACCGCCCCCTCAGACCGCCCGCGTCGGACCGCCCCCTCAGACCGCCGCGGCCGCCGGCGGCGCTCGCCGCGGCAGCGTGACGGCCAGCAGCGCGCCCAGCGTGTTGACGGCGGCGGCGATCAGCATCGCGCCGCCGTAGTTCTGGGTGCGGTCGAACAGCCAGCCGGCCAGCACCGGCAGCGAGATCGCCGCCCCGCACCAGGCGATGTAGAGCAGGCCGGCCACCCGGCCGAACAGGTTCCGGTGCCAGTACCGGCCGATCGCGCCCGCGGTGACGCCGGACATCAGCCCGTAGCCGATGCCGATCATCGACAGGCCCGGCACCGCGATCCAGGCCGACGGCCGGACCAGCAGCAGCAGCGATCCGACGCCCGCGATCAGGTGCGCGCCGCAGGCGACATGCGGAATCGCCAGGCGGTCGACCAGCGCGCCGCCGGCGATCCGGGCGGCGGCGATCGCGCCGGTGATGAACGTGGTGGCCCCGAGCGCGAACACCGTCTGCGCGCCATAGGCAGCCATGATGCCGGCGGCCTGGCTCATCACCGTCAGCCCCGCGGCGGCGGCGAGAAAGAACACGATGAAGAGCCGGGCGAACACGCTCCATCGGCGGTCGCCCTCGGCGGCGGCCGCGGGCGACGCATCGTGCATCCGCACGCCGGCCGAGCGAAAGAGGCCCGCGGTGACGACGCCGGCGATCAGGATCACGACACCGAGCGCGGCCAGCGTGGCCCGCAGCCCGAACGCCGCGATCGCCCAGCCGAACAGCGGCGCGCCGATCATCGCGCCGAGCGGATACAGGCTGACGATGTAGCCGTTGACCAGCCCGCTCGCGCGGGTCAGCGTCTGATTGACCCCCTGCTGGACGATGACGAACGCCAGCCCCCCGCCCAGGCCGAACATCACGCCGTAGCCGAGCAGAAGCTGCAGGTACCCCTGCGCACCGGCCGCCAGCCACAACCCCGCGGCGCTGAACGCGCCGCCCCACGCCAGCAGGCCGACCGGCGAACCGCGCCGGTACAGCGTCGGCCCCAGCACCATGCCGGCGGTCAGGCAGACCGACGCTATCGAGAACACCAGCGTCATCTGGGTGCGCGAAACACCCAGCAGCGCCTCCATCGGCTTGAGGAACACGCTGAACGCGTAGATCGTGCCGAACGGCAGGTTCTGCACGGTCGCCGCGGCGATCACCGCGAACACCGCGCGCCGCCCATCTGCCGATCCCCGGTTCATCCGTTCTCCTGCGCGACCGCCGCGCCGGCCGACATTCTGTACCATCGCTGTCAAGGAGGCGTGCGGACATGGAGAAGATCGGTTTCATCGGCCTGGGCCGGATGGGACGCCCGATGGCGTCGAACCTGGTGAAGAAAGGCTTCGACGTGGCGGTGCTGGACATCGATCCGGCGGCGGTGCGGGCACTGGTGGCGGTGGGCGCCACCGACGGGCGCAGCGTGGCCGACATCGCGCGCCGCTGCACGATCGTCGTCACGATGCTGCCGACCTCGGTCGAGGTCGAATCGGTGGCGCTGGGCGCCGAGGGCCTGTTCGCCAACGCCGCGCGGGGCAGCCTGCTGATGGACATGAGCACCATCGATCCGCTGGCCACCGACCGGCTGGCCGAGCGCGCCCGCGAACGGGGGCTGTCGATGGTCGATGCGCCGGTGGGCCGGCTCGCCGAGCATGCGGACCGCGGCGAGTCGCTGTTCATGGTCGGCGCCGCCGACGCGGATCTGGCACGGGTGCGCCCGCTGCTCGACGCGATGGGCACGGCGGTGTACCACTGCGGCGCGGTGGGCACCGGCGGCCGCACCAAGCTCGTCAACAACTACGTGGCGATCACGCTCACGCAGGTCAATGCTGAGGCGCTGGCGCTGTCGCAACGCTTCGGCCTGGACCTGACCGCGACGCTGAACGTGCTGTACGGCACCTCGGCCAGCAACGGTCAGCTCCGGATGAACTTCCCGAACAAGGTGCTGGCCGGCGACACCACGCCCGGCTTCACGATCGACCTCGCACACAAGGATCTTTCGCTGGTCGTCAACGCCGCGCATGCGGCGCGCGTGCCGATGCCGGTGGCCTCGGCGGTGTTCGAGTCGTACAGCACGGCCCGCGCGCGCGATCACGGCCGCCTGGACTTCTCGGGCATGGCCGACGTGCTGTGCGAGCTCGCCAACATCGACAAACCGCGCACGCCCGCCGGCTGGAAGCCCTGAAGGCGCGCGGCGCATCGGGACATTGCAGACGAAGCGCCGGCAACAGCCGGCCATCGAGGACGATCAGGAGACCGGACGATGACGAAGGTATTGCTGCTGGACCGCGTCGCTGCCGACAGCGTGCTGTCGATGGCCACCGATGCCGATGTGCGGGCGATCGAGGCCACGCCATGGTTCGACCGGGTGGCGGCCCGCAGCACGCTCGATGCGATCCGGCTGGGCGCCGCGCACGATCCGTCCGCCCCGGCGATCCGTTTCCTGCCGAACGCCGACCCCGCCGAGGACGGCTTGACGATCAGCCATGCGCGCTTCCTCGAACGGGTGATCCAGGCGGCGAACATGTTCCACGACCTCGGCGTGGGCCCGAACGACGTCGTCAGCTTCCTGCTGCCGCTGGTGCCGCAGAGCTTCATCACGCTGTTCGGCGCCGAGGCCGCCGGCATCGCCAATCCGGTGAACCCGCTGCTCGAGCCGCACCAGCTCGCCGAGATCCTGCAGGCGGCCGGCACCCGGGTGCTGGTGACCCTCGGCCCGACGCCGGGCACCGACATCTGGGAGAAGGTCGACAAGATCCGCGGCTCGCTGCCGAAGCTCAAGACGATCCTGCAGGTCAACGGCGCCGGCGACCCGGCCGCCGGCATCCTCGGCTTCGATGCGCTGATCGACAAGTATCCCGGTGACCGGCTGGTCAGCGGCCGCGACATCTCGGCCGACGACACCGCCGCCTACTTCCATACCGGCGGCACCACCGGCACGCCCAAGCTCGTGCGCCACAGCCACGGCAACCAGGTCTACCAGGCGTGGGTCATCGGCGCGATGCTGCGCTCGCCGCCCGGCACCCCGATCCTGTTCGGTCTGCCGCTGTTCCACGTCGGCGGCGCGCTGACGCAGGGGCTGGCGACGTTCGCCAACGGCGGTTGCGTGGTCGTGCTGTCGGCGGCCGGCTGGCGCAATGCGAATGCGGTGCGCAACGTCTGGAAGCTGATCGAACGCTACCGGCCCTCGGTGTTCGGCGGCGTGCCGACGGTGCTGGCCGCAGCCAGCGCGGTGCCGGTCGGCGATGCCGACCTGTCGAGCATGCGCAGCATCAGCGGCGGCGGATCGGCGATCCCGGTGGCGGTCGCGCAGGCGATGAACGAACGCTTCGGCGTGCCGGTGCTGGAGGTCTACGGCATGACCGAGACCGCCAGCGTGCACACGATCTCGTTCTTCGACCGGCCGCTGCGCCTGGGCTCGGTGGGCCACCCGGTGCCCTACAGCCGCGTGCGGATCGTGAAGATCGATGCCGACGGCCGCTATGCCGGCGACTGCGCGACCGGCGAGATCGGCGTGGTGGCGATGGCCGGCCCGGGCGTCTTCAGCGGCTATCTGAACGACGAACACAACCGCGGCGCATTCGTCGAGCCGGGCTGGGTCAACTCCGGCGATCTGGGCCGGCTCGATGCCGAGGGCTATCTGTGGATCACCGGCCGCGCGAAGGACCTGATCATCCGCGGCGGCCACAACATCGACCCGACCAGCCTCGAGGAGCTGTTCTTCCAGCATCCGGCGGTGGCGTTCGCCGCGGTGGTCGGTCAGCCCGATGCCTATGCGGGCGAGCTGCCGATCGCCTACGTGCAGCTCAAGCCCGGCGCCAGCGCCACCGCCGCCGAACTGCATGAGTACATCCGCAGCCGCACGCCGGAACGCGCGGCGATCCCGGTCGCGGTGATCCTGCTCGATGCGATTCCGCAGACGGCGGTCGGCAAGGTGTTCAAGCCGCAGCTTCGCTGGGATGCCGCGGGCCGCGTGTTCAACGCGACGCTGACGCCGCTGCTGAACAAGGGGATCGCGGCAACGGTGTCGGTGAATGCGCACGGCACCCACGGCAGCCTTGCGACGGTGACGGTGAGCGGCGTCGGCGAGCCCGAGCGCGCCGCCGTGGCGGCCGAGGTCGACCGTCTGCTCGATCCGTTCGTGATCCGCCACACGATCGAGTGGCACTGAGCCGGGGACTGTGCGCACACGCCGGTGCCGGCGAGCGGCGCCTCAGCGCGCCGTTCGCCGCCCGTTCGCCGGCTGCCCGCTCCCCTCGCGCGCACCGTGTGATCAGTGCTTCGAGTCGATCGGGCGTTCGGCGTGATCAGGCGTTCGGCGTGATCAGGTACTTCTCGCCGGTCGAACGCTTGCCGTACGCGGCGATCGCATCGAGCTGCAGCGCCTGCGGCAGGCTCACCGAGCGGGTGTAGCGACTCGCGAACGTGGTCTTGAGCTCGGCCGCCACCCGTTCGCGCAGCTTCTGCGCGGCCGCCGGGCCGATGCGCTGCAGGAACGGGGTCAGCAGCCAGCCGCCGACCCCCCAGGCCATGCCGACGTCGCGATCGATGATCGTCGGGCCACGATCGAGCCCGCCGTACACATACACCTGCTTGTGCACCGACGATCCGTAGCGGCTGTACTCCTTCGCATTGCGGCTGATCGCCGCCTCCATCGCGCTCAGGATCTGCGTCGCCAGGCGGCCGCCGCCGATCGCATCGAACGCGACGGTGGCGCCGGTCGCCGCCAGCGCCTCGACCAGCTCCTGGCGGAACGACTCCGACGACGAGTCGCAGACATGTTGCGCGCCCTGCCCCCGCAGCAGCGCGACCTGCTCGGCACTGCGCACGATGTTGACCAGCGGAATGCCGTCCTTCTGGCAGATGCGGTTCAGCATCTGCCCGAGGTTCGAGGCGGCCGCGGTATGCACCAGCGCGGTATGCCCGTCGCGCCGCATCGTCTCGACCATGCCCAGCGCGGTCAGCGGATTGACGAAGCACGAGGCGCCATCGACCGCGGTGGCGCCCGGCGGCAGCACCAGGCACTGCTGGACCCTGGCGACCCGGTACTGGCTGTACATCGCGCCGCCCAGCGTGGCCACCACCTTGCCGAGCAGCGCCTGCGCGGCCGGCGACGAGCCGGCTGCGACGACGGTGCCGGCCCCTTCGTTGCCCACCGGCATCGACTGATCGAGGCGCCCGGCCATCGCCGCCATCGCCTGCTCGGGCACGCGCGCGACGATCGTCGGTCGATCCGCGCTGCCGGTCTGGCGCGCGGTGCTCATGTCGGCAGCGCCGAACAGCAGCCCCTGGTCGGACGGATTGATCGGCGAAGCCTCGACGCGGATCAGCACCTCGTCGTCGCCGGGCGGTGCGACCGGCTGATCGACCAGCGTGATCTCCAGTTCGCCGGAGCGGCGGATCGTCGAACGCAGTTGCAGGCCGGTGGTGGGCAGCGTGGACACGGCAGGTCTCCTGGAATGCGACGGACAACGGCGAAGGCACGGCGGCGGACCGGCCGCCGCGATGCGGCGGCTGCATCGAAGTATAGGAGAGGTGCAGGAGAGCCGCGCGGCAGGCGCGTCAGAGCGTCTTTTCGAGGAACACCGCGCCGGCGTGCGGATTGAAGCAGTACGGCGCGATGTCGCGAAAGCCGGACGACCGGTACACCGCCAGCGCGCCGGCCATCGACGGCAAGGTGTCGAGCCGCATCGCCGCATGGCCGGCGCGGCGCGCCTGCTCGCAGACCTCGCCGACCAGCAGTCGCCCGAGCGACAGGCCGCGAAAGGCCGGCCGCACGTACAGCCGCTTCATCTCGCAGATGCCGGGCCCGAGCGGCCGCATCGCGACGCAGCCGGCCGGCCGGCCGTCGACCAGCGCCAGCAGCAGGCAGCCGCGCGGCGGCTGGTAGTCGCCCGGCAGCGCGGCCAGCTCCGCATCGAATCCCTGGAAGTCCAGGCTGATGTCGAGCGATGCGGCATAGTCCTCGAACAGCGCGATGATCGCCGACAGATGCGCCGGTTCGTGAGCTTCGACGATACGGATGGAAGCGGCCGGCTGACCGGTCTGCTGCTCTGCCGGCATGGTCCTATCGCCCCGAACGGAAACGGTCGAGATCGCGGCGGTCGCGTTGGGGGGGGCGGCGGGGCTCGTCGGGGGCCCCCGGCTCGGGAAACAACCGCCGCTCGGCGGCCGCCTCGGCGCGCAGCCGCGCCGATTCCGGGGTTTCCTCGTAGAGGTTCTGCGCGACCGGCGCCGGCCCGCGCTGGTCCGAAAGCCCCATCACCGTGACCACCCGCAGCACGTCGCCGATGCGGATCGTCACGTCGTCGCCGATGTGCACCGGCCGGGCGAGCTTGACCCGCTCACCGCCGATCAGCACCCGCCCGGCCTCGATCGCTTCCTGCGCGAGCGTGCGGGTCTTGAAGAAGCGCGCGGCCCAGAGCCACTTGTCGATTCTTACGCCATCCATTCAGCGTGTGTTCGCACTCCGTTCGTGCCCGCGCCGGCGGCCGGCGGGGTTTTTCGGCATACTACTTCACCGGCCCGGTGCCGTCGGCGAATCCGACGCAGGCTAGGGCGTGTTCACACTACGTTCGTGCCCGCGTGAGGCCCTGTTCGGGCTTGCAGCAAGGCGCAAAGCGCAGACATAGCGGTGCTATGGCGAGCATTTGCAACGCGGCTGCAAGCCCGAACAGGCCTCACCCGCAGGGCCGGGGGCCAGAAAGCCCTGTGGCGTCGTTGCAGGCTCATTGTGTACGCCCGGTACACGGCTTCGCCTGCGCCTAGCCACAGGGCTTTCTGGCCTCCGGCGCGGGCACGAACGTAGTGTGAACACGCCCTAGGCATTCGGAGAAAGCCGTGCCGGTACCGTTGCGCGAGCGTTATTTCGAGGACTACTCGGTCGGCGAGGTGCTGGAGTTCGGCGACGAACCGGTCACCGAGGCCGACATCATCGAGTTCGCCCGCCGCTACGATCCTCAGCCGTTCCACATCGATCCCGAGGCGGCCGCACGCTCGCCGTTCGGCGGCCTGATCGCCAGCGGCTGGATGACCGCCGGCATGATGATGCGGCTGCTGGTCGATCACTTCATCTCGCCGCTGTCCAGCCTCGGCTCGCCCGGCATCGACGAGCTGCGCTGGACCCGCCCGGTGCGCCCCGGCGACCGGATCAAGGTGCGCGTCACGGTGCTGCAGGTGCGCCGCTCGGCCTCCAAGCCCGGCCGCGGACTCATGCAGCTTCAGCAGGAAGTGGTCAATCAGCGCGGCGAGATCGTGATGACTGTGCGCGGCTGGGGCCTGTACAAGGCGCGCGGCATGCCGGCGGGAGAGCAGGCCGCCGCCTCGCCCGGCTGGTAGGCGGCATCCGTCAGGCGGGCGACGATCTGCCGGCGGCCGGCGGCGGCTCAGCCGCGCCAGGCGCCCTGCAGATGGCCGGCCCCGACCGCGCGCGCGGCCGCCGCCGTCTCGTCGTCATCGACGTCGTACAGCAGCAGCGAGGTATCCAGCGCGCGCAGCGCGGCGAGCCGCTGCTGCGCCGAATGGCCGCCCGGATCGAACGCATCCAGCCGCCGGACATCGAGCCTGACGAAGTCGACCCGCGCGACCGCCAGCGCACGTTCGATCTCGGCGAACGACTGCGGATTGATCGCGACCCGGAAGCCGGCCAGCCGATAGTTCGCGATCACGTGCGCCAGCAGCGCCGGATGGGCGCTGGCGGCCGGCGGCAGCTCGATGACGATGCGCGACGTGGGCACGCCCAGCGAATCGAGCACCCGCTTGAACGCCCGCCCGTGCAGATCCGCCACCGCGGTCAGCAGCCGGTCGTGCACCCGCAGGAACAAGTCCTGCGACGGCGGATGGCTGCTGAAGAAGTTCAGCGTATGCACGGTACGGCAGCGCCGGTCGAACGCCACCAGGTCGTCGGGGCTCAGCGCGCGGCTGAACAGTTTCCAGGGCGTGGGTTCGCCGCGCACCTCCGGGTTGCTGCCGCCGTCGAACGGCCGCACCTCGGCCAGCGCCTGCGCCGCCACCACCTCGCCGTCGGGCGTGCGGATCGGTTCGAAGCTGCTGGACACCTCGGCGTCGAGCACGCGGCCGTGCACCGCGCCGTCGGCGTCGACCCAGAGATCGGCGCCGCGCGGATTCAGCCGCAGGCGCTGCAGGTACACCTGCAGCCTGTCGAGCTTCAGCGCACTGTCGACCACGGCCATCTCAGGTTCTCAGCCTCCGCATCAGGAACCGGATTATCGACTGCCCGCCTGGCGGCCACAACGATGAAATGATTCGATCGTTATGTCGGCGCCGCCGGGTCCGGCAGGTAGCCGAGCAGCGCATGGTGGAACGCGTCGGGGTCCTCGTACTGCACCCAGTGGCCGGCATCGACGATCGTGCAGAACCCGGCCTGCGGCCGGGCCTGGCGCAGCAGCCGGCCGCGTGCCGGCAGATCGGGCCGGGCGGTGACGTCCTCGGCGCCCCAGATGCCGGTGACCGGCGCGGCGATGCCGGGCAGCAGCCGGGCCAGCGAGTCACCGAGCGACAGATCGCGGCTGCGCACCCGCGCCGCCGCCGAATTGACGGTCTGCAGATGGATCGCGAGGTCGTCTATCCGCGCGGCATCGTGCAGCATCAGGGTCGCCAGGTTGTGCCGGTGCAGCGCCCGCCGCTCGCGGGCATCGACGATCCGCCGCCACGACATCATCGAGCCGCGGGCCACCCGCGGCAATCCCAGGCCGGCCGCCCCGACCAGCACCAGCCGGCGCACCTGGCGCGGTTCGGCATGCGCCCAGTGGCCGGCCACCACCGAGCCGAACGAGAAGCCGGCCAGATCGATCGCCGCATCGGCGCCGAGGAGCTGGCGGATGCCGGCCGACAGCGCCCGCGCCATGGCCGGCGGCGGGCGACGCGGCATGGTCGTGCGCCCCGGACGCGGCCATGTGCTGCCAGGCGGCCTGGGCGGCCTCGGTGGACTCGGCGGCATTGGTCATGGCGGCTTCG
>DAISWF010000060.1:18306-23023 GCA_036826495.1 Burkholderiaceae bacterium
CCGCCAGCTCGTCCGACTCGCCATAGCCGGGCATGTCGACCGCCCACACGGTGCGGCCGGCCGCCAGCGGCTCGACGTTGCGGATCCAGTGGCTCCAGCTTCCGTGCCCGCCATGCAGCAGCACCAGCGGCACGCCGCCGCGATCGCCCCAGCGGCGCCAGACGGTGCGTGCACCCTCGTGCTCGGTGACGACGCGCTGCGAACGCGCGGCGATCGATTCGACGAACGCCCGCGCGGCGGCAACGGGATCACCGCCCGCGCCCGCGAATCGTTCGCTGACCTCGTCCTCGAGCGGACCATGCATCGGCCGGGCGGCAGTCATCGGGCCGGCACCTGCGGCCACGGCTGCTGCGCCGGCCGCAGCAGCTCCAGTGCACGCGACAGCCGCAGCACGCCGACGTCGTCGAAGCGCTGGCCGATCACCTGCACGCCGATCGGCAGCCCTTCGCGGCTCGCCCGCCAGTTGACCGACGCGGCCGGCTGCTCGCTCAGATTCAGCGGCACCGTGAACGCGATGTGCGGCAGCGCATCGTGCGGATCGTCGCTGGGCGAGGGCAGATCGGCGCTGTACGGCAGCACCGGCGAGGTCGGCGACAGCACGAAGTCGTGACGGGCGATCGCGCGCACCGTCTGCTCGCGCGCAAGCTGCATCGCGGCGAACCCGCGCATCACGTCGTTGCCGGTGAACGATCGCGCCCGCCAGGTGGCCCATTCGACGATGAACGGCAGGATGCGCCGCCGCTGTTCGGGCGGCATCGCCGCCAGGTCGTTGCACGAGCGGGCCTCGAAGAACACCTGTATGCCGTCGAGCATCGCGGCGTCGAAGAACGGCTCGATCTCCTCGACGATCGCGCCGGCGCGAGCGAGCGTCTGCGCGACGTCGTCGAACGCCGCGCGCACTTCGGCATCGACCGGCAGCCCGACCCGCATGTCGGGCAGCACGCCGATGCGCAGGCCTCGCACCGACAGGCCCTCGAGCTGCGCCGCATACTCGCCGGGCTGCGGCGGCAGGCTCATGAAATCGCGGACGTCGGGCCGCACCAGCACGTCCATCAGCAGAGCCGCGTCGGCGACGGTGCGGGTCATCGGACCGGCGACGCGCCCCAGATACGGCGGATCGACCGGTATGCGGCCGAGACTCGGCTTGAGCCCGAAGATGCCGCAGTGGGTCGCCGGCAGCCGCACCGAGCCGCCGATGTCGGTGCCGACGTGCAGCGGCCCGTAACCGGCCGCCGCGGCCGCGCCGGCGCCCGACGACGAGCCCGACGGATTCAGATTCAGATCGAGCCGCCACGGATTGCGGGTCACGCCGTGCATCGACGACTGCCCCGACGACAGCATGCCGAAGTCGGGCATCGTCGTCTTGCCGACGATCACCGCACCGGCTTCGCGCACCCGTGCGGCCGGCGGCGCATCGGCCGGCCGCGGCGCGAGCGGCCCGGCGGCGGTGCCGATCGGAGCCGGATCACCGGCGGTATAGATGTTCTCCTTGATCGTGATCGGCACGCCGTCGATCGGCGAGCGGGCGGCACCGGCCCGCCAGCGCGCCTCCGATTCGCGGGCCGCCTGCAGTGCCTTGTCGTGGTGCACCAGGTACATCGCGTTCAAGGCCGGCTCGCAGCGGCCGATGTGCTCGAGCACCGCGCGGGTCACCTCGACCGGCGACAGGCGGCCGGCGGCATAGTCGGCGCTAAGCCGGGCGGCGGACAAATCGTGCAGGCTGCTCATCGATCGGTGACTCCGGCAGGGATGACCCCTCTCCGTACGAATCGTACCGGCAGGAGGGAACCCGGACAAAACGAGCCGGCCGAATCCGCTTGCGTGGCGCTCCGCCGCGAGACAATATCGCGCTTGAACCAGCGCCCCGGCCTTGGGGAGTGCTCTCCCCCAGCAACCCCCCGTGCCCGGAGACGGCCATGCCGAGAATGTACGAGAGTTCGACGCATCTGGAACTGATCCTCGGAGCGCTGCGGCGCTTCCACGACCGCGAGGCGTTCCGGCAGGATGACGTGTCGTACACCTATGCGGCGATGGCCGACCGGCTGGCCCGCTGGGCCGCGGTGTTCCACCGGCTGGGCGCCCACGCCGGCGAAGGCTTCGGGCTGCTGTCGCCGAACCGCCCCGAGGTGTGGCTGGGCCAGACCGCGCCGGCGCTGGCCGGCGGCCGCTACACCGCGCTGCATCCGCTCGGCTCGCTCGACGATCATCTGTACATGTGCCGCGAGGCGCGGCTGCGCTTCCTGCTGATCGACCCCGCCTATGCCGAACGGGCGCAGCAGCTTCTCGACCGCTGCGACACCCTCGAGCAGGTGCTGACCTTCGGCCCCTGCGAGGTCGGCCGCGACCTGCTGGCGCTCGCCGACCAGCAGGGCTCGGCGTCGCTGCCGGCCACCGCCGGCCATCGCGACCACCTGAGCTGGCTGCTGTACACCGGTGGCACCACCGGCGTGCCGAAGGGGGCGATGCTGACCGAACGGTCGCTCGCGCAGATGGCCACCAGCGTCACCACCGGCTGGGACCTGCCGCGCCATCGCCGCTACCTGGCGGTCGCGCCGATCTCGCACGCGGCCGGCATGCTGATCACGCCGACGCTGATGACCGGCGGCACGGTGATCCTGCAGAAGGGCTGGGACCCGCAGCGCTGGATCGACGGCATCGCCCGCGAACGCGCCACCGTCAGCCTGCTGGTGCCGACGATGATCTATTCGCTGCTCGATGCGCCGGGGCTCGATGGCGCCGATCTGGCGTCGCTGGAGACGATCATGTACGGCGCTTCGCCGATGTCGCCGACCCGGCTGATCGAGGGCATCGAGCGGATCGGCCCGGTGTTCGCGCAGCTCTACGGGCAGACCGAATGCGCCGGCGTCGCGACCAGCCTGTGGCGCCACCAGCACGACGCCAGCAATCCGCAGCGGCTGGCCTCGTGCGGTCAGGCGATCCCGGGCATGCGGGTATGCCTGCTGAACGACGACGGCGAGCCGGTGCCGCGCGGCGAGCCGGGCGAGCTCTGCGTGCAGGGGCCGGCGGTCATGGAAGGCTACTTCCGCCAGCCGGAACTGACCGCCAGCACGCTGGTCGACGGCTGGCTGCACACCGGCGACATCGGCATCGAGGACGAGCACGGCTTCTACTACATCGTCGACCGCAAGAAGGACATGATCGTGTCGGGCGGCTTCAACGTGTTCCCGCGCGAGGTCGAGGACGTGCTGACGCAGGATCCGTCGGTCTCGGCGGCCGCTGTGATCGGCGTGCCGGACGACAAGTGGGGCGAGGCGGTCAAGGCGCTGGTCGTCGCCCGGCCCGGCGCGGCGATCGACGAGCAGGCGCTGATCGAACGGGTGCGCATCGCCAAGGGGCCGGTCTATGCGCCCAAGTCGGTCGAGATCGTCGACGCGCTGCCGCTGACCGCGGTCGGCAAGGCCGACAAGAAGGTGCTGCGGGCGAAGTACTGGCAGGGGCAGACGCGGGCGGTCAACTGACCAGGCGGTTCCACCGACGAGGCCGGGCGGCCGCGCGCGAGCGCGGGCGCGAGGCGGGCAGCGCACGGCGCGCGCCGCCCACGACAGACGACGGCAGGACGGCCGCCGGTCAGCGCGGCAGCTCGCTGGAACCCATCAGATATTCATCGACGCTGCGCGCGCACTGCCGCCCTTCGCGGATCGCCCAGACCACCAGCGACTGGCCGCGCCGCATGTCGCCGGCGGCGAACACGCCCTTCACGTTGGTCGCGTAGGCCTGCCGGCCTTCGGTGGACGCCTTGGCGTTGCCGCGCGGATCCTTGTCGACGCCGAACGACTCGAGCACGCTGCCCACCGGCGACACGAAGCCCATCGCGAACAGCACCAGATCGGCCGGCACCTCCCACTCCGAACCGGGCACCTCGCTCATCTTCATCTGGCCGGTCTTCTCGTCCTTCTTCCATTCGACGCGGGCGGCCAGCAGCGCCCTGACGTTGCCCTTGCCGTCGTCGATGAACCTCTTCGTCGTGACCGCCCAGTCGCGTTCGCAGCCTTCCTCGTGCGACGACGAGGTGCGCAGCTTGATCGGCCAGTTCGGCCAGGTCAGCGGCTTGTTCTCCTGCTCGGGCGGCATCGGCATCAGCTCGAACTGGACGACCGCCTTCGCGCCGTGGCGGTTGCGGGTGCCCAGGCAGTCCGAGCCGGTATCGCCGCCGCCGATGACGACGACGTTCTTGCCGCCGGCCAGGATCTGCCCGGGCACCTTGTCGCCGGCCACGACCTTGTTCTGCTGCGGCAGGAACTCCATGGCGAAGTGGATGCCCTTCAGCTCGCGGCCGGGCACCGGCAGGTCGCGCGGCAGCTCGGCCCCGCCAGTCAGCGCCACCGCATCGAACTCGGCGAGCAGCGTCTCGGGCGTCACCCGTTCCTTCGAGAAGTCGTTGACCGACAGCCTGTCGCCCTCGCGCGCCACCAGCACGCCGGGACGGAAGGTCACGCCCTCGGCCTTCATCTGCTCGACGCGCCGGTCGATGTGCGACTTCTCCATCTTGAAGTCGGGAATGCCGTAACGCAGCAGGCCGCCGATCCGGTCGTTCTTCTCGAACAGCGTGACGTCATGACCGGCGCGCGCGAGCTGCTGCGCACAGGCCATGCCGGCCGGGCCCGAACCGACCACCGCGACCCGCTTGCCGGTCTTGTGCTTCGGCGGCTGCGGCACCACCCAGCCCATCTCCCAGCCCTTGTCGATGATCGCGTGC
>DAISWF010000061.1:0-22808 GCA_036826495.1 Burkholderiaceae bacterium
CATGCAGCTGCGCGTGGACGAGATCAACGAGCAGGGCGGCATCAACGGCCGCAAGGTCCGGCTGATCGTCGAGGACTCCGGCTACGATCCGAAGAAGGGCGTGCTCGCGACGCAGAAGCTCGCGCAGCAGGACAAGATCTTCCTGATGACCGGGACGATGGGCACCTCGGTGGCCATGGCCTCGATGCCGATCCTGTTCGACAAGAACATCCCGCACCTGTTCCCGATCACCGCGGCGCGCCAGATGTACGAGCCGCTGCACAAGCTCAAGTATTCGTTCGCCGCCACCTACTACGACCAGATCCGTTCCGGCGTGCGCTACCTGAACGGCAAGCGCGCCGATCGCAAGTGGTGCATCCTGTACCAGGATGACGACTTCGGCCACGAGGTGCTGGCCGGCGCCGAGGCGATCCTCAAGCAGCTCGGCAAGCCGCTGATCGAGAAGACCAGCTACAAGCGCGGCGCGACCGACTTCTCGTCCCAGGTGCAGCGGATGAAGGGCGCCGGCTGCGACACCGTGGTGATGGGCACCATCATCCGCGAGACGGTCGGCACGCTGGCCGAGGCGAAGAAGATCGGCTGGACGCCCGAGTACCTCGGCAGCTCGGCGTCGTACACGCATCTGATCCACCAGCTCGGCGGGCCGGTGGCCAACGGCTTCCTGGCGACGCACACGGTCGCTCATCCGTATCTCGACGACGCGTCCGACAAGATCCGCTTCTGGGCCAACAAGTACAAGACGATGTTCAACGAGAACCCCGACGTGTTCTCGGTGTACGGCTATCTGCTGATGGACCAGACCGCGCGGGCGATCGAGAAGGCCGGGCCGAACCTGACCACCGACGGCTTCATCAGGGCGCTGGACTCCGCGACCTTCGAGCCCGACATGTTCGGCGCCGATCGGGCCAGCTACACGCCGACCAAGCATCTGGGATCGAACAAGTCGCGGCTGTCGCAGATCAAGGACGGGCGCTGGTCGGTGATCAGCGAGTACGTCGAGCCCTGACGGGCGGGGTGTCATCACGCCTCGCGTGATCCTTCATCACGCCCGCATAATCCTTCATTACGCCCCGCGTAATTGCCGCGCCTGCGGGGGGCTTCCACACTGCTTCCATCGAAACGACAGATGGGAGCACGAGATGAGCAACGTCGCACTGGTCGCGGTGGCCTGCGGGCTGATCATCGGCCTGGGCGCGCTGGGCGCCTGCGTGGGCATAGGCATCATGGGCGGCCGTTACATGGAAGGCGCGGCGCGCCAGCCGGAGCTGATGGAGCGGCTGCAGACCAAGATGTTCCTGCTGGCCGGCCTGATCGACGCGTCGTTCCTGATCGGCGTCGGCATCGCGATGATGTTCGCGTTCGCGAATCCGTTCCAGTGAAGACCCTGCGAACGCGCGGTGCGCGGCGTCGGAAAGATGCGCGGCGTCAGAACACCAGCGTGCGCCAGCGCGGGTCGCAGGCGCGGGCCATGAACTGCACCGCGCCGCCGCGGCGGGTGCATTCGGGGATCAGCGCCGCCTGCGAGAGGCCATGCGCCTGCAGCGCGTCGCTGCAGGCGAACAGCACCGCGCCGTGGCCGACCGCCTCGCGGATCGAATCGAGGACGGACTTGCGTGGATCGGGCTTCGCGGAAGGAGCGCCTGTGCGCGTCGCAGCTTGCGGGTCCGCATGCGCGGCCGCGCCGGCGTGCGCAGCCGGATACAACGTCTGCGCGACGCCGGGCGCGAGCAGCCTCACGCTGCCGGCGGTGAAGTAGATCTCGACCGGCACGTCCATCGCCGCAGCGGCGGCGGCGAGGAAGAACGGCGTGGCGAGCCGGCCCGGCATGTCGGGATCGCAGGCCCACAGCAGCAGGGCCACACCGTCGACCTGGGCCGTGCGGTCGTCCATCATTCGTTCAGCGGTGCTCATCGGTCGCCGTCGCCGAACGAACGCGCATGCTGCTCCAGCGCCGGGCGGGCGGCTTCGGCATCGAGCAGCAGCGCCCGGTCGGCATCCGGCGCGAGCCACTGCAGCCGCGCGATCCAGCCCGCGCCATAGGGATCGCGATGGATCAGTTCCGGTTCGTCGGCCAGCCGCGGATTGACCGCGACGACCCGGCCGCTGACGGCGCTCTTGACCGAGACGATCGCCTTGGCCAGCTCCACCACCGCCACCGCACGGCCCTGCGCGATGTCGCTGCCGACCGGCTTGGGCCGGCACATGTAGATCTCGCCGGACAGCCGGATGCCCAGCGCGGTGATGCCGACCGTGACCTCGCCGCCGGCGCCGGCGCCGGCGCCGGGGCGGGCCCAGACGTCGTGCTCGACCAGGTACAGCAGGTCGTCGGGAAAGATCAGGCCGTCCAGCGTCATCGCGGTCACGATGCACGCATCCGCCGTGCCCGCGCGGCGCGCGTATCACGGGGAGGAGGCGGGTGTGAAGGGCGAAAAGGGCGGAGGGGAACGGGAGTCGAACCCGCCCGGCAACGCATGGCGCCGCCCACCGGGTTTGAAGCCCGGCCGATCCACCAGGATCGTTTCCCCTCCATCGGTCTCGCGATGATCATCCGCATCACGATTCCAGGAACAATGACGTGTCGGTGCGCAGCTTGTGGACGTCGCCCACCCGCCGCAGCATGCCGACGCGATCGAAATACTCGAGAATCTGGATCGCCCGTTTGCGGCCCAGCCGCGTGCGGTCGCGAAACGTCGCCGCGCGGACTTCGTGACCTTCCGTCGACGCCGCCACCTCGCGGGCGATGCGTGCGAGCGCCATCATCGTCGGCGAATCATAGTAGAGATCCCTGACCACCTGGTGCAGCTCGCCGCGCTGGGCCAGGCGCGCCAACGTCGTGCGCATCAGCGCTTCCGGTTCGCCGCTGTCGCGCGCCAGGTCGCGTGCCCAGGCGCCGTCGAAGCCGGCCGCCGCCAGCCGCGGCCCGACCTTCTGGGCGATCCGCTGATCGACCGCCGACAACTGCACGCCGTGCTCCGGCAGATGCAGGAACGCGCGTTCGCCGATCACCTGCCGCCGCTCCTCCAGCCGGCGGATCAGCGCGCGCCACAACGGCTCCGGCAGCCGCGGCAGCGCCAGCCGGCGCAGCCGGGCGCTGTCCGGCCCCATCTCGTCGGGGTGGCGCTCGTGGAAGTCGTGCAGCGCCCGCAGCACCGTCGCCTCGGCCGCCGCGGCGGCGGCCTCGCCGAGTGCCCAGTCGCTGCCGGCCGTCGTCGTGCGCAGAGTGCCGGGCGGTGCGGTCAGCGCGCCCGGATCGCGCAGCCCTTCGGCGGCGGCCAGCCGCGTCACATCGACGCCGTTCGGCGCGGCCGCCAGCAGCGCACCGAAGCGGCTGGCGGCATCGGCGGCGCGCAGCGCCGCCAGCTCGGCGAACCGCTGCGGCGTGCGCCGGTAGCGGATCGGCGCATGCGGATCGACGACGATGCCGCCGCCGATCGTGCGGGTCTGCGACGGATCACGCAGCACCACTCTGTCCCCGCGCCAGGCGCCGATCGGCGCGCGCAGCACGAGCTGCACCAGCCCGCGGCCGCCCGGGGCCAGCGTGTCACGCGGGGCGCCGGCCGGCGCCATCCGGCCGCGGCCGGCGGCACCCCCATCGCCAGGCGTGCCTACGTCCGCGCTGGCGGCCGCAGCACTGTCCGTGCCGCCGCTCGTGCCGCGTGCGGCATCGCTGCCGCTCTTGCCGGCACCCAGGCCGTTGCCCGCGTCGCCGGTTGCCTCGTCGCCGTCCAGCACCGCGACCGTGCCCGGCACCGAGGCCGCGCCCAGATGGACCTGCACCGCGGTGCCGGAGCGCAGCGCGCGTGCCTCGCCGGGCCACAGCGCGAGCAGCGCGTCGATGCGGTCGCTGGTGCTGGCCGCGCGCGGCGTCACCAGCCACCAGCCGCGCTCGATGTCGTCGCGGGCCACGCCGGCGAGCGCCACCGCGCAGCGCTGGCCGGCCCGTGCCTGCTGCACCGGCCGGTTCTGCGCATGCAGGCTGCGGACCCGGACCGGGTCGCGATCGGCGCCCGGCACCAGCGCCAGCTCGTCGCCGACCGATACCGTGCCGGCATGGATCGTGCCGGTGACGACGGTGCCGACGCCGTCGAGCGTGAACGCCCGATCGATCGCCAGCCGGAACGCCTGACCGGCCTGCGCCGGGCGGTGACTCCGTCGAGCCGAGGCGATCAGGTGCTCGCGCAGCTCGGCGATGCCGGCCCCGGTGTGGGCCGACACCGTCATCACCGGTGCATCGCGCAGCGTGCTGTCGGCGAGCAGCGCATCGACCTGCGCCCGCACGTCGGCCAGGCGCGCCGCATCGGCCCGGTCAGCCTTGGTGATCACGACGGTGCCCCGGTTCAGGCCGAGCAGCGACAGCACCGCCAGATGCTCGCGGGTCTGCGGCATCACGCCGTCGTCGGCCGCCACCAGCAGCAGCGCATGGTCGATGCCGGTGGCGCCGGCGATCATCGTGCGGACCAGCCGTTCGTGGCCGGGCACGTCGATGAAGCCGATCCGTTCGACCGCGCCGCCGTCGTCCCCCGGCGGCACGTCGAGGAACGCATACCCCAGCTCGATGCTGATGCCGCGGCGCTTCTCCTCCGGCAGCCGGTCAGTGTCGACGCCGGTCAGCGCATGCACCAGCGTGGTCTTGCCATGGTCGATGTGGCCGGCGGTACCGACGATCATCGCGTCAGCGCCTCGTGCAGGGCGGCGAGCTGCGCGACGAATGGCGCGGCCTCGTCGACGCAGCGCAGATCCAGCAGCAGACGGTCGTCGCCGATCCGGCCGATCACCGGCAGCGGCAGCGACCGCAGCGCCTGCGCCAGCCGTTCCAGCTCGCGGCCGCTGCCCTTGCGCCCGCCCTGAGCCGGCGCACAGGCCAGGCCGGCCGACGGCAGCCGCTCGACCGGCAGCGAGCCCGACCCGATCTGGCTGCTCAGCTCGGTGACCTCGACGGTGAACGCCGGCGCCAGCGCCTGCGCGACCGCCGGCCGCAGCCGTTCGGCCAGCGCACGGACCGCCGCCTGCGAGCGGGTCAGCCAGCGCAGGGTCGGCAGATCCTCGATCAGCCGCTCGGGCCGCAGATACAGCCGCAACGTCGCTTCGAGCGCCGCCAGCGGCAGCTTGCTCATCCTGAGCGCCCGCTTCATCGGGAACTTGCGGATCCGCGTGATCGTGTCGCGGCTGCCGACGATCAGGCCGGCCTGCGGCCCGCCCAGCAGCTTGTCGCCGCTGAAGGTGACGACGTCGCAGCCGGCAGCGAGCTTGTCCTGCGGCAACGGCTCGCGCGGCAGGCCGTAGGGCTGCAGGTCGATCAGCGCGCCGCTGCCCAGGTCGCTGGCCAGCGGCAGGCCGCGCGCATGCGCGATGGCGGCCAGCGCCGCCTCGTCGACCGCGGCGGTGAAACCCTGCACCGCGTAATTGCTGGTGTGCACCTTCATCAGCAGCGCGGTGCGTTCGCCGATCGCCCGTTCGTAGTCGTGCGGATGGGTGCGGTTCGTCGTGCCGACCTCGACCAGGGTCGCGCCGGCGCTGGTCATCACGTCGGGCATGCGGAACGCGCCGCCGATCTCGACCAGCTCGCCGCGCGACACGATGACCTCGCGGCCGCGCGCGAGCGCCGCGATCGTCAGCAGCACCGCGGCCGCGTTGTTGTTGACGACGGTGGCCGCCTCGGCGCCGGTCAACTCGCACAGCAGCGCTTCGACCAGCGTGTCGCGGTCGCCGCGGCCGCCGCCGGTCAGGTCGTACTCCAGATTGTTGGGCGCGGCGGCCATCGCCAGCAGATGGGCGATCGCCGGCTCGGCCAGCACCGCCCGCCCGAGGTTCGTGTGGATCACCGTGCCGGTCAGGTTCAGCACCCGCTGCATCGCCGGCGCCAGCCGCTCGCCGCAGCGCTGCGCGAGCGCGGCGGTCAACGCCGGCATCGTCACCGAGCCGGCCGGAAGCGAGCCCTGCAGCGCCTCGCCGCGCAGTCGATCGAGCAGCCGGCGCGCCTCGCCGGCCACCAGCGTGTGGCCATGCTCGGTCACCAGCGCGGTGACGGCGGGCTGGCGCAGCAGGCGGTCGATCGAAGGCAGGTCCTTGGGGGTTGCCTGCGAGCCGTGTACCACGGACTCTTCGGGCTTCATCGGTCAGCCCCCGCCGGGATCGTCAGGGACCCCTCGATCGTCGGGGGCCCCGGGATCGCCGCCGTTCCCCGGGCCGCCGGGATCCAGCGGCGGTTCGCCGCCCGGATCGCCGAACAGCAGCATCAGGTTGATCCCGTGGCGCTGCCGGCCCGATTCGGCGACCAGCAGGTCCAGGGTCACCGTGGCCAGATCGTCGGCCAGCGGATCGACGTTGGGGTCGCGCTCCATGTGCACCAGCTTCAGATAGTGGCCGCAGCGGTCGCAGACCTCGGCCTGCACGGCCGCCTTGGTGGCCCGGCCGTCGTCGTCGGCGATGTCCTGCGGCTGCAGCGATTCGTAGCTGATGCCCTGGGTCGACAGGCAGTGGCTGCACTGGATGCGCACCAGATGCCACTGCGTCGAGCACAGCGAGCAGGCCAGATAGCGCTGGCCCTGGACCGCCGCCTCCAGCCGGGTGATGCCGGCGGTGGGCCGGCTGCCGCAGCAGGGGCAGCAGGTCAGGTCGGCGGTGCGGCCGAACGGCAGCGTGAAGCCGCCCGCGCGCAGGTGGCCGTGATGCGCCTGCGTCGCGATGACCCGATCGGTGAACCAGACCTGCAGCGCCGCCGCGATGATCGGCGAGGCGGCCAGATCCAGCCCCTGCATCACGTTGGTCAGCAGGCAGTCGGCCTGCTGCTCGAGCCAGCCGTCGTCGGCCGTGGCCACCCTGGTCAGGGTCGGCGCCAGCCCGGCCGGCGCATCGGCCGCGACCGCCGTGGCCAGCGCCCGGGCGCAGTCGCGCCAGGCCGCATCGCGCGGCAGGTCGGTCGCCGGCAGCGGCGGCAGGCCGGCGCGGGCCGCCGCCTCGAGCGCCTCGACGGTGGGCAGCGTACCCGCCGGCATCGCGGCCAGCCGGGCCTGCTGGGCATTGGCCAGGTTCGCGATGAACAGCAGGAAGTCGTGCATCGGATGGCCGAACGCGAGCTGACGCAGCCGCATCGCGCGCTCGGCGAACACCGTGCCGCGCTCGGCGAGGCGCAGGAAAGGGACGTCGCCGCCGCCCGCGCGGGCGGCGATCTCTTCCGCGCTCATCACGCGGACCGTGGGGGAGCCCGTGTTCATCGGATACCGCCGCCGGCCGCGGCCCGCTGCCCGTCAGCGGGCCGTCGCCGGTTCATCGAAGAGGAAGATATCACCCGCCCGCGCGCTGTCATTTGCCCCGGCTGACTTCCTGATACCAGGCAGCATGGTTGGCCTTGGCCCATGACTCGGTGACCGTGCCGCGGGTCATGGCACGGATCGTGCCCTTGACCCAGATCGCCGCATAGACATGGACGATCACCGACAGGATCAGCACCACCGCCGCCACCGCGTGCAGCAGCGACGCGAGCCGGATCACGTCGATCGGAAAGTACGGCGCGAACCACGGCCGCCAGAACACGAACCCGGTGACCACCAGCACCAGCAGGCTCAGCGCCATCGCCCAGAACACGATCTTCTGCCCGGCGTTGTACTTGCCGGCCGGCGGCATCGACGACTTGTCCCCGCGCAGCATCTGCCGGGTGTGCCGCCGCCATTCCCGGTCGGCGGCGTTCATCACGTTGGCCCGCCACAGCCGCACGAACAGGCCGAGGAAGAACAGCACCATCAGCACGCCGAAGAACGGATGCAGGATCCGCGACCAGCTTCCGCCGCCGAACAGGTTCGACAGGAAGAAGAGGCTGGGATGGAAGAACGCCAGCCCGGACAGCCCGGCGAACACGAACAGCACCGCGATCACCCAGTGGTTCATCCGCTCGCCATCGGAATAACGCCGGATCGTCTTGTTCATCGCTGTCTCCTCATGCCTGGGGACGCTGATCGCCGCCGCGGGCCGCCGGCGGCACATCGGCACGGCGCGTCGTTTCGTCGACGTCACCGTCGGCGCCTTCGGGCTTGTCCTCGATCGGACCGACCTTCATGTAGTGGAAGAAGCCGGCCAGCACCGCGCCGACCATGCCGGCCACCGCCAGCGGCTTGGCGATGCCCTTCCACAGCGACACCATCGGGCTGATCGTCGGATTGGCCGGCAGCCCTTCGAGCTGCGGCCGGTCGGCGTGCTTGAGCACGTACATCACGTGCGTGCCGCCGACCCCCTGCGGGTTGTAGAGCCCGGCATTCTCGAAGCCGCGCTCCTTCAGCTCGCCGGCGCGCTTCTGGCCGTAGGCGACCATCTCCTCCTTGGTGCCGAAGCCGATCGCGCCGGTCGGACAGGTCTTCACGCAGGCCGGCTCCAGCCCCACCGCGACCCGGTCGGAGCACAGCGTGCACTTGTAGGCCTTGTTGTCCTTCTGGCTGATCCGCGGCACGTCGAACGGACAGCCCGACACGCAGTAGCCGCAGCCGATGCAGTTCTCGGAGATGAAGTCGACGATGCCGTTGGCGTACTTGACGATCGCGCCGGGCGACGGACACGCCTTCAGACAGCCCGGCTCCTCGCAGTGCATGCAGCCGTCCTTGCGGATCAGCCACTCGAGCCGCCCATCCTTCGGCTCGGTCTCGAAGAACCGCATCACCGTCCAGGAGGTCGGCGTCAGATCGGTCGGGTTGTCGTAGACCCCGATGTTCTGGCCGACCTCGTCGCGCAGGTCGTTCCAGTTCATGCAGGCGACCTGGCACGCCTTGCAGCCGATGCACTTCGATTCGTCGATCAGCTTCGCAAGCTGCGGCACCTGCCGCACCGACGGGGTGGGGGTGGTGGTGGCCGAACGGGCGACCACGTCCTGACTTTGCAGACTCGCCATGTCGTGCCCCTACGCCTTCTCGATGTTGACCAGGAACGCCTTGAACTCCGGCGTCTGCGAATTGGCATCGCCGACGAACGGCGTCAGCGAGTTCGCCAGGTAGCCGTTCTGCGTGACGCCCTTGAAGCCCCAGTGGATCGGCACGCCGACGTGATGGACCTTGCGGCCGTCGACGTCCAGCGCACGGATGCGCTTGGTGACGACCGCCGCGGCGACCACCTCGCCCCGGTTCGACCTGACCCTGACCCGGTCGCCGTGCCGGATGCCCTTCTCCTTGGCCAGCTCCTCGCCGATCTCGACGAACGGCGCCGGCTGAACGATCGCATTGGACCGCGCATGCTTGGTCCAGAAATGCTGATGCTCGGTCAGCCGGTAGGTGGTGGCCGCGTAGGGGAACTCGGCCGCCTTGCCGAACGCCTCCAGATCACCCTTGAACACGCGGGCGGCCGGATTGCTGACCGCCTTCGGATTGTTCGGGCACATCAGGTTCACGCCCAGCGGCGTCTCGAACGGCTCGTAGTGCTCGGGGAACGGGCCTTCGTTCATCAGCGCCGCATGCAGCCGCGCGACCCCTTCGGGGTTCATGATGAAGGCGCCGACGTTCTGCTCGGGTGCCGCATCGGGCCGCATGTCGGGCACGTCGGCGCCGCCCGCCCAGCTCGTGCCGTTCCACGCCAGGTACTTGCGCGACGGATCCCACGGCTTGCCGGCCGGATCGGCCGACGCGCGGTTGTAGAGGATCCGCCGGTTCGCCGGCCACGAGTAGCCCCACTCCTGATAGACCCCCAGACCGGTCGGATCGGCGGTGCTGCGCCGCGCCGTCATGTTGCCTGCCTGCGTCCAGCAGCCGGAGTAGATCCAGTTGCCGCAGGCGGTGCTGCCGTCGTCGCGCAGCATCGCGAAGCCGGGCATCTGCTGGCCGGCCGCCAGCAGCACCTTGGTCGGATCCTTCGGATCGGTCAGGTCGGTCAGCGCGCGGCCGTTGATCTCGCGCAGCAGTTCCGCCGGGTTCGGTGCGACCGGGTTCAGGTACGGCCAGGTCAGCGCCGCGACCGGTTCGGGCAGCGCGCCGCCGTCCTTCGCATACAGCGCGCGCAGCTTCATGAACAGCCGCGCGACGATCTCCGAGTCGACCTTGGCTTCGCCGGGCGGATCGACCGCGCGTTCCTTCCAGTTCATGACCCGGCTGGAATTGGTGAACGAGCCGGTCTCCTCGGCGAAGCAGCTCGTCGGCAGCCGGAACACCTCGGTCTGGATCGCCTTCGGATCGACGTCGTTCATCGGCCCGAAGTTCTTCCAGAACTCGCTGGTCTCACCCTCCAGCGGATCCATGACGACCAGATACTTGAGCTTGGCGAAGCCGGCCGACAGCTTCTTCTTGTTCGGCAGCGATGCCAGCGGATTGAAGCCCTGGCACAGGAAGCCGTTGAGCTTGCCCTGATGCATCAGCTCGAAGATGTGCAGCGCATCGTAGCCGGCGTCGCGCTTGGGCAGCCAGTCGTAGGCGAACTGGTTGTCGGCGGTCGCGGCGTTGCCGTACCAGGCCTTCATCAGGCTGGTGTGCCACTTCGGGAAGTTCTGCGTGAACGCCATCTGGTTCGGCCGCAGCGGCTTGCCGGTGCGGCGCGCCAGGTACTCGGCGCGGCTGGTGTCGGCGTCGGTGGGCGCGCTCAGATAGCCGGGCAGCACCTCCGAATAGGCGCACTGGTCGGTGATGCCCTGCACGTTCGCATGCCCGCGCAGCGCATTGACGCCGCCGCCCGGCCGGCCCATGTTGCCCAGCAGGAGCTGCACCATCGCCATCGTCCGGATGTTCTGCGATCCGACCGAGTGCTGGGTCCAGCCGAGCGCGTACAGGATCGTCATCACCTTGCCCGGCACGGCGGTGGTGGCGATCTGCTCGCAGACCTTCAGGAACGCCTCCTGCGGCGTGCCGGTGATGCGGCTGACCATCTCGGGCGTGTAGCGCGAGTAGTGCCGCTTCATCTGCTGGAACACGCAGCGCGGGTCCTGCATCGTGTCGTCGACCATCACGTAGCCGTCGGACCCGATCGAATAGCCCCAGGTGGACTTGTCGTAGCTGCGCTTCTGCTCGTCGTAGCCGCTGAAGTAGCCGTTGTCGAACTTGAAGCCCTCTTTCAGCAGGAAGGTGGCATCGGTGTTCGCCTTCACGTACTCGTGATGGATCTTGCCATTGCTCAGCAGGTAGTTGATCAGCCCGCCGAGGAACGCGATGTCGGTGCCGACGCGCAGCGGCGCGTAGTAGTCCGACATCGCCGCCGACCGCGTGTAGCGGGGATCGACGACGATCAGCTTCGCCTTGCGGTGCTGCATCGCCTCGGTCACCCACTTGAATCCGCACGGGTGCGCCTCGGCGGCATTGCCGCCCATGATCAGGACCAGATCCGTGTTGCGGATGTCGGTCCACGAGTTGGTCATCGCTCCGCGACCGAAAGTCGGGCCCAGACTGGACACCGTCGGTGCGTGTCAGATGCGCGCTTGCGTATCGAGCGCGACCATCCCCAGGCCGCGAGCGACCTTGACGGAAAGGTAACCGGATTCGTTCGACGCGGCGCTGGACATCAGGAACGCGGTGGTGTTCCAGCGGTTCACCGGGGTGCCGGCGGCGTTGGTCTTGATGAAGTTCGCGTCGCGGTCGGCCTTCATGTGCCGCGCGATGCGGTCGAGCGCGTCGTCCCACGAGATCCGTTTCCATTCGTCGGAGCCGGGCTCGCGGACCTCCGGATACTTGACCCGGTTCGGGCTCTGGATCATGTCGATGACGCCGGCGCCCTTCGGGCACAGGGTGCCGCGGTTCACCGGGTGATCGGGATCACCTTCGACGTGGACGATCGACGACTTGACGTTCTTGGCCTTGTCGCCCAGCGAATAGATGATCAGGCCGCAGCTCACCGAGCAGTACGGACAGGTGCTGCGGGTTTCAGTGGTTCGGGCCAGCTTGAAATTGCGCGTTTCGGCAATCGCCGCGGTGGGCGAGAAGCCCATCGCCGCCAGGCTGGATCCGACCAGCCCGGCCGTGCTGACCCGGAAGAACTGCCTCCGGTTCATGTCCAATCTATGTCTCCTTAGCGGGCTTTTCGCCCCCCTCTGTCCACCCGCCTGCTTCACGGCAGAGCCGTACTCAGTTCAGCAGAAACGGCATGCCCCGTCAATGTGGGGTTGTGCCGATAGCCGATGCGTGGTCCACCATCGGCGGATGCGCGAGCCGCCATTTGCTGCGTCGGGCGTGGATATGGCGGCGCAGCATGGGGCAGGGGGGAGGCCGGGTCGCGGCGGCCGTCGCTGCGCCGCGGCGTCGGGGCCGGGACGGTCAGCGATAGCGCTCGTCGACCTCCACCTGCGTGCCGTTGACCAGCCGGTTCAACTGGTTCGCCAGCGCGATCACCGCCAGCATCTCGCCGTACTGCGGGTCGGTCAGGCCTTTGGCGCGCGCGGCGGCGGTGTGGGTGCTGATGCAATAGCTGCAGTTGTTGGTGATCGACACCGCGAGGTAGATCAGTTCCTTGGTCAGCCCGTCGAGGCTGCCCGGCGCCATCGTGGTCCGTGTCAACTGCCATGTGCGCGCCAGCAGGTCCGGGTCGTTGGCCAGCACCCGCCAGATGTCGTTCACATAGTCGCTGCCGCGGCTGCGGCGGATGTCGTCGAAGACCGCGCGCGCGGCGGGTGCCGCCTGCTCGTCGGTCAGCTTGGGCCACAGTGCCATGAGTTTCTCCTGTGCGGGCAGCCGCGCTTCGCGCGGCCGCCCGCGCAGTATGCACTGCGGTGCCGGTGGCCGCCGGGGGCTGCGGCGTGGCCGCGCCCGGGGCGCCTAGGGACCCTCCCTAGCGTCCGTCGCCCGTCGAAGTCTGCCGCACGGCCGGCCGTTCGGCCGGCTGCTGCGCCGGTTCGCCGAGCAGCGTGCGCAGCCGCTGGGCGTCGTCGTCGAAACGTTCGTTCAGGCGGATCTCTTCGGTGCGCAGCTTGCTCAGCCGGTACGCATCGGCGCTGAGCACCCGGGACACGTCCTCGACCCGCCGCTGGGCGGCCGGCGACGCCTGGGTGCCGGCGGCCGCCAGCTCGGCCTTGGCGCTCTCGAGCTCCTTGCCGCTCGCGGTCAGCCGGGCCTCGACGATGCCGATGTCGCGCTGCAGGTCGGCGAGCTGCCGCTTGCGGCTGGCCTCCAGCGAATGCAGATTGCCGTAGGTCATCAGCAGCGCCCGGTCGCGGGCCTCCGCCAGCCGTTGCTGCTCGACCTGCAGCAGCCGACGCTGTTCGGCCTGCTCGCGCTGCCGGATCTGTTCGGGGGTCGGCGGCGCCTCGATCTCGCGCCTCAGGTGGCCCGAGGGGCTCAGCTCGCGCATCACCCGGCTCGAGCATTCCGGTATCGGCCGGTCGCTGCTCAGCGTGCGGCCGCTGGCGTCGCGGCAGGTGTAGATCGACGCCGTCCCGGGGCTGCGGGTGTCCTGCGCCAGTGCGCCAGCGGCCCCGCCGGTCGCAGCCAGCAGCAGTGTGTACAGCATGGCGCGGACCGGCGCAGCAACGGAACGACGGGAGCTGGCCTGGAAGCTCATCGGGACAGTCTGTCACGCACGTTGCCGGCCCCCGGATGGCACGTCGCCCGCTGGCACGTACTGCGCGACGAGCGGCGTCTGCGGCAGCGCCTTAAAAACCACGCCCGGCAAGGCTTTGCGCCCGGCCCGGCGCGTGGCACGCGGCCCGGTGGCCGGGCGGAACGGTTTGCGGCGGTTTTCCCGGCTTTCTTCAGCCTGAACGCACGCCGTAGCGGGCGCGGTAGTCGCTGATCAGAGCCCGGTATTCCATCAGCGGCGCGGCATCGGCCGAACCGGAATCGAGGAACAGGAAGATGTCCTCGAGCGCCGCGATCGAGATCACCGGAATGCCGAAATCCCGTTCGACCTCCTGCACCGCCGACAGCTCGCTGACGTCGTTCGCATCGCCGCCGCGTTCGCGCCGGTCCAGCGCGATCAGCACCGCCGCCGGCGCCTCGCCCTCGGCGCGGATGATCTCGACCGATTCGCGCACCGAGGTGCCGGCCGAGATCACGTCGTCGACGATGACCACCCGGCCGGCCAGCTTCGCGCCGATCGTGCGGCCGCCTTCGCCGTGGTCCTTGACCTCCTTGCGGTTGAACGCGAACGAGACCACCCGTTCCTTGCGCCACAGCGCGATCGAGGTGGCGCTGGCCAGCGCGATGCCCTTGTAGGCCGGGCCGAACAGCATGTCGAACTTCAGATGGCCATGGGCCTCGGCATCGAGCAGCGTGCGTGCATAGAACTCGGCCAGCGTGCCCAGCGACTCGCCGTTGTTGAACAGCCCGGCGTTGAAGAAGTACGGGCTCAGCCGGCCCGCCTTGGTGCGGAATTCGCCGAACCGCAGTACCCCATGATGCAGCGCGAAGCGGATAAACTCCGCGCGGAGCTGTTTCCTCAATTCGGTGGTCACCGCTGTTCCCTGAAAGATTGGTCGCCTGCCGACATGATACGGATCATCACGCTGAACCTGAACGGCATCCGGTCGGCGGCGCGCAAAGGGTGGCTCGACTGGGTGGCGGCCCAGGCGGCCGACGTGGTCTGCGTGCAGGAGGTCAAGGCCCACCTCGACGATCTGGATGAGGGCATGCGGATCATCCGGACGCCGCGCGGGCCGCTGCGCGGCCACTTCCACTTCGCGGCGAAGAAGGGCTACAGCGGCGTCGGCCTGTATGCCCGCAAGCGGCCCAAATCGATCCGGATCGGTTTCGGCAACGAGGAGTTCGACGCCGAAGGGCGCTATATAGAGGCCGATTTCGGGCATTACACGGTCATTTCGATGTACCTGCCGTCCGGCTCCAGCGGTGAGCTGCGCCAGGCCGCGAAGTTCCGCTTCCTCGAGCAGTTCCGTCCGCATCTGCACGAGCTGTCCGAATGCGGCCGCGAGATCGTGCTGTGCGGCGACCTGAACATCGCGCACCAGCAGATCGACCTGAAGAACTGGCGGTCGAACCAGAAGAACTCGGGGTTCCTGCCGGCGGAGCGGGAATGGCTGACCAGCGTGCTCGACGAGCTGCGCTTCGTCGACGTGTTCCGCCGGCTCGATCAGCGGCCGGAGCGCTACACCTGGTGGAGCAACCGCGGCCAGGCGTGGGCGAAGAACGTCGGCTGGCGGCTGGACTACCAGCTCGCGACGCCGGGCATCGCCGCGCTGGCCCGCCACGCCGACATCTACATCGGCGCGCGTTTCTCGGACCATGCGCCGGTGACGATCGACTACGCGATGCGCAAGTAGGCGGCGCCGCGCCGGCCGACGGCGCGGGCGCCGTCAGCGCCTGGCGGCCGGCGGCGGGCTGTTGGTCGCGTACGGCGGCAACTGCTCCACCGGCACGCCGACCGCCCGCGCATAGAGCGGCAGCGTGGTCTTCAGATGCTTGCGGATCTCGGCGGTGCGGCTGGTGTTCGACGGGTGGGTCGACAGCCACTGCGGCGGCGATCCCTTGGAGGCGGCGCTCATCTTGTCCCACAGCACGATCGCCGCCCGCGGGTCGTAGCCGGCGCGGGCCGCCAGGTCCAGACCGACGACATCTGCCTCGGTCTCGTCGTCGCGCGAGTACTTGAGCAAGGTGAGCTGGGCCGCGCCGCCGGCGAGCTGGCCGCCCAGGTCGCCATAGCCGAGGATCGCCGACAGGATCGATGCACCCATCGTCAGCCCCTTGGCCACCCGCTCCTTGCCGAGCCGTTCGCGGCCGTGCTCCATCAGCGCATGGGCGATCTCATGGCCCATCACCATCGCGATCTCGTCGTCGGTCAGGTTCAACTGGGTGATGATGCCGTTGTAGAACGCGATCTTGCCGCCCGGCATGCAGAACGCGTTGATCTGCCGCGAGCCCAGCAGGTTCACCTCCCACTTCCATTGCGTCGCGCGTTCGTTGAAGCGCGGCGCGAACGGGATGATGCGCTCGGCGATCGCGCGCAGCCGCAGCACGGTCGGATGGTCGGCGGGCGCCAGCGCCCGCTTGGCGGCGGCCTCGCGCTTGAGCAGGTCGTACTGGGTGGTCGCGGCCCGTTCGATCTCCTCGGACGACGCGAACGCCGTCGCCCGGCTGGGCCGGGTGACCTTGACGCCGTCATCGGCCGGCGGCGGCTGCTTCTGCTGGGCGGATGCCGGCACGGCGATGGCCAGCAGGCCGGCGACGGCGGCCAGGCGGAACAGCGACTTCAGACGTTCGATCATGGCGGCGATTCCGACGGATGAGGGACCGGCAGACCGGGACCGGAGCGTCATATGATGTTCCGTCCAGCCTTTTTCCAGAGGTCGACGGTCCGCGTTCGCAGGGCCGACAGTCTGCATCCCAGAGTGCCCGCGGTCCGCGGCGTGCAGCATAACAATCGGCGTGCCCGCCGGCGGCCTTCAGCGGCTGCTGGGCGGCTGCCGGGCGGCGCCAGCCTGCCGGTCCGGCGCAGGTGACGCTGCTACACTGCCGCGCACCCATCATGTCGCCAGCTCCTCCCCCGACACCGTCGTCCCCTCGTTCCGGCGCGCTGGCCGATTATCTGCAGGTGTTCGCCAACCGGCGCATCGCCGCGATGCTGGTGCTGGGCTTCGCGAGCGGCCTGCCGCTGGCGCTGTCGGCCGGCACCCTGCAGGCCTGGCTGACGGTCGAGGGCATCAGCGTGCGCACGATCGGTTTCTTCGCGCTGGCCGGCCTGCCGTACACCTTCAAGTTCGTCTGGGCGCCGCTCCTGGACCGCTTCGAGCCGCGCTGGCGCGGCGCGACCAGCGGGCGCCGCAAGGGCTGGCTGCTGATCACGCAGCTCGCGCTGGCCGGTGCCTGCATGCTGATGGCGTCGCTCGATCCGCGCACCGGCATCAATGCAGTGGGCGCCTGCGCGGTGCTGATCGCGTTCCTGTCGGCGTCGCAGGACGTGGTGTTCGACGCCTATCGCAACGATCTGCTGGACGCTCACGAACGCGGCGCCGGCGCAGCGGTGTCGGTGCTCGGCTACCGGCTGGCGATGCTGGTGTCGGGCGGCCTGGCGCTGATCCTCGCCGAGCTGTGGCTGGGCTGGCCCGGCGCCTACCGGCTGATGGCGGTGCTGTTCGTCGTGCTGGCCGCGATCACGCTGTTCGTGCCGACGGTCGCGGCGGCGCCGCGCGCGCTCACCGACGCGCGCCGCGAATGGCTCGGGTTCGTCGCGATGGTGGCGGCCGGCGCGGCGGTGTACTTCCTGCTGCGCCAGGTGCCGTGGCCGCTCTGGCTGGGCGACCTGAAGGCGCGCCCGTTCGCCGGGCTGGCGATCGATACGGTGACGATGATGCTGGCTTTCCTGGCCGGCATCCTGGCCGCCCGCCGGGTCGGCTTCCCGTCGTTCACCGCGCCGTGGGACGCGTTCTTCGAGCGCCGCCATGCGCTGGCGCTGCTGGTGCTGATCGTGCTGTACAAGCTGGGCGATGCGTTCGCGGGCGCGCTGTCGACCACGTTCCTGATCCGCGGCGCCGGCTTCACCCCCGCCGAGGTCGGTGCGGTCAACAAGGCGCTGGGCCTGGCGGCCACCATCGTCGGCGCATTGGCCGGCGGCGCCTGGCTCGCCAAGCGCCCGCTGTACGGCTCGCTGATGGCGTTCGGCATCCTGCAGGCGGTGTCGAACTTCGGCTACTGGCTGATCGCGGTGCTGCCCAAGAGCTATCCGCTGATGGCCGGCGCGATCGGCCTGGAGAACCTGTGCGGCGGCATGGGCACCGCGGCCTTCGTCGCGCTGCTGATGGCGCTGACCGACAAGCGCTTCTCGGCCGCGCAGTATGCGCTGCTGTCGGCGCTGGCGGCGGTCGGCCGGGTCTACGTCGGTCCGGCCTCCGGCGTGCTGGTCGAGGCATTCGGCTGGCCCACCTTCTTCGTGCTGACGGTCATCGCCGCGCTGCCCGGCCTGTTGCTGCTGGCCTGGCTTCGCCGCACAATCGATGGCTTGGCCGGATAAGGGCGCGGGCACGGCCACTGTGTGACCACGCCCTCTTGGGCCCACGCGGGCCCGGGCCCGGCGTGAACGCGCTGCAGGCCCCGGGAGTAGACTCCCGGCAAGACGCCGACAACGCTGCGGAGACCCCATGAACGACCTATCCCGCTCCAACTACTTCACCGCCGATTTCGCCGGCGACTTCGCGCAGGAACGGGTCACGCCCGAGCGCCTCGAACGCTTCTGGATGCCGTTCACGTCGAACCGGCAGTTCAAGGCCGCGCCGCGGCTGGTCGCGCGCGCCGAAGGGATGTACTACTACACGCCGGAGGGCAAGCCGATCCTCGACGCGACCGCGGGGCTGTGGTGCGTCAATGCCGGCCACTGCCGCAAGCCGATCGTCGAGGCGATCGCCCAGGCCGCCGGCTCGCTGGATTTCGCGCCGACGTTCCAGATGGGCCACCCGCTCGCCTACGAGCTGTCGGACCGGCTGATCGCGCTGGCCGGCAAGCCGTTCACCCACGTCTTCTACTGCAACTCCGGTTCCGAGGCGGTCGATTCGGCGCTGAAGATCGCGCTGGCCTATCACCGGGCGCGCGGCGAAGGGCAGCGCACCCGGCTGATCGGCCGCGAGCGCGGCTACAACGGCGTGGGCTTCGGCGGCATCTCGGTCGGCGGCATCGCCGCCAACCGCAAGACCTTCTCCGGCGCGCTGCTGCCGTCGGTCGATCACCTGCCGCACACCCATCTGCCGGCGAAGAACGCGTTCTCGCGCGGCCAGCCGCCGTCGGGCGCGGAGCTGGCCGACGAGCTGGAGCGGCTGATCGCGCTGCACGATGCCTCGACGATCGCCGCGGTGATCGTCGAGCCGGTGGCCGGCTCCACCGGCGTGCTGGTGCCGCCGGTCGGCTATCTCGAACGGCTGCGCGAGATCACCAGCAGGCACGGCATCCTGCTGATCTTCGACGAGGTGATCACTGGTTTCGGCCGGCTCGGCAAGCCGTTCGGCTGGCAGGCGCTGGGCGTCGTGCCCGATCTGTACACCACCGCCAAGGGCATCAACAGCGGCACCGTGCCGATGGGCGCGGTGTTCGCCCGCGACGGCATCTACGAGGCGTTCATGCAGGGGCCGGCGGGCGCGATCGAGTTCTTCCACGGCTACACCTATTCGGCACATCCGCTCGCCTGCGCGGCGGCGCTGGCGACTCAGGACGTCTATCGCGACGAGGGCCTGCTGGAACGCGCGGCCGGCCTGTCGAAGCAGTGGGAGGACGGCCTGCACAGCCTGAAGGGCCTGCCCGACGTGATCGACCTGCGCAACATCGGGCTGATGGCGGCGATCGAGCTGGAGCCGCGGCCCGGCGCGCCGGGCGCGCGCGGCTTCGATGCCCACGTGAAGGCGTTCTTCGACGAAGGGCTGATGCTGCGCTACACCGGCGACATCCTGGCGATGTCGCCGCCGCTGATCGTCACGCCGTCGCAGATCGACGAGATCTTCGGCAAGGTGCGCAAGGTGCTGCAGGCCATCCAATGATCGACAAGATCGTCGAATCGGTGGAGGCCGCGCTGGCCGACGTCCACGATGGCGCCACCGTGCTGGTCGGCGGCTTCGGCAATGCCGGCATGCCGGTCGAGCTGGTCGACGGGCTGATCGCGCAGGGCGCCCGCGAGCTGACGATCGTCAGCAACAACGCCGGCAACGGCGACACCGGCCTGGCCGCGCTGCTGAAGGCCGGCCGGGTGCGCAAGGTCATCTGCTCGTTTCCCCGCCAGGTCGACTCGTACGTGTTCGACGGTCTGTACCGCGCCGGCAAGATCGAGCTGGAGGTGGTGCCGCAGGGCAACCTGGCCGAACGGATGCGGGCGGCCGGCGCCGGCATCGGCGCGTTCTACACCGCCACCGGCTTCGGCACCCTGCTCGCCGAAGGCAAGGAGACCCGCCGCATCGATGGCCGCGACTATGTGCTCGAGTATCCGATCCGTGCCGACTTCGCGCTGATCAAGGCGCTGCGCGGCGACCGCTGGGGCAACCTGGTCTATCGCAAGGCCGCCCGCAACTTCGGGCCGGTGATGGCGATGGCGGCCCGCTGCACGGTCGCTCAGGTGCAGCAGGTGGTCGGGCTCGGCGAGCTCGATCCGGAAGCGGTGGTGACGCCGGGCATCTTCGTGAAGCGCGTCGTCGAGCTGCCGCACGCGGTCACGCCGCGTTGACGAGGGGCCGACTCCAATGAAGAAACTGACCCGCGACCAGATCGCCGCCCGCGTCGCCCGCGACATCCCCGAAGGCGCCTACGTGAATCTCGGCATCGGCCTGCCGACCCTGGTGGCCAATCATCTGCCGAAGGACCGCGACATCTTCCTGCAGAGCGAGAACGGCATCCTCGGCATGGGCCCGGCGCCGGCGGCCGGCGAGGAGGACTGGGAGCTGATCAATGCCGGCAAGCAGCCGGTCACCCTGCTGCCCGGCGGCTCGTTCTTCCACCATGCGGATTCGTTCGCGATGATGCGCGGCGGGCATCTGGACTACTGCGTGCTGGGCGCGTTCCAGGTGGCGGCCAACGGTGATCTGGCCAACTGGCACACCGGCGCACCCGACGCGATCCCGGCGGTCGGCGGCGCGATGGACCTGGCCAGCGGCGCCCGCCAGGTGCTGGTGATGATGGAGCACACGACGAAGAGCGGCGAGCCGAAGATCGTCGAACGCTGCAGCTATCCGCTGACCGGCGTGAGCTGCGTGACCCGGATCTACACCGACCTGGCGGTCATCGAGGTGACGCCGGCCGGCCTGCAGGCGATCGAATGGGTCGACGGGCTGTCGTTCGACGAGCTGTGCCGGTTGACGGCCGCGCCGTTGCGGGCGGCCCAGGCGGGCGGCTGATCGCGGCCGGCCGGGCGCCTGGTGGCCGGTCGGCTGCGCGAGGATTTGAACCGATTGCCGTCAGGCAGCAACAAAAGGCAAAGCCCCCTTTTGGATGCCTGCGATGGGACGATTCTGCTCGGCCGTCCTCACCGGTCTGGTGCTTGCCGCATGTGCCGGCCAGGCGAACGCCGCTACGTCCTTCCTCTGCAGTTTCCCGTACCTGGTGACACCGCAGGACGGGATGCGGCGTTACCGGCCCACGTTGGTGCTGCGGTTCCACGCGGTGTGGACGAAGAAGCGCGCGTATGCGATCGGTGACGACGGCGAGGCGGATGAAGTCAGCGTCGTGCCGAACCACGATGGCGTGTCGTTCGTCAGCGTCACGGACGCCGGAGAGATCATGGTCACGACCATATCGAAGGATGGCCGGGCCGTGCACAGCCGTCATCTGGTCGACGGCGTCGCTCTGCTGCCCCAGCAATTCCACGGCCGCTGCCGGGACACCGACAGCGATTGAACGCGCAGGGCCCCCGGATGCAACTCAATGTGAGCGGCGGGAATCTCCTGCGCAGCCAATCAATCTCGACAAGGAGGGCATCATGGAAATCTCGGGTATCGGCAGGGCCGTCAATACATCGGGCAGTGCGATCGCCGACGCGGTGGTCTCGGTCGCCAAATCCCCCGGGCTGGACGGTTTGAAGGGCATGGTCGACGTCACCTGCAATGGCGAGACGCGGACGACGACCGTCGAGGAACTGCAGGAAACGGTCCAGGGCAAGATGACCGAGCTGAGCAAGCAGATGCAAGGCGTGAACGGCGCCATGGAAGCACTGAAGGGAGCCATGGAGAAGGCGATCCAGGACATACGCTGAGCGGTCGACGGGCGTCCGGCAATGGCGGAGGGCTGCTGTATGATGAACCTCGGAATCGGGTGCCGCGGCGCCGCGATTCGACGAAGGAGAATCGAAGATGACCGAGGGAGCCGGCGAGCTGATCGGGCTCGGCCTGTACTATGAGGATCTGCCGGTCGGACGGCGCTTTCGCACCGTCGGCCGCACGATCCAGGACGCCGACATCTGCGCGTTCATCAACGTGATCCACATGACCGAGGTGCTGTTCACCGACATGGAGTTCGTCCGCAACGAGTCGGACATCAAGGGACGGGTCGCGCCCGGCGCGCTCAGCTACTGCTTCGCCGAAGGGCTGCTGACGCAGTCGACGATGCAGCACACCGGCCTGGCGTTCCTGAACATGGAGCTGAACATCGAGAATCCGGCATTCGCCGGCGACACGATCCATGTGGAGTGCGAGGTGATCGAGGCCCGGCTGTCGAAGAGCCGCCCGGGCCGCGGCCTGGTGCGCACCCGCAATCGCGTGGTCAAGCAGGACGGCAAGGTCGTGCTGACCTATACGCCGCTGCGGATGATCAAGTGCCGGGAGGCCGCGGCAGGGTGCTAGGGGGTGCCGGCGGTCGGCTGCGGCCGGGGGGGGGGGGGCACAGGTGAGAGTCACGGCACCGCAGCGATCAGCGCGCCCGGCGCGTGGCCAGCCAGATGCCCGGCAGGATCAGCAGCGCGCCGACCGCGTGATACCAGCCGGGCCGCTCGCCCAGCAGCAGCCATGACACGCCGGCCGCATACAGCGGCCCCAGGTACAGCGAAAGGCTGGCGTGCGAAGTGCCCAGCTCGCGCTGCATGTACGCATAGCACTGATAGGCGCCCAGGCCCGGCAGCAGCGCCACCACCAGCACCAGGCCGGCCGCCTGCCAGCTCGGCGTCGGCCATCCGTAAGCCAGGCCTTCGGCGATCGTGAACGGCAGCAGCACCAGCAGCCCGAAGAACGTGGTCACGGTCAGCCGCGCGAAGGTGTCGAGCGCGCTCGACCAGCGGCGCAGCAGCAGCGCATAGGCGGTCCACGACAGCATCGCCGCGACCACCCACAGGTCGCCGCGGGTGAATTGCACCGCCAGGATGTTGGCGACCGATCCCTTGGCGATCACCGTCACGGTGCCGGTCAGCGCCAGCGCGATGCCCAGCACCTGCGCCGGCGTCAGCCGTTCGCCGAACAGCGGCGCCGACAACGCGGCCACCATCACCGGCGAGATCGCATACAACAGGCCGATGTTGAC
>DAISWF010000062.1:0-4906 GCA_036826495.1 Burkholderiaceae bacterium
CGCAATTCGTAATGACCGGCCTTGTCGAACCAGCGCACCTCGTCGGTGGGGGTCAGCGGCATCTGACCGACGAACAGCCCCGGGATCCGGTTGACGACCTTGCAGAATGCCGCGAACGCTCGACTCATCGATGCCTGCCGATGCAAAGGATATCGACATTGTAAGTGTTATCGTCCGGCCGACAGTGAACTTTTCCACGATATCAGCCATCGCAAGTGGATCCTGAGGCATGAGCTCGACCGCCGATTCGTTCCGCCAGTCGCCGTACCGGTGCATCAAGCACTCCAGCTACTTCGACGTCTACGACCGCCTGTTCGCGCCGTTCGTCGGCCGGCCGATCACGTTCGTCGAGGTCGGCGTGCTCGATGGAGGGTCGTTGTTCCTGTGGCGCCACTACTTCGGACCGCAGGCGCGCATCATCGGCGTCGACCTCAATCCCGGCGCCCGGCGCTGGACGCAGCACGGCTTCGAGATCCACATCGGCAACCAGGCCGACCCGGCGTTCTGGGCATCTTTCTTCGCCGAGGTCGGCACGGTCGACGTGCTGCTCGACGACGGCGGCCATACCTTCGAGCAACAGATCGTCACCGTCGAGCAGGCCCTGCCGCACATCCGCAACGGCGGCCTGCTGGTGGTCGAGGACACGCACACCAGCTACATGCGATCGTTCAACGGCCCGAGCGGGCGCTCCTTCCTCAGCTACGCGAAGAACGTGGTCGACGGCATCAACTACCGCTTCACCCGATTCGCCGCCAGGCGCCCGCACGAGAAGCGCGTGTACTCGATACGTTTCTTCGAGTCGATCGTCGCGTTCGAGGTCGACCCGCCCCGCTGCACCGTGCCGACCCTGCTCGACAACGGCGGCGAGCGGTCCGATGCGCGCGACTTCCGCCATGCCGACTCGCTGCTCGGCCCGGAGAACAGGAAGCCGCGGTTCAAGGCGCTGCGCACGCTGGTCCGGGTGCTGACGACCGCGCGGCGCAACGCGATGCTGGGGCGCTACTTCAAGTACTAGTGTCGGCGCCCGGCCGCCGGCCGCGGATCAGCGCGTCGCCGTCTGGTGGATCTGCACGCTGGCCGGCACCGGCCAGCCGGCCTCGCCGCAGACGCGCGCGATCGCCTCGTTGGTGTCGAAATAGACCTGCCAGTAGTGATCGTTGTGCGCATACGGCCGCACCGCGATCACCGGCCCTTCGAGCTTGAAGTCGAGCAGCGAGATCTCGGGCGCCGGCGTCTTGAGCACGTTCGGGATCGCCGACACCGCGGCGGTGAGGCGCTGGATCGCGTCGAGCGGATCGACGCCGTTGGCAAGCTGCGCGGTGCGTTCGACACGCCGCGCCGGCAGCGCCGAGAAGTTCTGGATGTTGTCGGAGAACAGCTTGTTGTTGCCGATCGTGGTCATCACGTTGTCGGGCGTGATGATCGTCGTCGCGAACAGCCCCAGCTCCTTGACCGTGCCGGTGACGCCGCCGGCGCTGATGAAGTCGCCGACCTTGAACGGCCGCAGCACCAGCAGGAACGCGCCGGCCGCGAAGTGCGCGAGCAGCCCGCTCCAGGCTACGCCGATCGCGACCCCGGCGCCGGCCAGCATCGCCGCGACCGAGGTCGTCTGGATGCCGAAGTAGCCGAGGATGCCCAGCACCAGCGCGATGTTCAATGCGACGGCGACGATCGAGCCGATGTATTTCGACAACGTCGGATCGACCGCGTTGCGGTTCAACGCCGCCTGGGTCAGCGCCACCACGCGACCGATCAGCCACCGGCCGATGACCCAGAACGCCAGGGCCGCGAGCACTTTGATCAGCAGCGCGTAGCCGGTGGTGCTGAGGAAGGTCTGGAATGCTTCGAGATTCATGACGATGCCCAAAGGATTGATCTGGCCGATGGAAGGGTGGACCGCGCCCGATGCCTCACCTGCGCAACGGTATGGCCTGAGCCGAGTTTACCCGTCAAGCCACGACTGGATGTTGACGAATGTGAGATGTGGCGGGCCTGCATCGTGGACAATACGGATTGCCACCGACGCCCCGACCGGACATGCAACCCTCCTGGCCCGAACCGATCACGACCGAACGGCACGCCGCGACGATCGAAGCTCTCGCGCAACGGGCATCGACCCCTTGTGGCGACGGCAGCGTCGTCTGGCACCTCTGGGGAGATGAAGGCGGCCCGCCGGTCGTGCTGCTGCATGGCGGCTCCGGAAGCTGGACGCACTGGGTGCGCAACCTCGGCGCGCTGGTGAGGTCGGGCCGGCGGGTGCTGGCGCCCGACATGCCCGGCTTCGGCGACTCGGCCGCACCGCCGGACGGCCACGACGCCGACGTGCTGCCCCGCTGGATCGAGCTGGGCCTGCAGTCGATCATCGGCGACGCGCGCTGCGATCTGGTCGGCTTCTCGTTCGGCGCGCTGGTGTCCGGCCTGCTGGCCCACGAGTTTCCCGCGCGCGTCGCGCGTCTGGTGCTGATCGGTGCGCCGGCGCTGAGCAGCGAGACGCTGCCGCCGCTGCCGCTGCAAGGCTGGCAGCACCTGCCCGAAGGCCCGCAGCGCGAAGCCGCGCACCGCCACAACCTGGGCGTGCTGATGCTGGCGCAGCCGGCATCGATCGACCCGCTGGCGGTGGCGCTGCACGCCGCCAACGTCGTGCGCGACCGGATGCGGCGCCGCCGGCTGATGCTGACCGACGTGCTGGTCCGCACGCTGCCCGACCTGAGCTGCCCGGTGTGGGGCATCTGGGGCGCCGACGACGTGCTGTACCGCGAACGCCATGATCTGATCGCCCGCGCGCTCGCCCGGGCGCCGCGGTTCCAGATGCTGACGATGGTGCCGCACGCCGGCCACTGGGTGCAGTACGAAAGCCCGCAGGTGTTCAACGACGCGTTGCTCGCCGCACTGACCTGAACGGCTCGCGCCGCCGGCGCGCCGCCCCGGGGCGGCGCCGGACGAAAGGAGTATGCTGCGGCGCCCTTCCCTGGAGCCACGTCGATGCAACGCAGAAGATTCCTCACCCGTGCCGGTGCCGCCGGCGGCACGCTGGCCGCGGCCGGCGCCCCGGTTCTCGCTCAGGGCGGCGCGCCCGAGATACGCTGGCGCCTCGCGTCCAGCTACCCCAAGAGCCTGACCTCGATCTTCGCGGCGATGGAGAACACCGCTAAGCGGGTCGGCGAGCTGACCGACGGACGCTTCCACATCACCGTGCATGCGGCCGGCGAGCTGGTGCCGCCGCTGGGCGTGCTCGACGGCGTCGAGAAGGGCACGATCGAGGCCGGCCACAGCGCCAGCTACTTCTACATCGGCAAGGATCCGGCGTTCGGCTTTCATACCGCGCTGCCGTTCGGCCTGAACATGCGCGCGCAGAACGCCTGGCTGTACCTGGGCGGCGGCCAGCAGCTCATCGACGAGTTCCTGACCGGCTACAACGTGATGGCGCTGCCGGTCGGCAACACCGGCGCGCAGATGGCCGGCTGGTACCGCAAGGAGATCAAGAGCCTGGCCGATCTGAAGGGCCTGAAGTTCCGCGTCGGCGGCCTGGCCGGCATGGTGCTGTCGAGGCTGGGCGTGGTCACCCAGCAGCTCGCCGCCGGCGATCTCTATCCGGCGCTCGAGAAGGGCGTCATCGACGCGGCCGAGTTCGTCGGCCCGCTCGACGACGAGAAGCTGGGCCTGCACAAGGTCGCGAAGTACTACTACTACCCAGGCTGGTGGGAAGGATCGGCGACCTTGTCGCTGTTCATCAACCTGAAAGCCTGGGCCGCGCTGCCGCCGCTGTATCAGACCGCGCTGCGGGTCGCGTCGGCCGAGGCGAACCAGTGGCTGACGATGAAGTACGACACCGAGAATCCCCAGGCGCTGCGCCGGCTGGTGGCCGGCGGCGCGCAGTTGCGCGCATTCCCGCGCGACGTCACGCAGGCCGCGTTCAAGGCCGCCGGCGAGCTGTATGCGGAGCTGTCCGACAAGAGCCCGGCGTTCAAGAAGATCTACGATCACTGGTCGAAGTTCCGCGCCGAGCAGGTGCTGTGGGCGCAGTTCTGCGACCTGCCGTTCGACAACCTGATGTCCGCCTCGCTGCGCACCAGGAGCGCCTGACGCGATGGGCCGCACGCCGCTGTCGGGGCTGAATTCGATCGAGGACTTGCGTTGCCGCGCGCGGCGACGCCTGCCGCGTTCGGTGTTCGACTTCATCGACGGCGGCGCCGAGGACGAGCTGACGCTGGCCGACAACCGCGCGGCGTTCGAACGCCTGCGCATCGTGCCGCGCATCCTGACCGACGTCAGCGCGCCGGACCTGACGACGGACTGCTTCGACACGACGACCGCGGCGCCGCTCGTCGTGGCGCCGATGGGCTCCTGCATGCTCGCCTGGCCCGAGGCCGACATCGCGATCGCCCGCGCCGCCGCCGCGCACGGCATTCCGTACACGCTGTCGACGATGTCGACCACCGGGCTGGAACGACTGGCCCGCGCGGTCACCGGCACCCTGTGGTTCCAGCTCTACGTGCTGAAGGAGCCGGCGTTCAACGACAAGCTGATGGAACGTGCATGGGCCAACGGCTACTGCACGCTGGTCGTCACCGTCGATCTGCAGGCCGGCGGCAACCGCGAGAAGGACCTGCGCAACGGCATCACGCTGCCGCTGCGGCTGCGCGGCCGCCACCTGCTCGAGGGTCTGACCCATCCGGACTGGGCGCTGCGCACGTTGCGCGCCGGGCTGCCCGAGTTCGAGAACGTCCGCGGCTACCTCGGCGAAGAGGATGCCGGCATGACGATCGCCGCCCGCGTCGGCCGCACGCTGGACGCGGCGTTCCGCTGGGAATCGCTGCAGCGCATACGCGACCGCTGGCCCGGCAGGCTGATGGTCAAGGGCGTGCTGCATGCCGACGACGCGATGCGGCTGGTCGCCAGCGGCATC
>DAISWF010000062.1:4922-22681 GCA_036826495.1 Burkholderiaceae bacterium
GCAGGCGACGCAGGGCAAGGTGCCCGTCATCATCGATTCGGGCGTGCGCCGCGGCGTCGACGTGCTGAAGGCGCGGGCGCTGGGCGCAACCGCCGCGGCGATCGGCCGCGCCGTGCTGTTCGGCGCCGCGGTCGCCGGCGAACCGGGCGCGCACCATGCGCTCGGAATCCTGATCGGCGAACTGGCCCGGGCGATGAAGCTGGCCGGCGTGCCGCGCATCGCGGACGTCGGCCGCGGGCTGCTGGAATCCGTCAGCGCGGCGCCATCCGGATCGCGCCATCCAGCCGGATGCACTGGCCGTTGAAATAGGAGTTGCGCGCCAGCTCCAGCGCCAGGCTGCCGAACTCCTCGGGCTTGCCGAGCCGCTTGGGGAACGGCACCGACGCCGCCAGGCTTTCGAGCACCTTGGGCTGCGCGCCCAGCATCAGCGGCGTCGCGAAGATGCCCGGCATGATCGAATTGACCCGGATGCCGAGGTCGGACAGGTCGCGCGCCATCGGCAGCACCAGGCCGTTGACGCCGGCCTTGGCCGACGCATAGATCACCTGGCCGATCTGGCCATCCTGCGCCGCCACCGACGCGGTCAGCGTGATGCAGCCGCGCTCCCCGTCCTCGAGCGGCGGCAGCGCGGCCATGCCTTCGGCCGACAGCGACGCCAGCCGGTAGCTGGCGATCAGCACGCCCTGCACGCCGGCCTCGTAATCGGCGGTCGGCAGGCGCTTCAGCTTGTTGGCCGCCTTGTCGAAGGCCAGCGTCTTGCCGCGCCGCGAGGTCATCGCGCAATGGACCAGCACGCGTTCCTGGCCATGCGCCTCGCGCGCTTTCGCGAAACCGGCGACGACGCTGTCCTCGCTGTTGATGTCGACCTTGCAGAACAGCCCTCCTATCCGGCCGGCGACCTCCTGCCCCTTGGCCTCGTTGATGTCGAAGATCGCGACCTTCGCGCCGGCGGCGGCGAGCGCCTCGGCGCTGGCCTGGCCGAGGCCGGAGGCGCCGCCGGTGACGACGGCGCTGATGGACTTGTCGATTTTCATGGGCTGTCTCCAGTTGGGAAGGGTCGAATGGGGAGGGTTCGAATGACCCGGGGTCGACCGACAGCATAGCCGGTCCGCACGACCGGCTCAGTCGCCGGCCTGGTCGACCCGCTCGCCGTCCGCCGGCTCGGCCAGCGCCGCGATGACCTCGTCCAGCACCCGCACGAGCTGCGCCATCCGTTCCCGGCCGGCGCGCGCCTCGATCCGCCGGTAGGTATCGGTGATCGCCGGGCGGATCCGCGCGGCCAGCGCGCGGCTCTTGGCGGTCACGCCGACCCGCACCCGGCGCTGGTCGTTCGCCAGCCGCTCGCGCACCACCCAGCCCTGGGTCTGCATCCGCGCCAGGATGCCCGCCAGGCTGGCGCTGGAGAAGCCGCACAGCTCCTCGAGCTGGCGCTGCTCGATCGGGCCGGTCTGCAGCAGCGCGCGCACGATGCGCCATTGCTGCTCGGTGAGCCCGTAGTCGTGCAGCACCGGCCGGAAGCGCTGCAGGATGCGTTCGCGCGCGAGCAGCAGCTTCAGCGGCATATTGGGATCTTCGATGCGGCCCGCGTCCGCCGCGTCGGCGGGCGGGGTCGGAAGGGGGATGGTTGACATGGAATGACCGGTTCGCTAAATTACTCACATATTAGTAAATCACCGGCCGGACCGGCAACCGGCCGGCGATCATCACGAACCGGAGTCGAGACATGGGCCGCGTCGCACTCGTCGGAAAAGTCACTCACGTACCATCGATGTACCTGTCCGAGCTCGAGGGCGAGCGCAAGGGCACGCGCGATGATGCCATCAACGGCCATCGGGAGATCGCCCGGCGCTGCCGCCAGCTCGGCGTCGACACCCTCGTCGTGTTCGACACCCACTGGCTGGTCAACGCGAACTACCACGTCAACTGCGCCCCGCACTTCAAGGGCGTCTACACCAGCAACGAGCTGCCGCACTTCATCAGCAACATGCCGTTCGAGTGCCCGGGCAATCCGCAGCTCGGCATGCTGCTGGCCGAGGCCGCCAGCGCCGCCGGCGTCGAGACGCTCGCCCATGACCGCACCAGCCTCGCACCGGAGTACGGCACGCTGGTGCCGATGCGCTACATGAACGCCGACCAGCACTTCAAGGTCATCTCGGTGTCGGCGCTGTGCACCAGCCATTACCTGAACGACAGCGCCCGGCTCGGCTGGGCGATGCGGCGGGCGGTCGAGGAGCGCTATGACGGCACGGTGGCGTTCCTGGCCAGCGGCTCGCTGTCGCACCGCTTCGCGCAGAACGGCCTGGCGCCGGAGTATGCGTTCAAGATGTGGAGTCCGCTGCTGGAGACGCTCGACCGCGACGTGATCGGGCTGTGGGAGCGCGGCGACTGGAAGACGTTCTGCGAATGGCTGCCCGAATACGCGGTCAAGGGGCATGGCGAAGGTTTCATGCACGACACCGCGATGATGCTGGGCGCGCTCGGCTGGTCCGAGTACACCGGCCACGCCGAGGTCGTCACGCCCTACTTCGCGGCGACCGGCACCGGCCAGATCAACGTCGTGTTCCCGGTCACCCCGCAGACCGGCGCGCAGATCCCGCCCGCGCAGGCGTCGAGCGCACAGGGCTATCGGGCGTTCTCGCGGATCTGACCTTGCCGCGGCGCGAGGGCGCCGGCGTGGCCCCGCCCTCCTTCAGGGTCTGCGCCAGATGCAGGCGCAGTTGCCCGAGCAGCCCGTTCAGCAGATCCCGCTCGGCCGCTTTCAGGCCGCCGAAGAATTCGACCACCCAGCTCTCGTGGACCGAGGCGACCTGCTCGAACGAGCGGCGGCCGACGGCGGTCAGCTTCACGCAGTACGAACGCCGGTCGTCGGGCGCCACCTCGCGCGCGACCAGCCCCTGGCTTTCCAGCTCGTCGGTCAGGCCGGTCACATTGCCGCCGGTGACCATCAGATAGCGCGAGATCGAGCGCATGCTCAGCCCCTGCGGATGCCGGTGCAACTGCGCCAGGTAGTCGAAGTGGGCCAGGCTCATGTCGAACTGGCTGCGCAGCCGCCGGCGGATCTCCGCCTCGATCTCGGTGCTGCATGACAGCAGCCGCAGCCAGACGCGCAGCGACTGATGATCCTCCTTCGAGGCGCGCGCCTCCAGCCCCATGTCCTCGTGACTCAGCACCGCCTCGACACCCGCCTTGTTCACGCTCATCGCCCCCGCACGCCTTCCACTCGCCCTCCACTCACCCTGCACTCGCCCTGCATCAGCCCTTGCCCGCCACCGCCGGAGCCGCCAGAGCCTTCTCCCGCGCGAAGTTGGCCTCCATCTGCACCTTCGCCGACCGGTACTGCTTCGGCCACTCGATCGCCGTGTAGCCGATCTTGGCCGCCTCGGTCAACGTCCACGCCGGATTGGCCAGGTGCGGACGCGCGATCGCGCACAGGTCGGCACGACCGGCCGCCAGAATGCTGTTCGCGTGATCGGCCTCGCTGATCGCGCCGACCGCGATCGTCGCGATGCCGGCCTCCTGCCGGATACGGTCGGCGAACGGCGTCTGGAACATCCGCCCGAACACCGGCTTCTCCTTCTTGCTGACCTGGCCCGACGAGCAGTCGATCATGTCGGCGCCGGCCGCCTTGAACGCGGCGGCGATCTCCACCGCATCGGCCGGCGTGATGCCGCCGTCGACCCAGTCGTGCGCCGAGATCCGCACCGACATCGGCCTGTCCTTCGGCCATGCCGCCCGCACCGCGGCGAACACCTCGAGCGGATAGCGCAGCCGGTTCGGCAGCGACCCGCCGTAGTCGTCACGCCTCTGGTTGGTCAGCGGCGAGATGAAGCCCGACAGCAGATAGCCGTGCGCGCAGTGCAGCTCCAGCCAGTCGGCGCCGGCCTCGGCCGCGGCGCGCGCGGCGGCGGCGAACTGATCGCGGACGGTCTCCATGTCGGCCCGCGTCATCTCGCGTGCCGTCTGGCTGATGCCCTCCAGGTACTGCTGCGGCGACGCGGCGACGATCGGCCAGTTGCCGGATTGCAGCGGCAGATCGATGCCGTCCCAGGCGAGCCGCGTCGACGCCTTGGCGCCGGCGTGGCCGATCTGGATGCCGAACTTCGCATCGCTGTTCGCATGGATCCAGTCGGCGATCCGCTTGAACGCTGCCGTGTGTTCCGGCTTGTAGAGTCCCGGGCAGCCGGGCGTGATGCGGCCCTCGGCGCTGACGCAGGTCATCTCGGCGAACACCAGGCCGGCACCGCCCATCGCGCGCGCCCCCAGGTGCACCAGGTGATAGTCGCCGGCCACGCCATCGACCGCCGAGTACTGCGCCATCGGCGAGACGACTATGCGGTTCTTCAGCGTGACGCCGCGCACCGTGTACGGCGTGAACATCGGCGGCGGCGCAGCGGCACCGTCGGGCACCGCGACGCCGGCGCGCTGCGCGAACCAGCGTTCGTAGCCCTCGAGCCAGCCCTTGTCGCGCAGCCGCAGGTTCTCGTGGCTGATGCGCTGGCTGCGCGTCAGCATCGAGTACATGAACTGCTCCGGCTCGAGCTGGTCGCAGTAGCGATCGCCGCAGACCTCGAACCACTCCATCGCGTTCCACGCGGCATTCTGCAGCCGCAGGGTCTCGATGCGGCGCGCCTCCTGGTACAGACCCAGCACCTCGGCGATCTTCGACGGATCGTCGCCATGCAGCTTGAACTGCCGCACCAGCTCGATCGCGTCCTCGAACGCCAGCTTGGTGCCCGAACCGATCGCGAAGTGCGCGGTGTGCACCGCGTCGCCCATCAGCACGACGTGGCTGCCGTGCCGGTTCTTCAGCCACCACTGGTCGCACACCACCCGCTGGAAGTTCAGCCAGGCCGAGCCGCGCAGATGGCGCGCGTTGGTCATCAGCTTCGCGCCCTGCAGATTCTCGGCGAACACCTTCTCGCAGAAGTCGATCGACTGCTGCTGATCGGCGCGGTCCAGTCCGTGCGCCAGCCACACATGCTCGGGACATTCGACGATGAAGGTGGTCGTCTCCCGGTCGAACTTGTAGATGTGCGCCTGGAACCAGCCGTGCTCGGTCCTGCGGAAGTCGAACGTGAAGGCGTCGTACAGCTTGTTGGTGCCCAGCCAGATGTAGCGGTTGGGCCGCACAACGATGTCGGGCTTGAACACCTCCTGGTATTTCGTGCGGATCTTCGAGAAGATGCCGTCGCTGGCGATGATCAGATCGGCATCGGGATAGTCCTCGTCCGAATCGACCTCGGTCTCGAACACCAGCTTGACGCCGGCCCGCTCGCAGTGCGCCTGCAGCACGTTCAGCAGCTTCTTGCGGCCGATGCCGACGAAACCGTGGCCGCCCGAGCGGATGCGCCGGCCCTTGAACAGCAGCTCGATGTCGTCCCAGTGATTGAACGCCTCCTCGATCTCGTCGGCCGTCGCGCGATCCCAGCGGCGCATGTTGTCCATCGTCGCATCCGAGAACACCACCCCCCAGCCGAACGTGTCGTACGCACGATTGCGCTCGACGACGGTGATGTCATGGGCCGGGTTGAGCCTCTTCATCAGCAGGCCGAAATACAGACCGGCCGGACCACCACCTATGCAAACGATCTTCATGATTCATCCTCTCATTCGGATGGAGATACCGGTTGACGGGGAAAGCATGCTGCCTGCTCACGGCTGCCGGGCACGCGCCGCCGCCGGCCGCTGCCAGGTACCGGCGGTGACGCCGCGCTCGCGCAGCTTGTACTTCTGCACCTTGCCGTTCTCGGTCCGCGGCAGGTCATCGACGATGTCCAGGTAGCGCGGCACCGCGAAGTACGGCAGGCGCGCCTCGCACCATGCGATCAGCTCGGCCGGCTCCGGACGGCGGCCCGGCTGCGGAATCAGCGCCGCCATCACCTCGTCCTCGGCCAGTTCCGAACGCACCGGGTAGACCGCGACGGCGGTCACGCATGGGTGGCTCAGCAGCACCTGCTCGACCTCGTACGACGAGATGTTCTCGCCGCGGCGGCGGATCGCGTCCTTGATCCGGTCGACGAAGCGCAGCGCGCCGTCGGCATCGCGCACCACCCGGTCGCCGGTATGGAACCACAGATTGCGCCAGGCTTCGACGGTCTTGTCGGGCATGCCGAAATAGCCGCTGGCGAACACGAACGGCTCGTCGGCGCGCCGCAGCAGCTCGCCAGCTCGTGGCACATGCCTACAAGCTCGAACGCCTCACCGGCCGGCAGCTCGACGTCATGCTCGTCGGCCACCCGCGCGTGGAATCCCGGCAGCACCCAGCCCATGACGCCGCGGCGCGGCGAATCGGGCGCCGTCGCGATGACGAAATTGGTTTCGGTCGAGCCGTACCCTTCGAGCAGCCGCACGCCGGTGCGCGCGAAGAACTCCTCGCCGGCGGCCGCCGGAACACCGGGGCCCAGGCCGATCCGCACGCGATGCTGACGCTCGCCCGGCGCGGCCGGCTGTGCGAGCAGGATCGGCACCATCGCGCCGAGCAGGTAGACCACGGTGGCGCGATGCTCGCGCATCGCCGGCCAGAAGCCGGACGCCGAGAAGCGTGTTTCGAACACCGCGCTGCAGCCGGCCAGCGCCGCCTGCGCATAGGTGTTCAGCGCGTTGATGTGGAACAGCGGCAATGTCGTGCACAGCACGTCGTCGGCGCCTACGCCGAGCACCCGCGCGCTGTTGACGCCCCACCAGTAGTACTGCGCATGCGGGCACGACACGCCCTTGGCCGGGCCGGTGGTGCCCGAGGTGTAGAGGATCGCCAGCGGATCGCCGGGTGCGACCGGCGCGGGTGCCATCGGCGTCGGCGCGATCGATGCCGGCGCGACCCGCGCGGCTACTACCGGCGTCGTACCGATGGCAGCCGCATCGAGCGGTGTCACATCGACCGGTGCCACATCGACCGGTGGCGCATCGGTCAGCGTCGTCTCGGCCGGCCAGCGATGCATCGGCATGCCCTGCAGATCGGCGGGCAGTTCGCCAGGCAGTTCATCGGCGTCCAGCACCCAGATGGCCTGCAGCGCGAGCGCCCCCAGATCGGCGATGCGCAACCGCTCGAGGAACTGCGCCTCGATGACCAGCAGCCGCGCCTGACTGTTGCCGACGAAGTATTCGATCTGCGGCCCCATCGCCGCGGTGTTGATCGGCACCGTCACCGCGCCGAGCCAGCCGGCCCCCAGAAAGCACTCCAGGAACTCCACACGGTTGCCGGCCATCAGCGCGACCCGGTCGCCCCGCTGCACACCGGCGGCGGCCAGCGCAGCGGCACGGCCGGCCGCCCTGTGCACCGCATCGCGATGCGACCAGCGCGCCGCACCCAACGTCAGCAGCGGGCGGTCGCCGAACAGCTCGGCCTGCCGCAGCAGCATCTGCGGCAACGTGCGGTGCGACGGCGGCAGCAGAGACGGCGACAACGACTGCAGCGGCTGTGGCTGTGGCGACGGCGACGGGTGCGGCAGCAGAGACGGCGGCTCCGGCTGCATAGGCTGCGGCTGATCAGGCATCGTCGTCATCGACCGCTCCGCCCAGATAGGTGTTCCGAACCTGCGGATCATCGGCCAGCACGTACGAGGGGCCCGACAGCGCGATCTCGCCGGTCTCCAGCACGTAGCCGTGATCGGAGCTCTCCAGCGCCGCGCGGGCATTCTGCTCGACCAGCAGGATCGACACACCGTCATCGCGCAACGTGCGCACGATCGTCAGGATCTCGCGGACGATCAGGGGCGCCAGCCCCAGGCTCGGTTCGTCGAGCATCAGCAGGCGCGGCGACGACATCAGCGCCCGCCCGACCGCGAGCATCTGCCGCTCGCCGCCCGACAGCGTGTCGGCACGCTGCCCCCGGCGTTCGGCCAGGCGCGGGAACCGGTGATACACCGAGTCCAGGCGCCGGCGCAGCTCCGCGGCACGCAGCCGCGACGCATAGGCGCCGAGCTGCAGGTTGTCCAGCACCGACAGCTCGCCGAACAGCTCGCGCTTCTCCGGCACCAGACACAGGCCGCGCTCGACACGCGCCTCGACGTCCAGCGCATGCAGATCCTCGCCCTCGAAGCGCAGCACGCCGCGCGACGGCAGCAGCCCCATCGCCGCCGCCAGCAATGTCGTCTTGCCGGCGCCGTTGGGGCCGATCACCGACACGATCTGCCCGGCCTGCAGCGACAGCGTGACGCCGCGCACGGCCTCCACCTGTCCGTAGGACACGTGCAGCTCACCGATTTCGAGCATCGCAGTCATGTTGCCCCCAAGGGCCTGCGGCCCTGCCCCCCAGGGGGGCCTGATCGCCTTCGGAGCGGCCGTGCGGCGATCATGTTGCCCCCAAGGGCCCGCGGCCCTGCCCCCCAAGGGGCTCGCGCCGGGGTTTCGCGTCGCACGCGACGCGCCGGCGCGAGGGGTCGCGCCTGCCAGCGCGACCGCGGCCTGCAAGGCCTGATCGCCTTCGGAGCGGCCGTGCGCCGCTCATGCCCGCCCGCCGATCCGCGCCGGCCAGGTGTCGTCGGCGATCAGCTCCTCTTCGCAGCGCGCGACGATCGTCTCCATCGCCGCGTGCATCGGCGCGACCGACGCCTCGGCCTCACGGAAGCGCGGCTCGAGTTCCGCGAACGCCGCGCCGATGCGGGCGATCAGCGCCGCCTCGTCGACGCGGGTCAGCAGGCCGTTGCGCATCACCGGTTCGCCGTCGACGAACACGTCGCTGATCGCCGCGCCGCGCTCCGCATAGACGAGCTGGCGCAACGGATCCGACAGCGGCACGAACGGCAGCGCATCGAGCCGGTAGGCGACCAGATCGGCGATGCGGCCCGGCTCGATCGCACCCAGCCGGTCCTGCTGACCGAGACCCCGCGCGCCGCCCATCGTCGCTGCCGAACAGGCTTCGTGCGCGGTCAGCCAGCGCCGGTAGTCGGCGCCGCGCACCTTCGACAGCGCCGCCGCGGTACCGACCGCGTTCAGCATGTTGCAGTTGACGGTCGAGCAGCAGCCGTCGGTGCCGATGCTCACGTTGACGCCGGCATCGAGCAGCTCGCGCACCGGCATCACGCCCGAGCCGAGCATCAGGTTCGACCAGGCGTTGTGCTGGGCGGTCGCGCCGGTCTGCGCGAGCAGCGCGATCTCTCGAGGATTGAGCCACACCGCGTGGATCAAGGTCGTCGCGGGTTTCAGAAAGCCCAGCGCATGCAACCGCTCGATCATCGTGCTGCCGAAGAACGCGCGGCCGGTGACGACCTGCAGCCGCGTTTCCTGCGCGTGGATGATCACCGGCAGCGACAGCTCGTCGGCCAGCGCGCGGATCGCCTGCAGGAACGCCGGCGTGCAGCGCTGCGGCGCCGAGGCCGAGGCGATCACCGACACCCGGCTCTGCCGCGGATGGCGTGCCGAGGCCAGCCGGCGGGTCAGCGCCAGCAGCGCGTCGCCGTCGGGCCGCGGCACGCCGCGCAGCCGCGCGACCAATGCCGGGTCGACCAGCTCGTCGACGAACGGAAAGTTGTCGATGACCGGCCGGTCCATCATCGCGAAGCCGAGGAACGCGCGGATGCCCAGGTCGTCGTAGGCCGACAGCACGCCGTCGATGACCGCCTCGTCGATCGCGCCGCCCAGCGACATGTCGTCGACGACCGCGGTGGCGCCGCTGCGCAGCGCCTCCAGCGCGCCGATCATCGCCCGCAGATAGGCCTGCTCGCGGGTCAGCGGCACCGGGATCGGCGTACGCACGTAGTGCATCCACAGTTCCAGCGGCAGGTTCTCGGTGCGGCCCTTCTGGAACGCCTCGTGCGAATGGAAGTGGCCGTTGATCATGCCGGGCACCAGCAGCCGGCCGGCCAGATCGATCGTCCGCCCGGCAGGCGCCGCCTGCGCGCCGATGACGCCGGCCGGCTCGATCGCGGCGATGCGGCCGTCCTCGATCAGCAGATCGCGCGGTGCCCCATCCCAGCGCAATCCCTCGCCGAGCAGTGGACGTGCATTGCGCAACAGCAGCGGTTCGGCAATCATCGGGTGGTCTCCGGATGGAACGGATGGAACGGGCCGGACGAACGGGCGCAGCGCGGACGAGGCCCGTGCAGGCGATGGGCGCAACGACGGCCGTGGTGATGGCCGCAACGATGGAGCGGAACATGGATCAGGCAACGACGGATCAGGCGGAGCACGCGATGGACCTCGCGCTGCAGGAAGCGGAGCGGGCCTGGCAGCGCGGCGACTGGCCGGTCGGCGCGGCGCTGCTCGATGCGCAGGGCACGTTGCTCGCGCTGGGCTCCAACCGGGTCAACAGCGGCCGCGACCTGACGCTGCATGCGGAGATCGACGTGATCCGCCGCGCCACCGAAGCCGGCGCCGACGCGCGGATCGCCGGCGGCACGCTGATCAGCACGATGGAGCCCTGCCCGATGTGCGCCTGGGCGCTGCGGCTGGCCGGCATCGGCACGCTGGTGCTGGGCGCGCGGCACGCCGACCTGCAGCGCACCGATCTCGGCCGCTACACCGTGGAGAGCTTCGGCGAGCTGACCGGCTATGCACCGGCACTGATCACCGGCATCCGCCGCGACGAATGCGCAGCGATGCGTGCGCGCCCGCTGCGGCCGGCCGGGTAGGCACCTCATCGCGGCTGGCGGCACGCGCATTCGTCCGGGATCATCGCCGGCCTGCCTGCGCGGATTCGGCAACGATCATCGCCGGTCTCGCCTGGTCGGTTCTCAGCGCAGGTGGCGCGAGATGCCGGCCAGCCGTTCCATCACCAGCCCCACCGCGACGGTGGCCGCGATCAGCACGCCGGAGACGGCCGCGGCGCGCACGTCCAGGTTCGATTCGATGATGTGCCACAAGCGGATCGGCAGCACCTCGCTGCGCGCATCGGACAGGAACAGCGAGATCGCGACGTTGTCGAACGACGCCATGAAGCCGATGAAGGCGCCGGCCGCCACGCCGGGCGCGATCAGCGGCAGGGTGACGGTACGAAACGCGAACAGCGGGCCGGCGCCCAGGCTGCGGGCGCTTTCGAGCAGCGCCGCATCCATCTGCTGCAGGCTGGCGGTGGTCGTGCGCACGACGTAGGGCGACGTGATCGCCACGTGGCCGATCACCAGGGTCGCCAGCGACAGCCCGGTGCCCAGCAGGTTGAAGGTCATCAGCAGCGCCAGCCCCAGCGCCAGCGTCGGCAGCATCAGCGGCGACATGAATGCCGAGTCGAGCAGCCGCGCCCACGGTTCGCGGCGACGGGCGAGCGCGAGCGCCGCGGCGACGCCGAGCAGCACCGACGTCGCGGTGGCCAGCGCCGCGACCTGCAGCGACAGCGCCGCCGCCGACAGGATCTCCGGCGACTCGCTCCACAGCGCCTGGTACCAGCGCACCGACCAGCCGGGCGGCGGGAACTTCAGCGAGAACGCGTTGGTGAACGACGTGATCAGCACGATCACCGTCGGCGCGATCAGCAGCAGCACCGCCAGCGCCGCCAGGGTGCCCATCACCAGATTGAACGACCAGCGATCGAGCCGCGACGCCGGCGACTCGGTGGCGGCCACCGGCGTGGCGGTACGGTCGGGGGCCAGGCGCAGCAGCGTCGACATCGCGGAGGCTCCGTTCACCGATTCAGGCGGAGGCGTAGGCGCGGCTGCGCCGCGCAACCAGGTTGACCAGCGACACGATCGCCAGCACCGATACCAGCAGCGTGACCGCCACCGCGGCGGCGAACGGATAGTCGTTGGCCTGGATCGCCTGCTGGTAGATGTAGAACGGCATGTAGATGTTCTGCCCGCCGCCGACCAGGGTCTGCGTGACGAAGGCGCTGGCTGCGGCCGCGAACACCAGCAGGCAGCCGGCCAGCAGCCCCGGCGTGGCCAGCGGCACGATCACGCGCGTGAACGTGCGCCAGCTCCCGGCGCCCAGCACGCGCGACGCCTGGCCCAGCGCCGGGTCGATGTTGCCGAGCGCGGTGATCAGCGGCAGCACCATCAGCGGCATCTCGATCTGCGCCAGCGCGACGACGACGGCGCCGGGCGTGTACAGCAGCTTCAGCGGCGCCTCGATCCAGCCCAGCCGGTTCACCAGCACGTCGTTGATGATGCCCTGACGGCCGAGGATCACGACCCAGGCGAAGGTGCGCACCACCGCGCTGGTCAGCAGCGGCAGCACGATCAGCAGGATCAGCACCCGCTGCACCGGACGCGGCGACTGCCAGTAGACCCAGGCGAGCGGCAGCCCGAGCAGCAGCGCGAGCAAGGTCGCCCGCGCCGCGAGCCACAGCGTGCTGCCGAGGATGCCGAGGTTGAACGGGTCGCCGAAGAACTTCAGGTACTGGCGCAGCCCGAGCGTCGAGAACTGGCTGTCGCCGAAGAGGCTGACGCCGGCCAGCCCGGCCAGCGGCGCCGCGACGAACACTGCGAAGAACACCGCCAGCGGCAGCGCGAGCAGCGCCTGCCGTCCGGTTGGTAGTCGTAGTACGGCCATCACTCAGACCGCCGCGGGTCGCAGGCGGGCTCGAACCCGGCGCCGTTGCGCTCGTTCATCGTCACGCTCGTTCATCGGTGACCGCGAACAGCCGGGCCGAGGCACCGGACACCAGCCGCACGCCGACCGCCTCGCCGACCATCGGCCGCGGCGCATGCGCATCGCGCGGCGTGCTCAGCTTCAGCGTGCTGCCGTCCTCCAATGTCAGCTCGCAGATCATCGACGGGCCCAGCGGCAGCACCAGCCGCACCTGCGCGCGCAGCCCGCCGGCCGGATCGCCGAGCACCAGGTGCTCCGGCCGGATCGCCATCTGCACGTCGCCCGGCAGCGAGCACGGCGCCGGATCGGCGATCGGCACCTCGACGCCGCCCTGCAATGTCACCGCGAAGCGATCGTCGATGCGCCGCAGCCGGCCGCGCAGCAGGTTCGTCGTACCGACGAACCTGGCGACGAACAGCGACGACGGCGCGTCGTAGACGGTTTCGGGCGGCGCGAACTGCTCGACCCGGCCCTGGCTCATCACCGCGATCCGGTCGGCCATGCCGAGCGCCTCTTCCTGGTCGTGCGTGACCATGATCGTCGTGATGCCCAAGGTGCGCTGCAGCCGGCGGATCTCGATCTGCATGTCCAGCCGAAGATTGCGGTCCAGCGCCGCGAACGGCTCGTCGAGCAGCAGCACCCGTGGGCTGACCGCCAGGGTGCGCGCCAGCGCCACCCGCTGCTGCTGACCACCCGACAGCTCGCGCGGCAGCCGCGCGGCCAGATGGCCCAGCTTGACCAGCTCCAGCATCTCGCCGACGCGGGCCTCGATCCGTTCGCGGGACTCGCCGCGCGCCCGCAGGCCGTAGCCGACGTTGGCCGCCACGTCCAGGTGCGGGAACAGCGCATAGTTCTGGAACACGATGCCGGCGCCGCGCTCGTTCGGCGGCAGCCGGTCGACGCGCGTCGCGCCGAAGCGGATCTCGCCCGAGGTCTGCGCCAGCAGCCCGGCGATGATCCTCAGCAAGGTGGTCTTGCCGCAGCCGCTGGGGCCCAGCAGCACGACCAGCTCGCCGGGCTCGATCGCCAGGCTCACGTCGTCCCCCGCGGTCTGGTCTGCGTAGCGGCGGATCACGCGGTCGGCGACGACCGCGGTCGGGACGGGCTCGACGGATGTCTGCATGCCCGGTACGAATCAAGATCCATGCCATCGGTCGGTGGAGGCCCCGTCGTGGCTGCCCGCCGATGGCTCGCGGTACACCGGGTGCTTCCAATGCATGCTTTCCCAATATCGATTGCATGCAATCTGCGTTTCGTTTCGATGCAAATCGGGCACGCCGGTGGTGCGGGCCGCACGGTTTGGGTCCGGCCATCACGATGAAACGGCCTGGCCCGACCCTTGCATCGCCGGCGGCTCACGCCAACCCGCAGGAGCCAGACCATGAATGAACTGTCGATCGGACGCCGCCGGATGCTGCAGGCACTGGGCGCGGCCGGCACCGTCGCCGCGTTCGGCACCGCCGCCCATGCGCAGGGCAAGACGATCTCGGCCACCACCTATCCGGGCGCGTGGGAGAGTTCGCACCGCGCCTATCTGGTGCCGGCCTACCAGAAGGCGACCGGCGGCAGCGTGAACCTGGTGTCGTCGCTGGCGGTCGACACGGTGTCGAAGATCGTCGCATCGAAAGCCAACCCGCCGTTCGACGTGGTGATCCTCGACGAAGGCCCGTACCTGGCCGCCCTGCAGCACGACATCTTCGAGAAGATCCCGGTGGCCTCGATGCCCAGCATGAAGGACATCCCGCAGGCGTTCGTCGATCCGCGCGGGCTGGGCGTGTTCGTGTCGGGCCAGATCATCGGCATCGCGTACAACACCGACAAGCTGAAGAATCCGCCGCGCTCGTACAACGATCTTCTGAAGCCCGAATACAAGGGCCGCGTCGGGCTGGCCGGCATGGGCTCGACCTTGATGAGCGCCTGGATGGCCGACGTGGCCAAGCTCAACGGCGGCAGCGAGGAGAACATGGAACCGGCGTTCCAGTTCGTGAAGAAGCTGCTGCCCAACGTCGGCGCGGTGGCCGCGAACCCGGGTGCGCTGGCCACGTTGTTCCAGCAGGACCAGATCGACGTCGCGATCCACTACAACAACAACGTCGGCGACATGGCCGCCAAGGGCGTGCCGATCGCGCTGGCCAGGCCGGACAGCGGCTGGCTGCTGATCCAGAGCACGATGCACGTCATCAAGAACTCGAAGAACGTCGACGCGGCGGCCGCCTACATCAACGCCGCGATCAGCCCCGAGGTCCAGCAGAAGATGGGCGAGGCGCCCTACTTCGTCGTGCCGACCAATACCAAGGTGCAGTTCAGCAAGGGGCTGCAGGCGCAGGCGAAGGACATGAACGAGCTGATGGGCTTCCGGCGCATCGACTGGATGAAGCTCAATCCGCGACGGCCGGAGTACATCGACCGATTCAACCGGGAGGTCAAGGTCTGAGACATCGTTGGTCGACCTCTCCGGCGGAACCCCGGTGCGAATCGGGTTGGCGCAGGATGGCGGCAGTGTTAATATTGGTTGGTCAAGTCAGTCAACCAAATTAAGGTGCCGTCCATGCCGATCATCGTCAATGTGCAGGAAGCCAAGACGCACCTGTCCCGATTGATGGAACAGGCGCATGCCGGTCAGGAAATCATTCTCGCAAAGGGTGGCAAACCCTATGCGCGGCTGGTTCCGTTGGAAGCCACTGCCGCAGCGCGGCGCCCCGGCCGGATCAAGGGGCGGCTCGGGGACGAGTTCTTCGAGCCGTTGCCGGACGACGAATTGCGGGCCTGGGAGGGGCGCTGATGCGCCTGCTGCTGGACACCCATGCGCTGCTGTGGTGGTTCAGCGATGACGAACGGCTTTCGCCGAACGCCCGGAACGCCGTCGGTGATCAGCGCAACGACGTCTTCGTCAGCGCAGCGAGCGCCTGGGAGGTTGCGATCAAGCACGCGCTCGGCAAGCTGAGCGGAGTCGATGAGGCGGTTTCGCGCTATGCCGAGCTGCTCGCTGCGGACGGATTCCAGTCTTGGCCGATCACCCATGCGCATGCGCTGCGCGCCGGTTCCTATCCCGTCGCCCACCGCGATCCGTTCGACCGGATGCTCGCCGCGCAGGCCGAATTGGATGGCCTTCGGCTGGTGACCCGGGATTCCGCGTTCGTTCAGTTCGGTACGCCTACGATCTGGTGAAGGGCCTTGCGGATCGATGGCGGCGGCGCAGCAGGCGCCGCCGTCACACGGCCGCATGTACGCCGTCGCTCAGGCTCTGCACGAACACCCGCACCTGCGCCGGCACGCGATCGTCGCGCAGCCGGAACGCGCACATCGGGCCGCGCAGCAGATCGCCCGGCATCGGCAGGCAGCGCACCAGGCCGGCGCGTTCGTAGTCGTGGGCGAGGTCGCTGGCGACCGCCCACAGCATCGCCGACTCGCGTACCAACGCGAGCGCGACCAGCACCGAGCTGACCTGCAGATCGACGCCGGCCTGCACGGCCGGTGCGCGGTGGATCGACAGCATCCGGTCGACCTTCGGCCGCAACGGCGCGTTCGGCGCAGGCAGCACCCAGCGCTCGTTCGCCAGTTCAGGCCAGCCGATCCGGCGGCGGCGGGCGAGCCGGTGATCGGGCGCCGCGACGATGGTGCTGTGCTCCTCGTACAACACCATCACCTCGACGCGATTCAGGTCGACGGCCAGTTCGGCATGCGCCAGCATCACGTCCAGGCGGCCTGCGAGCAGCGCCGCATAGAGCTCGTCGAGCTCCAGCGTCTGCACCTGCAGCCGCACATCCGGCAACTGCCGGGCGGTGCGGATCGCCGCCTGCGCGACGCGACGTGCGGAGAACACCGACAGCACGCCGATGCGCAGCTCGCCGCTGACGCCGCGGCGCAGATCGCCCAGCGTGGTTTCCGCCAGCACCAGTTCATTCAGCACCCGATCGGCATGCGCGACCATGCTGAGCCCGGCCGGTGTCGCGACGACGCGCTTGGTCGTGCGCTCGAACAGCCGCACCTGCAACAGCGATTCGATCTGCGCCAGCGCCCGCGACACCGCCGGCTGCGTGGTGTTCAGCGACTGCGCGCAGCGGCTCAGGTTCAGCGTACGGCCGAGCACGCTGATCAGCCGCAGATGGCGCAGCGTCAGGCTGCGCTGGACCAGGGAGTTCATCGGCGGTTTATACCATCGAAGATATGAATCGGTGCAAACAGATCATTTGTCGATCGCCGCCCTCGCTCGGACAATCTGCGCCGATCCGGGATCGCATCGGCCGGCGCGTGACGCGCCCTGGACAGCATCGGCGGCAGCGATCGGACCGGCACCCAGGAGGAGATCATGACGAAAGCAAGCCGACGGCGGTTCCATGCGGCGTTCGCGACGATCCCGGTCGCGGCCACGCTGGCGGGCCTGCCCGCTTACGCTCAGAATTACCCGGCGCGACCGATTCGGCTGATCGTGCCGTGGCCGGTGGGCACGCCGGCCGACGTGTCCGGCCGCATCGTCGCCGAACGGATGGCCGGCGGTCTCGGCCAGCCGATCGTCGTCGAGAACAAGCCGGGCGCGGCCGGCACGATCGGCTTCGGCGAAGCGCTGCGTCAGCCGGCCGACGGCTACACCGTCTACATGCTGTCATCGGCATCGCTGGTCGCGCCGTTGCTGTTTCCGGGCAATCCGGTCGACTTCCTGAAGGCGCTTCAGCCGATCGGCATGGTCGCGTGGAGCTACAACGTGCTGGTCACGCCGGCCGACTCGCCGATCGCATCGCCGCGGCAGTTGACCGAGCTCGCCAAGGCGAAACCCGACACGCTGACGTTCGCCTCCGGCGGCAACGGCACGCCGGCGCACCTGGCCGGCGAGCTGTTCAGGCAGCAGACCGGTTCGCCGACGGTGCACGTGCCTTACAACCAGTTTCCGATGGCGATCGGCGACCTGGTCGCCGGCCGCGTGCAGTTCATGTTCCTGACCGCCTCGGCGGCGATTCCGCAGATCGGCGGCGGCAAGCTGCGGCCGATGGCGGTCACCGGCGCGCAGCGGCTGCCCGCGCTGCCGGCGGTCCCGACGATGGCCGAACAGGGTTTTCCGGACTTCGTGCTGCGTTCGTTCGACGGCATGACGGTGCGGGCCGGCACGCCCGCCGAGATCGTCGAGCGGCTGAATGCCGAACTGAACAAGGCACTGACGGCACCGGACGTCCGCGAACGGCTCGGCGTGCTCGCGCTGGAGACTCAGCCGATGACGGCGGGCGCCGTCCCCGCCGGGGTGCCCACCTAGTCCGACCAATGGCTGCGGATCGGGCGGCCGGCGGACGGCGAAGACCTCCCTCCCG
>DAISWF010000063.1:0-22652 GCA_036826495.1 Burkholderiaceae bacterium
AGCGCCTTCAGCGCCGCCGGCATCGCCGGCCAGCGCTCGCCGCACGCCGGATCGAGCGGCGCGTAGCGGTAGCCGCGCCGGTCGGTGATCCAGCCGAGCTCGCCGCAGTTGGTCATCGCCACCGACATCGTCAGACCGCCGGGCGTCACCATCCGCCGCAGCGGCGCGGCCACGCAGATCGCATCGATCGCCGCCAGCAGCGCCGGCCCCTCGGCCAGCGCGAAGCCGCGCAGCACGACCGACTGCGGGCCGATCGGCTCGCGCGCATCGCCCGTCGGCGCGCGATCGATGGAGTCGGAGGATTCGAAGAGATCGAGGGTCATGCCCGATACTACGCTCCCCCACCACCGGCCCGGACATCCGATTAGCACCGCCGCAGAGCCCCCGTTGATGCCCGGCTTCGAGCAGCATGAGATCGAGACCGCGGGCCCGGTGCGGATCCGCACCCTCGTGGGCGGCGAAGGCCCGCCGCTGCTGCTGCTGCACGGCCATCCGCAGACCAGCGTGATCTGGCACAAGGTCGCCCCCGAGCTGCTGCGCCGCTTCACCGTCGTCGCCTGCGATCTGCGCGGCTATGGCGACTCGTCCAAACCGCGCGGCGACCCGGATCATGCGAACTACAGCAAGCGCGTGATGGCGCAGGACCTGCTGCAGGTGATGAGGAAGCTGGGCCACGGCCGCTTCGCGGTGCTGGCGCACGACCGCGGCGCGCGGGTCGCGCACCGGCTGGCGGCCGATCAGCCGGACGCGGTGAGCCGGCTCGCGCTGCTGGACGTCGCACCGACCTTGGCGATGTACGCGCAGACCGGCGAGGCATTCGCGCGGGCCTACTGGCACTGGTTCTTCCTGATCCAGCCGGCGCCGCTGCCCGAGCGGCTGATCGAGGCCGATCCGGCCGCCTATGTCCGTGACGTGATGGGGCGGCGCAGCGCCGGGCTCGCGCCGTTCGATCCGCGCGCGCTGGCCGAGTATCAGCGCTGCGTCGCGCTGCCGGGCACCGCGCACGGCCTGTGCGAGGACTATCGGGCTTCGGCCGGCATCGATCTCGAGCGCGACCGGGCCGACCGCGCCGCCGGCCGCCGGCTGGCGATGCCGCTGCTGGCGCTGTGGGGTGCCGATGGGGTCGTGCACCGCTGCTTCGAGCCGCTGCGGCTGTGGCGCGAGGTGGCCGACGACGTCCGCGGCGGGCCGCTGCCGTGCGGTCACTACATCGCCGAGGAGGCACCGCAGCCGCTGCTGGCGGCGGTGCTGCCGTTTCTGGAGGGAAGGCAGGGCCCGTTCGGTTAGAATGAGAACCGTTCTCATGTGATTTCCCGAGTGACCGACCGCACCGTGCCCGCACCGGATTCTCCCGCCGCCGACACCACATTGGACATGCTGCCGCTGGGTGTGGCGGCCACCGTCCGCGACGTGCGCGAACGCTATCCCGGCTCGGACTGGGCGCAACGCCTGGCCGAGATCGGCTTCATTCCCGGCGAGCGGGTGATGCTGATGGCGCGCGGACTGTTCGGCGGCGACCCGCTGGTCGTGCGGGTCGGCATGTCGACGTTCGCGCTGCGGCGCGCCGAGGCCGGCTGCGTGCTGGTCGACGGTCAGGGTGGGGCACCGGCATGAGCGCCGCACGGCCGCTCCGGAGGCGCCTGAGGGCAGCATGAGCGAATCGGTCATCCACCTGTTTCCGCGCGGCTCGCTGGTGGCCCTGGTCGGCAATCCGAACTGCGGCAAGTCGGCGCTGTTCAACCTGCTGACGGGCAGCCGCCAGAAAGTGGCCAACTATGCCGGCGTGACGATCGAGCGCAAGGAAGGCCGGCTCACGACGCCGGGCGGTCGCGGCCTGCGGGTGCTCGATCTGCCCGGCGCCTACAGCCTGCATCCCCGCTCGCCCGACGAACGGGTGACCAGCGACGTGCTGTTCGGCCGGGCGCGCGGCGAGAAGCAGCCCGACCTGGTGGTCTGCGTCGTCGACGCCACCAATCTGCGGCGCAATCTGCGGCTGGTGCTGGCGGTGCGCCGGCTCGGGCTGCCGTGCGTGGTGGCGCTGAACATGGTCGACCTGGCGGTCCAGCGCGGCGTGACGATCGATACCCAGGCGCTGTCGCGCGAGCTGGGGCTGCCGGTGGTGGACACGGTCGGCGTCAAGGCCGACGGCGCCGCCGGCCTGCTGCGGCTGCTCGACGATGCCGACGTGTGGAAGCGGGCCGATGCCGCCGCCGAAGCGGCCGCCGGCGCTGCCGCGCCGATCGCCGCCGATCACGAGACGGTGCGCGGCATCCTGCAGCGGCTGGGGCTCGACCAGATCGTGCCCAGCACCACCAGCGACCGGATCGACCGGGTGGTGCTGCATCCGGTGGTCGGGCCGATCCTGCTGGCGGTGGTGCTGTTCCTGGTGTTCCAGGCGGTGTTCGCCTGGGCGCAGGCGCCGATGGACGCGATCGAGGCCGCCACCACCTGGGTCGGCGCGCAGATCGGCGAACTGCTGCCGGACAACTGGCTGCGCAGCCTGCTGGTCGACGGCGTGGTCGCCGGGGTCGGCGCGGTGCTGGTGTTCCTGCCGCAGATCCTGATCCTGTTCTTCTTCATCCTGGTGCTCGAGGAGTCGGGCTACCTGCCGCGCGCCGCCTTCCTGCTCGACCGGGCGATGGGCGGGGTCGGCCTGTCGGGGCGTTCGTTCATTCCGCTGCTGTCCAGCTTCGCCTGTGCGATCCCCGGCATCATGGCGGCCCGCACGATCGCCGATCCGCGCGACCGGCTGGTGACCATCCTGATCGCGCCGCTGATGACCTGTTCGGCCAGGCTGCCGGTCTATGCGCTGCTGATCGGCGCATTCGTGCCGCAGCGTCAGGTGTGGGGCGGGCTGGAGCTGCAGGGCCTGGTGCTCGGTGGTCTGTACCTGGCCGGCATCGTCGGCGGCGCCGCGGTCGCCTGGGTGCTCAAGCGCTTCACCCGCGCCGGCCGGCAGGTCCGCAGCCTGATGATGGAGCTGCCGGCGTACCACCTGCCGACGGTGCGCAGCATCGCGCTGGGGTTGTGGCAGCGGGCGGTGATCTTCCTGAAGCGGGTGGGCGGCATCATCCTGGTGTTGACGATCCTGCTGTGGTTCCTGGCCAGCTTCCCGGCGCCGCCCGAAGGAGCGACCGGGCCGGCGATCGAGTACAGCGTGGCCGGCACGCTGGGACGCCTGCTGGCGGTGGTCTTCGAACCGATCGGCTTCAACTGGCAGATCAGCATCGCGCTGGTACCGGGCCTGGCGGCGCGCGAGGTGGCGGTGGGGGCGCTGGGCACCGTCTATGCGCTGTCGGGCGCCGGCGATGCGTCCGCCGAATCGCTGGCGCCGCTGATCGCCGCGCAGTGGAGCCTGGCGACCGCGCTGTCGCTGCTCGCCTGGTACGTGTTCGCGCCGCAATGCATCGCGACGCTGGCGGCGGCCCGGCGCGAGACCGGCGGCTGGCGCACGCCGCTGATCATGGTCGTCTACCTGTTCGGGCTCGCCTACCTGGCGTCGTTCATCACCTATCGGGTCGCGCTGGCGCTGGGCGCCGGCTGAAGGGCGGCGGATGGGGCGGCTGCCCCGACGGATCGGCGACCCGGCCCGCACGCCGGGTCGGCCCGATGCCGGTGCGGGGCCGGGCCGGCCGCTTGTGGCAACATCGCCCGATGCAGGACACTCCGCCCTCCGACGAGGACGCCGCACGCCGGCGGCAGGCCGACGAGGCGGCGATGAGCCAGGCGATCGCGCAGGCCCACAATGCCTGGCTGCTCGGCGAGGTGCCGGTCGGCGCGGTGCTGATGCGCGAGGGCAGGGTGATCGCCACCGGCTTCAACCATCCGATCGGCTCGCACGATCCCACCGCGCATGCCGAGATCCGCGCGCTGCGCGCCGCCGCCGAGCTGCTGGGCAACTACCGGCTGGTCGACTGCACGATGTACGTGACCTTGGAGCCCTGCGTGATGTGCGCCGGCGCGATGCTGCACGCCCGGCTCGCACGGGTGGTGTTCGGCGCGTTCGATCCGAAGACCGGCGCCTGCGGCAGCGTCGAGAACGTGTTCGCCAACCCGGCGCTGAACCACCAGACGGTGGTCACCGGCGGCGTGCTGGCCGAGCGCTGCGGCCAGGTGCTGCGCGAGTTCTTCGTGGAGCGGCGCGCCCGGGCGCGAGCCGGCGGCGCGCCTGGTTGAGGCGAAGCGGGCACGGGTCGGCCTGCGGCACGCGGAGCCGGCTGCCGGATGGTCGGCCCGCGACGGCTGACGCACGCGCGGGCCGGCGCGCGGACCGGACTTACTGGATCTTCGCCTTCGCGCGCAGGTCCTGCTGGAGCTGCTGCACCTGGCGGCGCTCCATCTCCTGCTGAAGCTGCGGCTTGACCTGCTCGAGCGGCGGCGCCTTGGAGTCGCGCACGTCGTCGAGCCGGATCACATGGAACCCGAACTGCGACTTGACCGGCGCCTCGGTGTACTTGCCCTTCTCGAGCTTGACCATCGCCTCGCTGAATTCCTTGACGAAGGTGCCGGGCGGATTCCAGTCGAGGTCTCCGCCATTGGCGGCCGACCCCGTGTCCTTGGACTGCTTGGCCAGATCCTCGAATTTCGACCCCTTCTTCAGGTCGGCGATGATCTGTTTGGCGGTGTCTTCCTTCTCGACCAGGATGTGGCGCGCCCGATATTCCTTCTCGCCGGAGAACTGCGTCTTGATCTTCTCGTACTCGGCGGCGATGTCCTCGTCCTTGATCGGATGCTTCTTCACGTAGTCGCGGATCAGCGCACGGATCAGGATGTCCTGCTTCGCCTGGTCGAGCTGGCGCTGCACGTCGGCGGAGCGGGCCAGCCCGATCTTCTCGGCTTCCTGCGTGAACAGCTCGCGGGCGATCAGTTCCTCGCGCACCGCGGCGCGCAGCTCGGGCGAGTCGGGACGGCCCTGCTGCTTCAGCATGTCGACGAAGTCGTCGACGCGCTTCTGCGGGATCGGCTTGTTGTTGACGACCGCGGCATTCTGGGCGAGCGCCGGCAGCGCGACCGCGAAGGTCGATGCGATCAGGGTGGCGCCGATGCGACGGCGCAATGCGGGGGCTTTCATCAGCGGAATCCTGTCAGGCGGAAATCAGCGTGGGGAAGGAAGCGCGGCGCCGGGTTCAGCGCCCCTGGCCGACGGTTCGGAAAGGCGGCACGGGTTCGGATACGACCGCCGGCCGTCACTCAGGAGGCGCCGGGCCCGGCAACCCGGGCTTCGATCGCCAGCGCGTGGATCCGGTGCGGCATCCAGTCGCGGACTGCATCATACACGAGGCGGTGCCGGGCCACGACCGACAACCCTGCGAACCGTGCGCTGGTCAGCCGCACCCGGTAATGCCCTGCGCCGCCTTCGGCACCGGCATGGCCGGCATGCAGGTGGCTCTCGTCGACCACCTCCAGCGGCTCGCCGGGGAAGGCCTCGGCCAGCCGGGCCCACAGTTCGTCCACCGACGGTCGCACCGCTCATTCCTCCTGCACGTGGCGGCCGAGATAGACCGCCTGCGCGATGACGAACGCAAGGGTCAGGCCCAGCGAGCCGAAGACCTTGAAGTTGACCCAGATCTCGGTCGGGAAGTTGTAGGCGACATAGAGATTGGCCAGCGCCATCGCCATGAAGAAGGCCACCCAGGCGAGGTTCAGCCGCTCCCAGATCGCCGCCGGCAGCCGGACCTGCTTGCCCATCATGCCGGCGATCAGGTTGCGCCCGAAACCGTATCGAGCCACCAGCAGCGCCGCGGCGAACGAGCCATGCAGCACCGTCGGCTTCCACTTGATGAAGGTCTCGTCATGCAGCAGCAGGGTCATGCCGCCGAACACCACGATGATCACCAGGCTCGCCCACTGCATCGGCTCCACCTGGCGGCCGCGCAGCTTCAGCCAGCCGATCTGCAGCACGCTGGTGGCGATCGCCACCGCCGTGGCGGCATAGACGTCGACCACCTTGAACGCGATGAAGAACAGGATGACCGGTAGCAGATCGAACAGCAGTTTCATGACTTGGCAGTGGCCGGGGCGGCCGCCCCGGCGTTCGTGTGTCGGCCCGGCCGTTGGTCATGCTTTCGGGCCGGGGCTTTCAGGTTAGAATCGCAGGTTACGCGAATTTTGCCCGGAGCATAACGATGGCCGAACGAACCCGCAATCGCCGCAATACCCTGGAACGCCGCTGCCTGCCCAAGTCGCTGAAGCGGCTGTTCAAGGGCTCGACCCGCACCGTGTTCAAGATGCTCGAGAAGGTCAAGAAAGCCTGACGAAGGCTTACGAAAGGCGGGCGGGCGAGGCCCGCTTACGCCGCCGCCGGATGCACGGAACGTGACGCCGGCCAGCCGAGCCTGCTCCTGCGATCGTATTCTATGATTCGCTTGTCCGCCCCGCATCGGGGGCAAGCGTCATAAGTACCGAGGAGATTCCGACCATGCAAGGCTCGATGATGGACATGCCCCTTCTGATCTCGTCGATCCTGCGGCATGCTGCCCGCCATCACGGCGACACCGAGATCGTGTCGCGGCGCGTCGAGGGCGACATCCATCGCTATACCTATGCCGACTGCGAGCGGCGTTCGCGCCGGTTCGCCGACGCGGTGCGCAAGCTCGGCGTGGCCGACGGCGAGCGGGTCGCGACGCTGGCCTGGAACGGCTACCGGCACATGGAGATCTATTACGCGGTGGGCGGCAGCGGCGCGGTGATCCACACGATCAACCCGCGGCTGCACCCGGAGCAGATCGCCTGGATCGTCGGCCATGCCGAGGACAAGTTCATCGCGTTCGACCTCACGTTCCTGCCGATCATCGAGGCGATCGCCGGCAAGTGCCCCGGCGTCAAGGGCTGGATCGCGATGACCGACCGCCAGCACATGCCGGCCGCCTCCAAGGTGCCGAACCTGCTGTGCTACGAGGAGCTGATGGCCGGCGGCTCGGCCGATTACGCATGGCCGGAGTTCGACGAGCGGACCGCGGTGGCGCTCTGCTACACGTCGGGCACGACCGGCAACCCGAAGGGCGCGCTCTACTCGCACCGCTCGACGGTGCTGCATGCCTATGCGGCGGCGCTGCCCGATGCGATGGACGCCTCGGCCCGCGACTGCATCCTGCCGGTCGTGCCGATGTTCCACGTCAACGCCTGGGGGCTGCCCTACACCTGTCCGCTGGTCGGCGCGAAGCTGGTGTTCCCCGGCCCGCATCTCGACGGCAAATCGGTCTACGACCTGTTCGAGGCCGAAGGGGTCACGTTCTCGGCCGGCGTGCCGACGGTCTGGCTCGGGCTGCTGCAGCACCTGAAGCAGAACGACCTGAAGTTCTCGACGTTGAAGCGCACGGTGATCGGCGGCTCGGCCTGCCCGCCGGCGATGATCAAGAGCTTCAACGACGACTACGGCGTCGAGGTGATCCACGCGTGGGGCATGACCGAGCTGTCGCCGCTCGGCACGCTGTGCAAGCTGCAGAACAAGCATCTGGCGCTGCCCGAGGCCGATCAGCGCAAGCTGCTGGAGAAGCAGGGCCACGTGATCTACGGCATCGACATGAAGATCGTCGACGACAACGGCCGCGACATCGAGTGGGACGGCAAGACCTACGGCAATCTGCTGGTGCGCGGCCCGTGGGTCATCAAGTCGTACTTCAAGGGCGAGGGCGGCGACCCGCTGCAGTACGACGCCGACGGCAAGGGCTGGTTCCCGACCGGCGACGTCGCGACGATAGACGTCGACGGCTACATGCAGATCACCGACCGCAGCAAGGACGTGATCAAGTCCGGCGGCGAATGGATCAGCTCGATCGACCTGGAGAACCTGGCGATCGCCCATCCGGCGGTCGCCAATGCGGCGGTCATCGGCGTGCATCATCCCAAGTGGGATGAGCGGCCGCTGCTGATCGTCGTGCGCAAGCCGGGCGCCGAGCTGACCCGCGAGGAGCTGCTGAAGTTCTACGAGGGCAAGATCGCCAAGTGGTGGCTGCCCGACGACGTGCAGTTCGTCGACGCGATCCCGCTGGGCGCCACCGGCAAGATCCTGAAGACCCGTCTGCGCGAACAGTTCCGCGACTACAAGCTGCCGACCGAGTAGCGCGTCGCGCGGGAATGGGCGTGGCCTGAACGTGGCCTGAACAGGCCCTGACCGCAGGCTCGAAAGCCGCGGCCGCGCGACGCCGCGGCGAGGCCCCGTGCGCAACGCGCAAACCTCGGGGTTTCCCCGATGCGCAGGCGGCGGTCACGTAGTTGAATTCGGGTATGATCGACCGCGCTCGAAGCCCGTACCGGGCTTTCGAAAATGGCCGAATGAATATCCACCAAGGAGACTCCCGATGCGCGCACTGCGCCTGACCCTCGCCGCCGCGGCCGTCGCCGGGGCACTGATGACGCCCGCCGCCTTCGCGCAGTCGGGAACGGTGAAGATCGCCTGGATCGATCCGCTGTCCGGCATGATGGCGCCGGTCGGCCAGAACATGATCCGTAGCTGGCAGTACGTGGCGGAATACGCCAACGCCAAGAAGATGGCCGGCGGCGCCACGTTCGAGATGGTGCCGTTCGACGGCAAGCTGAGCCCGCAGGAAAGCCTGACGGCGCTGAAGTCGATCATCGACCAGGGCATCCGCTACGTGGTGCAGGGCAACGGCTCCGGTGTCGCGATCGCGCTGGCCGACGCGATCCAGAAGCACAACGATCGCAATCCCGGCAAGGAGATCGTCTATCTGAACTACGCGGCGGTCGATCCGTCGCTGACCAACGAGCGCTGCAGCTTCTGGCATTTCCGCCTCGACATCAACGCCGACATGAAGATGGAGGCGCTGACCGCGTACATGCAGAAGAACGACAAGATCAAGAAGGTGTACGTCATCAACCAGGACTACGCCTTCGGCCGGTCGGTCGACAAGGCGGCCAAGGAGTACCTGGCGAAGAAGCGTCCGGACATCCAGATCGTCGGCAGCGAGTTCCATCCGCTGGCGCAGGTCCGTGACTTCGCGCCGTACATCGCCAAGATGAAGGCGGCAGGCGCCGACACCATCATCACCGGCAACTGGGGCGCCGACCTGGCGCTGATGGTCAAGGCGGCCAAGGACGCCGGCCTGAACGCCGACTTCTATACCTACTACGCCGGCACCACCGGCGTGCCCACCGCGATGGGCGCGGCCGGCGCCGACCGGGTGCACATGGTCGCCAACTGGCATCCGAACGATGCGCGCAACAAGGGCCAGGACATCGTCGAAGGGTTCATGAAGAAGTTCAACGACGACTTCTACACCGCGCAGACCTACGTCGGCCTGCAGCTTCTGGGCGAGGCGATGAAGAAGGCCAAGTCCACCGACCCGGTCAAGGTGGCCTATGCGATGGAGGGGCTGAAGGTGTCGGCGCTCAACGGCGACGTGGAGATGCGCGCCACCGACCACCAGTTGCAGCAGGACGTCTACATCGCGACCTGGCGCAAGGTCGACGGCAAGACGGTGAAGTTCGAACAGGAGAAAACCGGCTACGGCTGGGCGACGCAGGCCAAGCTCGACTCCTATGTCGCGGCCCAGCCCACGTCGTGCCAGATGAAGCGGCCTCCCAAGCCCTGATTCCACCGGGTTTTCACAACAACGAACCGGTTCGCATGCCGCGCACCGCCTCCGGATCCGATGATCCGGCCGGCGGTCGCGGCTGAAGCCGGCGAATCGCGCGGCATCGAACCGTGGAACTATTCCTGATCTCGCTGCTGAACGGCCTGTCCTACGGACTGCTGCTGTTCATGCTGTCGTCGGGACTGACGCTGATTTTCAGCATGATGGGCGTGCTGAACTTCGCCCATGCGTCGTTCTACATGATCGGCGCGTACTTCGCGTACCAGATCAGCCGGTACGTCGGATTCTGGCCGGCGCTGTTCATCGCGCCGCTGCTGGTCGGGCTGCTGGGCGCGGCGGTCGAACGTTACGGCCTGCGCCGGGTGCACAAGTTCGGCCACGTGCCCGAGCTGTTGTTCACGTTCGGCCTGTCGTTCGTCATCGTGGAGCTGGTGCAGATCATCTGGGGCCGCGCCGCGGTGCCGTACAAGATTCCGGAGGCGCTCGAAGGCCCGGCCTTCCAGATCTTCACGACCACCTATCCGAGCTACAAGGTGTTCATGATGGGGGTCGCGGTGTTCATGCTGATCTCGCTCTACCTGGTGCTGACCCGCACCCGGATCGGGCTGGTGATCCAGGCCGCGCTGACCCATCCCGACACCGTGCAGGCGTTGGGCCACAACGTGCCGCGGGTGTTCATGCTGGTGTTCGGCGGCGGCGCGGCGCTGGCCGGCCTGGCCGGCGTCATCGGCGGCAATGCGTTCGTCACCGAGCCGTCGATGGCCCAGCTCGTCGGCTCGATCATCTTCGTCGTCACCGTGGTGGGCGGCATGGGGTCGCTGGCCGGCGCGTTCGTCGCGTCGCTGCTGATCGGCATCCTGCAGACCTTCTTCGTCATCATCGACCAGTCGATCGCGAGCCTGCTGGCCGGCATCGGCGTGACGGTCACGCCCGAGACGCCGCTCTACAGCGTCTGGTCACTGACCCTGGCGCAGGTGGCGCCGGTGATGCCGTACCTGCTGCTGGTGCTGGTGCTGGTCTTCAGGCCCAAGGGGCTGATGGGCACGCGCGAGGGCTAGCGATGACCACCGGAACCGTCTCGTTCAGACCGCTGAACCTGGGCCGCTGGCTGGCCTGGTCCCTGACCGCGCTGGTGATGCTGGTCGCGCCGCTGGTGTTCCGCCAGGGCTTCGCGATCACGCTGCTGTCGCAGATGGGCATCATGATCATCTTCGCGCTGTCGTACAACATGCTGTTCGGCCAGGGCGGCATGCTGTCATTCGGCCATGCGGTGTACTCGGGGCTGGGCGCGTTCTTCGCGATCCACACGATGAACTGGATGGCGACCGGCCACACCTGGCTGCCGGTGTCGTTGATCCCGCTGGTGGGCGGCATCTTCGGCGCGCTGTTCGGCGTCATCTTCGGCTTCGTGACCACCAAGAAGGCCGGCACGCCGTTCGCGATGATCACGCTGGGCATCGGCGAGATGGTGTTCGCCGCGTCGCTGATGTTCCCCGGCTTCTTCGGCGGCGAGGGCGGCATCACGACCGACCGGGTGATCGGCACGCCGTTCCTCGGCATCAACTACGGCCCGGGCATCCAGGTCTACTACCTGGTGGCGGTCTGGTGCTTCGCGTCGATGGTCGCGATGTATGCGTTCTCGCAGACGCCGCTGGGCCGCATCTCCAACGCGGTGCGCGACAACCCCGAGCGGGTCGAGTTCATCGGCTACAACACCCAGCGGGTACGTTACCTGGTGCTGATCGTGTCGGCGTTCTTCGCCGGCATCGCGGGCGGGCTGTCGGCGATCAACTTCGAGATCGTGTCGGCCGAGAACGTGTCGGCGGTGCGCTCGGGCGGCGTGCTGTTCGCCGTCTTCATCGGCGGCGCGATGTTCTTCTTCGGCCCGATCATCGGTGCCATCGTGTTCACGTTCTTCGCGGTGGCCCTGTCGGAATACACCAAGGCCTGGCAGTTCTACCTCGGCGCCTTCTTCGTGCTGATGGTGATGTATGCGCCGGGCGGCATCGCGTCGCTGCTGCTGCTGAACCTGCGGGTCGCCAAGCACAAGCTGTTCGGCCGCCTGCGCGACCCGTACGTCGGGGTGCTGCTGACCGGACTGCTGCTGCTGCTGGGCATCGTGATGGTCGTCGAGGTGGTCTACCACCTGACGCTGGAAGGCGCCGGCGGCACGACGATGAAGCTGTTCGGCCTGACGGTGGACACCGCCAGCTCCGAGCTGTGGGTGATCGCGATCGGCACGCTGGCCGGCGGCCTGCTGTCGTTCGAGGCGATGCGCCGCTACTTCAAGCGGGAGTGGGACGCGGTGGCCGAGAAGATCGAGAACCTGCCGCAGGGGCAAGCCCGATGAACGCACCGGCGCTGAAGCTGACCGGCGTGCGCAAGAGCTTCGGGCGCACCGAGATCATCCGCGGCGTCGATCTGTCGATCGCCAAGGGCGAACGCCATGCGGTGATCGGCCCCAACGGCGCCGGCAAGTCGACCCTGTTCAACCTGATCTCGGGGCGCTTCCCGGTCTCCACCGGCCGCATCGAGCTGAACGGGCGGGACATCACCGCCTCGCGGCCGTTCGAGATCAACCGGCAGGGGCTGTCGCGCAGCTTCCAGATCACCAACATCTTCCCGCGGCTGTCGGTGTTCGAGAACCTGCGCTGCGCGACCCTGTACTCGCTGGGCTACAGGTACTCGTTCTGGCACCGGCTGTCGGCGCTGCGCGATGCGGCCGACCGGGCGGACGAGATCCTGCAGCGGATCGGCCTGAACGCCCGCCGCGAGACCGTCGCCGGCCTGCTGACCTACGCCGAGCAGCGTGCGCTGGAGATCGGCATCACGATCGCCGGCGGCGCCGACGTGATCCTGCTGGACGAGCCCACCGCCGGCATGAGCCGTTCGGAGAGCGACCATGCGGTCGAGCTGATCCGCCGGGTCACCGAGGGCAAGACGCTGGTGATGGTCGAGCACGACATGAGCGTGGTGTTCGGCCTGGCCGACCGGATCTCGGTGCTGGTCTACGGTCAGGTGATCGCCTCCGACGTGCCGGCGCGGATCCGCGGCAATCCGGCGGTGCAGGAGGCGTACCTGGGCACCACCGTGTCCGAAGGGGCGCACTGAAATGGCTGTCGCCGCACCCCGCTCCGATACCGCCGCACAGCCTGGCCGCGACGGCGGCGGGCCGCTGCTCGCCATCGCCGGCCTGCATGCGTACTACGGCAAGAGTCATGTGCTGCACGGCGTCGACCTGCAGGTGCGCAAGGGCGAGATCGTCAGCCTGCTGGGCCGCAACGGCGTCGGCCGCTCGACGATGGTCAAGGCGGTCATGGGGCTGGTGGACTGCAGCGGCAGCATCGACTTCGCCGGCCGGCAGCTCGTCGGCAGGAAGCCGTTCGAGATCGCTCAGCTCGGGCTCGGCTACGTGCCCGAGAACCGCGACATCTTCCCGACGTTGACGGTCGCGCAGAACCTGGTGCTGGGGCAGAAGGGGCGGCACGCCGGCACCTGGAAGCTCGACGACATGTACCGGATGTTCCCGCGGCTGAAGGAGCGCGAGCACACGCAGGCCGGGGTGCTGTCGGGCGGCGAGCAGCAGATGCTGACCCTGTGCCGCACCCTGATGGGCGACCCCGAGCTGATCATGATCGACGAGCCGACCGAGGGGCTGGCGCCTAAGATCGTCGAACAGGTCGGCGAGTTCCTGAAGGAGCTGAAGAACCGCGGGATCTCGGTGCTGCTGGTCGAGCAGAAGCTGGCGATCGCGCTGGAGATCTCGCAGCGGGTCTACGTGATGGGGCACGGCCACATCGTGTTCGAAGGCACGCCGCAGGACCTGCGGGAGAACGCGCAGGTGCGGCGGGAGTGGCTGGAGGTCTGAGCGCGCTCCGGCCCCGGGAACCCGGCTACACTCCCGGATGTACCGGCGGCTGCGCCGCGGTCGGTTTGGCACCCACAAAAAGAACGGGCGTTCGATTTCGTCGAATCCGCCTCCCTGCGTCCTTTCCGAGACAACCACACCTCGAGGTTCCGATGAGCCAAGCAAGCTACGACACACAGGGCGACGTCGCCGTCGTCACGATGAACAATCCGCCGGTCAACGGCCTGGGGCACGGGCTGCGGCTGGGCATCGCCGAGGGCGTCAAGCGGGCGCTGGCCGATCCGGCGATCAAGGCGATCGTGCTGACCGGCGCCGGCAACGCGTTCTCGGGCGGCGCCGACATCCGCGAGTTCAACACGCCGAAGGCGTTCGCCGAGCCGAACCTGCTGTCGGTGATCAATCTGATCGAGAACGCCGCCAAGCCGGTGGTGGCCGCGGTGCACAGCGTGGCGATGGGCGGCGGCCTGGAGCTGGCGATGGCCTGTCACTACCGGGTGGCGTCGCCGGGCGCGCAGATCGCGCTGCCGGAGGTCAAGCTCGGCGTGCTGCCGGGCGCCGGCGGCACCCAGCGGCTGCCACGGCTGATCGGGCTGGAGCGGGCGCTGAACATGGTCGTGTCGGGCGAACCGGTGAAGTCCGAGAAGTTCGCGGGCACGAAGCTGTTCGACGAGATCGTCCAGGGCGACCTGGTGCCGGCCGCGGTGGCGTTCGCCCGCAAGGTGGTCGCGGAAAACCGCGGACTGCCGAAGGCGCGCGACCTGAAGGTCGATCATCCCGATGCGCAGGCCTTCCTGCAGTTCGCCCGCAACACCGTCGCGGCGGTGGCGCGCAACTATCCGGCGCCGCAGAAATGCGTCGAGGCGGTGGCCGCGTCGGTCAGCATGCCGTTCGATGCCGGCATGAAGTTCGAGCGCGCCTGCTTCATCGAGCTGGTCAACACGCCCGAGTCGCGGGCGCTGCGTCATGTGTTCTTCGGCGAGCGGGCGGCGGCCAAGATCCCCGACGTGCCGGAGGACACGCCGACCCGGCCGATCAAGAGCGCCGCGGTGATCGGCGCCGGTACGATGGGCGGCGGCATCGCGATGAACTTCGCCAACGCAGGCATTCCGGTCAAGGTGCTGGAGGTCAAGCCCGAGGCATTGGAGAAGGGCATCGGCGTCGTCCGCAAGAACTACGAGAACACCGTCAAGAAGGGGCGGCTGAAGGCCGAGGACGCCGAGAAGCGGATCGCGCTGATCCAGCCGACCCTGTCGTACGACGACATCAGGGATGCCGACATCGTCGTCGAGGCGGTGTTCGAGGACATGCCCGTCAAGGAAGCGGTGTTCAAGAAGCTCGACGAGGTGATGAAGCCGGGCGCGATCCTGGCGACCAACACCTCGACGCTGGACGTGAACAAGATCGCCGCGTTCACGAAGCGGCCGCAGGACGTCATCGGCACCCACTTCTTCAGTCCGGCCAACGTGATGCGGCTGCTGGAGATCGTGCGCGGCGCGGCCACCGGCAAGGACGTGCTGGCGACGACGATGCAGCTCTCGAAGAAGATCAGGAAGCTGGGCGTGGTCGCCGGCGTCTGCGACGGCTTCATCGGCAACCGGATGATCGAGCAGTACAGCCGGCAGGGCCTGGAGATGGTCGAGGAGGGCGCCTCGCCGCAGCAGGTCGACCGCGCGATCGAGAAGTTCGGCTTCGCGATGGGGCCGTTCCGGATGGGCGACCTGGCCGGCAACGACGTCGGCTGGTACATCCGCAAGCGCCGCGCGCTCGAGCGGCCGAACATGAAGTATCCGAAGATCGCCGACAAGCTCTGCGAGCTCGGCCGCTTCGGTCAGAAGACCGGCGCCGGCTGGTACCGCTACGAGCCGGGCAAGCGCGACGCGCTGCCCGATCCGGTCGTCGACGAGCTGGTCACCGGTCATCGCAAGGAGCAGGGCATCACGCCGCGCAAGATCGGCGACGACGAGATCGTGCACCGGCTCGTGTTCGCGCTGGTCAACGAGGGTGCGCGCATCCTGGAGGAAGGCATCGCGCTGCGCGCCTCCGACATCGACATGATCTACCTGACCGGCTACGGCTTCCCGGTATACCGCGGCGGGCCGATGCTCTATGCGGACCAGTATGGTCTCTACAACGTCGTGAACCGGATGGAGCAGTTCGCCGCCAATCCGCGCAGCGACAGCGAGTTCTGGAAACCGGCGCCGCTGCTGGCGAAGCTGGCGGCCGAGGGCAAGGGCTTCAACGGCTGAACGGCCGGGCGTTCACATACCCTGAACGCCGGCGTTCACACACCACCAAACGAACAAGGACACGATGATGAAAGAAGCAGTGATCGTTTCGACCGCCCGCACCGGCCTGGCCAAGTCCTGGAAGGGGGCGCTGAACATGACCCACGGCGCGACGATGGGCGGCCACGTGGTGCGCGCGGCGATCGAGCGCGCCGGCATCGAGCCGGGCGAGGTCGAGGACGTGCTGATGGGCTGCGCGAACCCCGAGGGCGCCACCGGCTCGAACATCGCGCGGCAGATCGCGCTGATGGCCGACTGCCCGGTCACCGTGTCGGGCGCCACCGTGAACCGGTTCTGCTCGTCGGGCCTGCAGACGATCGCGCTGGCCGCGCAGCGGATCATCGCCGGCGAGGGCGACATCTACGTCGCCGGCGGTGTCGAGTCGATCTCGTGCGTGCAGAACGAGATGAACAAGCACATGCTGGCGGACTCCAACCTGCTCGCGAAGAAGCCGGAGATCTACTGGAACATGCTGCAGACCGCCGAGCAGGTGGCCAAGCGCTACAACATCCCGCGCCAGCAGATGGACGAGTACGGCGCGGCCAGCCAGCAGAAGGCCTGCGCGGCCGCTGCGGCCGGCAAGTTCAAGGACGAGATCGTGCCGATCACGGTGCGCGCGGCGGTCGCCGACAAGGTCAGCGGCCAGATGATGACCAAGGAGGTCACCTTGTCCGACGACGAGGGGCGCCGCGAGGGCACGACCTATGATGCGGTGTCGCAGATCAAGCCGGCGATCCCCGGCGGCGTCATCGCGGCCGGCAACGCCAGCCAGTTCTCCGACGGCGCCGGCGCGGTGGTGGTCATGGATGCGAAGCTCGCCGAGAAGCGTGGGCTGAAGCCGCTCGGTTACTTCCGCGGCTTCGCGGTGGCCGGCTGCGAGCCCGACGAGATGGGCATCGGCCCGGTGTTCGCGGTGCCCAAGCTGCTGGCCCGTGCCGGCCTGAAGGTGCAGGACATCGACCTGTGGGAGCTGAACGAGGCGTTCGCGGTGCAGGTGATCTACTGCCGTGACAAGCTCGGCATCCCGGCCGACCGGCTGAACGTCAATGGCGGCGCGATCGCGGTCGGCCATCCGTACGGCGTCAGCGGCCAGCGGCTGACCGGCCATGCGCTGATCGAGGGCAAGCGGCGTGGCGCGAAGTACGCCGTCGTCACGATGTGCGTCGGCGGCGGCATGGGAGCGGCGGGCCTGTTCGAGGTCGCCTGAGAAGGAGCGGCCATGCCGGCAGCAATGGAGTTCCTGCGAACCCCCGATGAACGCTTCGACGGTCTGCCCGGCTGGGGGTTCGCCCCCCGCTGGCTGACCGCGCTGCCGGGCGCGGCCGGCCTGCGGATGCACTACATCGATGAAGGGCGCGACACCGGCGGTGGCACCGCGCTGTGCCTGCACGGCAACCCGAGCTGGGGCTACCTGTACCGCTCCATGGTGCCGGTGTTCGTCGCCGCCGGCATGCGGGTGGTCGCGCCGGACCTGATCGGCTTCGGCCGCTCCGACAAGCCGGTCGACGAGGCGGCGCACCGCTTCGTCTGGCATCGCGACCTGCTGCGGGCGTTCGTCGAGGAACTGGATCTGCGCGACATCACGCTGGTCTGCCAGGACTGGGGCGGGCTGCTGGGGCTGACCTTGCCGATGGCGATGCCGCAGCGTTTCAGCCGGCTGCTGGTGATGAACACGACGTTGGCCACCGGCGAGGCGCTGACCGAGGGCTTCCGGCAGTGGCGCGACTATTCGAGCCGCACGCCGGATCTGGAGGTCGGCCGGATGATCGCGCGCGGCAAGCCCGAGATGACGCCGGGCGAGATCGCCGCCTATGACGCGCCGTTTCCCGATGCGCGCCACAAGGCGGCGCTGCGCGCGTTTCCGAACCTGGTGCCCGACTCGCCGCAGGCCGAGGGGGCGGCGCTGTCGCGCGAGGCGCTGGCCTGGTGGCGGGACCGTTTCGAAGGCAGCGCCTTCATGGCGATCGGCCAGCGCGATCCGGTGCTCGGCGAGCCGACGATGCGGGCGCTGCATGCGAACCTGCGCGGCTGTGCTCCGCCGCTCGTGGTGCCGCAGGCCGGCCACTTCGTGCCGGAGTGGGGCGAGCCGATCGCCCGCGCGGCGCTGGCGTCGTTCGGCCTGACCGGGGGCGCGGGGCGGCAGTGAGCGATTCGACGATCCTGTCGCGGCGCGATCTCGACTTCCTGCTGTACGAGTGGCTGCAGGTCGGCGCGCTGACCGGGCGGCCGCGCTATCAGGAGCATTCTCGCGAGACTTTCGATGCGGCGCTGGACACCAGCGCACGGATCGCCACCGAGCACTTCCAGCCGATCAACCGGCTGCTCGACAGCCGCGAGCCGACGTTCGACGGCGAACGGGTGCAGACGCCGGCCGAGCTGAAGACGGCGCTGGCGGCCTTCTGCGAGGCCGGCCTGATGGCCGCCGGCCACGACTTCGAGCTCGGCGGCATGCAGCTTCCGTGCGTCGTCGAGAAGGCCTGCTTCGCCTGGTTCAACGGCGCCAGCGTGGCCGCCGCCGGCTATCCGCTGCTGACGATAGGCAACTGCAACCTGCTGCTGAAGTACGGATCGGCCGAGTTGATCGAGCACTACGTGCGGCCGATGCTGACCGGGCGCTGCCTCGGCACGATGTGCCTGTCGGAGCCGCAGGCCGGCTCGTCGCTGTCCGACATCCGCACCCGCGCCGAGCCGCAGCCCGACGGCAGCTACCGGCTGACCGGCAACAAGATGTGGATCTCCGGCGGCGAGCAGGACCTGAGCGAGAACATCGTGCACCTGGTGCTCGCCAAGATCCCCGGCGACGACGGCCAGCTCCTGCCCGGGGTCAAGGGCATCTCGCTGCTCGTCGTGCCCAAGCTGCTGCCCGAGGGCCGCAACGACGTCGTGCTGGCCGGCCTGAACCACAAGATGGGCTACCGCGGCACGACCAACTGCCTGCTGAACTTCGGCGAAGGGAAGTTCAGGCCCGGCGGGCGTGCCGGCGCGGTCGGCTGGCTGGTCGGCGAGCGCCACCAGGGGCTGGCCTACATGTTCCACATGATGAACGAGGCGCGGATCGGCGTCGGGCTGGGCGCGGTGATGCTGGGCTACACCGCCTACCTGCATGCGCTGCAGTATGCGCGCACCCGCCCGCAGGGCCGCCGGCCGCGCGACAAGGATCCGCGCGCGCCGCAGGTGCCGATCGTCGCCCATGCCGACGTGCGCCGGATGCTGCTCGCGCAGAAATCGTACGTCGAGGGCGCGCTGGCGCTGAACCTGTACTGCGCGCGGCTGGTCGACGACGAGCGGACCCACCCCGATGCCGACGAGCGCCGGCGTGCGAACCGGCTGCTGGAGCTGCTGACGCCGATCGCCAAGAGCTGGCCGTCGCAGTGGTGCCAGGAAGCCAACAGCCTGGCGATCCAGGTGCATGGCGGCTACGGCTACACCCGCGACTTCCCGGTCGAGCAGTTCTACCGCGATCAGCGGCTGAACCCGATCCACGAAGGCACGCACGGCATCCAGGGGCTGGACCTGCTGGGTCGCAAGGTGCGGCTGGAGGGCGGCGCGCTGCTGACCGAGCTGGCCGGCCGGATCGACGAGACCGTCGCGCGCGCCGAGGCGCTGGGCGGCGAGTGGGCGCAGGCCGGTGCCGACGTACGGCGCACCGGCGAAAGGCTGCGCGCCGTGGTGGCGACCCTCTATGGAGCCGGCGATCCGGACGTCACGCTGGCCAACGCGTCGGTCTACCTGGAGGCGTTCGGCCACCACGTGCTCGCCTGGATCTGGCTCGAGCAGGCGGTCTGCGCCGCCGGCCGGCTGGCAGCGGTGCAGGGCGATCATGCCGCGGCCCGGCAGGACCGCGACTTCTATGCCGGCAAGCTGCAGGCCGCCCGTTATTTCCTGCGCTGGGAGCTGCCGAAGGTCGAACCGATGATCGCACTGCTGGCGCAGTTGGACACGACCACCCTTGACATGCAGGACGCCTGGTTCTGACGAAGGAGAGCACACGATGGAAAAGAACCGCCGCTGGGTACTGGCCAACCGTCCGAAGGGCGCCGTGTCGCCCGGCGACTTCCGGCTGGAGGAGGCCGACGTGGCGATGCCGTCGGCCGACGGCGAGGGCGTGGGCCGCAACCACTACATGTCGCTGGACCCGTACATGCGCGGCCGGATGGATGACGCCAAGTCGTACGCGGCGCCGCAGAAGCTCGACGAGGTGATGGGCGGCGGCACCGCCGGCGAGGTGGTCGCCTCGAAGCATCCGGGCTTCGCGGTCGGCGACAAGGTCGTCGGCATGCTCGGCTGGCAGCTCTACGGCAAGGTCGACGGCAAGGCGCTGAAGAAGGTCGACACCCGCCGCGTGCCGCTGTCGGCGCACCTCGGCGTGGTCGGCATGCCCGGCGTCACCGCCTGGGTCGGGCTGAACACGATCATCGAACCGAAGGCGGGGCAGACGGTGGTGGTGTCGGCCGCCAGCGGCGCGGTCGGCGCCACCGTCGGGCAGCTCGCGAAGCTCGCGCAGTGTCGCGTCGTCGGTGTCGCCGGCGGGCCCGACAAGTGCCGGGCGGTGGTCGACGAGTTCGGTTTCGACGCCTGCATCGACTACAAGGCCGGCCGGCTGTACGACGACCTGAAGGCGGTCACGCCCGACGGCATCGACGGTTACTTCGAGAACGTCGGCGGCGAGGTGCTCGATGCGGTGCTGCGGCGGATGAACGCGTTCGGGCGGATCGCCGTCTGCGGGCTGATCGCCGGCTATGACGGTCAGCCGCTGCCGGTCAACCAGTTCCGCTCGATCCTGATCAACCGGCTGAAGGTGCAGGGCTTCATCGTGTCCGAGCATCCTCAGCACTGGCCGCCGGCGCAGCAGCAGCTCGCGGAGCTTGTGGGCAGCGGCCGGATGAAATACCGCGAGACGGTGGCGCAGGGGCTGGACGCGGCGCCCGAAGCGTTCATCGGGCTGCTGAAGGGCCGCAACTTCGGCAAGCAGTTGGTCAAGCTGGTCTGAGCCGCCACCCCGCCTCGCCGGGCGGCCGATGCACCGCTGGCCGCCGGCAGCCCAGGCCGGCGGGCAACGGTCGCATCGAGCGTATACAGTAGCGGCGAAGGACACGTGGAGAAGCGATCGATGGCGTTCGAAGATTTCGGCTTCCGGCACCGGCTGAGGGTCCGGTGGGCAGAAGCCGACATGCAGGGGGTGGTGTTCAACGGCCACTACCTGACCTATTTCGATGTGGCGGTGACCGAGTACTGGCGCGGCGTCGCCGGCGGTGATCCGCAGGCGCTGCGCGAGATCTTCGACCGGCTCTACGTGGTCAAGACGACGATCGAGTTCCGTTCGCCGGCCCGCTTCGACGACGAGCTCGACGTCGCGGTGCGCTGCGCGAAGCTCGGCAATTCGAGCATGCGGGTGCTGTTCGAGATCCACCGCGGCGCCGATCACCTGATCAGCGGCGACAGCGTGTACGTGTACGCCGAGGACGGCCGGTCGACGGCGATCCCGCCGCGGCTGCGCGAAGCGATCCAGTCGTTCGAGAAGGTGACGCCGGAATGATCGCCGCACGGCCGCTCCGAAGGCGATCGGCCTTGCAGGCCGCGGTCGCGCTGGCAGGCGCGACCTCTCGCGTCGGCGCGTCGCATGCGACGCGAAACCCCGGCGCAAGCCCCTCGGGGGGCCGGGCCGCAGGCCCTTGGGGGCAATATGACTGAAGCAGCCGATATCCTGCTGCAGATCGGCGACTGGGACGAACTGGGCGCGATCGCCGGCGACATCCGGCGCGCGGTGTTCATCGTCGAGCAGAACATCCCGGAGCGCCTGGAGTGGGACGAGTTCGACCCGGTGGCGATCCACTGCGTCGCGTTCCTCGGCGACAAGCCGGTCGGCACCGGCCGGCTGCTGCCCGACGCGCACATCGGCCGGATGGCGGTGCTGCGCGAGCATCGGGGCAGCGGCGTCGGTGCGGCGATCCTGCGGCGGCTGCTGGAGGTCGGGCGCGCGCGCGGCGACCGGCGCTTCGAGCTGAACGCGCAGCGCTACGTGAAGGCGTTCTACGAGCGCGAGGGCTTCAAGGCCTACGGGCTGCCGTTCAAGGAAGCCGGCATCGACCATGTGACGATGCGGCTGGAACTGGACTGACGCGGTGAACGGGCCGCGCCTGGCCGCATCCGTCCACGTCGACGGCGCAGACATCCCGCTCGTCCTCCCGTCCTCGCGGCGGCCGATCGCCGGCCCGCGGCAATGACGACGAGCGGCGCAGGCACGACGGCGGCGGGCGCCGCCACCGACACCCTCGTCGAGCGCCGCTTCCTGCGGCCCGGCGGCGTCGGCCTGCACCTGCGCGACTGGCTGCCGGCCGCCCACGACGGCCGGCGCGGCGTGCTGATCGTGCACGGCCTGGGCGAGCACGGCGGCCGCTATGCCGAGGTCGCGCACTGGTTCACCGCGCGCGGCTGGCGGGTGCGCGCGCACGATCATCGCGGTCACGGGCGCTCGGACGGCGCCCGCGGCAGGCTGCAGCGGCGCGACGACCTGCTCGACGATGCGCTGGCGGTGCTCGCCGACCTGGCCGCACAGCTCGCCGAGCCGCCGCTGCTGATCGGCCACAGCCTGGGCGGCGCGCTGGCTGCGCAGATGGCCCTGGTGCGCGAGGCCCGCGTCCGCGGGCTGGTGCTGTCGTCGCCGGCGCTCGACCCGGGGCTCTCGCCGTTCCAGAAGCTGCTGACGCGGGTCATGCTGCGGCTGGCACCGGACCTCGCGATCGGCAACGGCCTCGACCCGGAGCGGGTGTCGCGGGACCCCGCGACAGTGCGAGCCTATCTGGAGGACCCGCTGGTGCACGACCGGGTCAGCGCGCGGCTGGTCGACTGGCTGGTGACGGCCGCCGACCAGGTGCAGGCCGCGGCGGGCCGGCTGCCGGTCGACACGTTGCTGCTGGTCGCCGGCGCCGATGCACTGGTGCGACC
>DAISWF010000064.1:0-8384 GCA_036826495.1 Burkholderiaceae bacterium
GCTGGTCAGACGCTGAGTCTCGCTCTCGATGCGCGCCTTCAGGCTCTCGATGTCCGAGGTGATCGCGATGATCTGCGGGTGCCGCGCGCCGAGCTGGCCCGACAGGTCGTGGTAGCGCGACTCGGCGCGCACCAGCTCACCCTTGAGCTGCTGGATCAGACCGTTGGAGGTCACCTCGGGCATCGAATCCCGGCCCGATCTCTGGACGGCGGCCTGCCGCGAGCGGCTCTCGGAGGCCAGCCCCTGGATCTGCACGAGCTGGGTGGAGAGCTCCTGCAGGCGGGTATTCTCGACGTCGAGGCGCTGGTCGGCGGTGATGATGCCGGTCTGCTGCTGGAACTGGACCAGCTTCTCCTGCGCCTTGGCCAGTTCCTGACGGTACTGCTTGGCCTGCGCCTCGAACTGCGCGGCATAGTTCTTGGCGGGCTCGGTCTTCATCCCGAGGGTGGGGTCGATGAACGCATTGGCGACCGCGTTGGTCGCCTTGGCCGCGACCTCGGGATTCTTGGTTTCGTACGAGAGCGTGATGAAGGCGGATTCGCGTGCCGCCTCCACCGACAGCTCCCGCCCCATCTTGGTCGACAGCCACCGGCGCATGTCGCCGACGCCGCCGGCCTCGCGGAATTCCTGCTGGATCTGCGGATCCAGCGTCAGGCCCAGCGCGTCGATGACCTTCTGCGCCACCCGGTCGCTCTTGATCAGATCGACATGGGTTGCCAGAAGGCCGGCCACGGTGCCGGGAAGGTAGACGGCACCCCCGTTGATCGGGTCACTGGTCGGTATGTTGACCACGACCGATGCCACCGCGGTGTAGCGTTTGGACATCATGAAGCTCGCGGCCGCAGCCGAGGCGACGGTTGCCGCCACGATCAGCAGGATGAGACCCAGACGGGCCTTCATCACGCGAAACAATTGACCGAAAATCATGATCTTGTCTACCTAGAATTGTTACCCCGCCCGAGGCGGATGCGGTTCCTTCAGTCAATCATTTTCGCCGCTCGACGGCGGCGTGCGACGGAAATTTTTCCGGTTCCGGACAGTTCCCTCGCCGGGGAAAATGACATTGTCGCAATTTCGGCACAGGTGTTGCGGGACTACCAGAGAACTTTGCGGGATAAGCGCTGGAGGGCGCGGATTCGATCCTGAGGACGGACAGCCCGGTTCAGCCATTCCGGGCGTCTGACGGTCGCCCTCCTTCGACAGGCGGCGACCGGCTGTGGCGACCGTACATCGTGGAAATCGGGCAATCAATCGGCCGAACGTCGCATAGGCGTCGCCATCTGCACTGTTTCACCCTTCATCGGCATCGACACTCGGTATTCTGACGGATCTGCCGCGTCCGTCGATCTGCGACGGGCGCCGCCCGCAGGCGACTCCTCGATGTCCAACAGTACCTATTCGAACCGAAACATTCGTGACAGCCTGCGGGCCTTCGCCCTGGGCAAGGTGCTGACCGCGCCGGGGTCGATCCTGCTGGTATTCCTGTATGCGACCTTCATGGCACGCGAGCAGTATGCCGCCTATGTGGCTGCGACCGCGGTGCTGGAGGTCAGCATGTCGCTGGGCACCTGCGGGATCGACTGGCTGACCCAGACGGTCATCCCGAGCATCCGGGTCAAGGGCACCAACGCCCAGCTACGGGCGGCGGTGCGCCGGCTGATCGGTCTGCAGGTCATTCCATACTGCCTGCTGGGCATCGGCATCCTGGTGCTGGCGCCCTGGCTGTCCCGCATGCTGTCCGGCGTGGTGCCGGCCGAGGTGCTGCGCATCTATGGCGTGGTGGTGGCCGTGGAGGGCGTGTCCCGGCTGCTGCGCGACCAGATCCTGGGCGCGCTGATGATGCAGCGGATGGTGCAGCTTCTGCAGATCTTCCGCCTCGTGCTGATGCTGGGCGGCCTGTGCGCGCTGCATTTCCTCGGCCCGGGGGTGACCGCCTGGCATGTCGCGTTCCTGGAGCTGTCCGCCTCGGTCGGCACGGTTCTGATCGCCGGTGTTGCATTGGCACATCATCTGCGGTCGGCCGCCGGCGTGCCCGGCGACGACCGGAACATCGGCGCATGGTTCGGCCGCGGCTCGGTGCGCTTCGCATTCAACGCCTATTGCAGCTTCCTGCTGTCGATCTGCATCGGCACCGAGCTGGCGACCGGCCTGGTGGCCCGCTATCTGGGCGCGGATGCGACCGCCCAGTTCGGCTTCGCGACCCGCCTGGTCGAGCAGGTCCGTCGTTTTCTGCCGCTGGACCTGGTCTGGGTGGTGATCCGGCCGGCGCTGATCGGGCGCTTCGAGCGGCAGGGGCGCAACTTCGCGGTGCTGTCCAACGACGTCGGCCTGATCCTGCGCGCGAACCTGCTGCTGCTGGGCATCGCGGCGGTGGTCTTCATCGGGGCCGACAGCGAACTGGTGCTGGTGTTCACCCACGGCAACATCCATCTGATGCCGTTCCTGCTGGCCTCGCTGCTGCCGCTGGTGCTGGGTCACACGCTGCGGCGATCGCTCGAGCTGATGACCTACCTGATCGGCCGTTCGAACCTGTTCCTGTACGGCTCGCTCGCGACGATCGCCGCGCCGCTGCTGCTGCTGACCTACCTCGACGTGTTCAAGAGTCTGTACCTGGTCGGCGTGGCGATCGGCGTCGCCGAACTGCTGTGCAGCGTGATAGTGTTTGCCGGCCTGGCCCGTTCGGGGCACCCGGTGCAGGTGACGCCATCGGTGTGGCTGAAGCTGATCGGCATCGTGCTGGCCTGTGGTGCGGTCGGCATGTTCAGCGTCCGGCAGATACCCGGTCCGGCAGGTGTTGTATCGGCCGTCGTTGCCGCCGTGGCGCTGTATCTGGCTGGTATCGTGATTGGGCGGATCGTGTCGCGCACGGATATCGATGCGGTCAAGCGGATGCTGGCCGCCCGCGAGCCCGCGGCACCCGCGGTGGGAACCTGACGCAACGCCGGCCTGCTCCGGGGCGCCGCCGATCCACGCGTTGCCGCCACCCGGGGGGGTCGGGTCAGGCTGCCCCGAAGGCGACCGATAGACTATGTCCTGTTTCGCGGAGCTTCTTCGATGTACCATATCCTGTTGTCCGTCGTTGTCGCCTTTCGCAACGAGAGCAGCCAGTTGCCGGCGATCCTCACCGAGCTCGGCCGGTCGATCTCGCGCGTGGTCAGCGACTACGAGATCGTTGTCGTCGACAACGCTTCGGACGATGACAGCATCGCGGTGCTGAAGGGGCTGACGCAGCCCGGCGGCCTGCCCAACCTGCAGGTGTTCGCGCTCACCAAGGGCGTCGACACCGACACGGCCAACTGGGTCGGCCTGGAGAATGCGCTGGGCGACTTCGTGGTCGTCATCGATCCGAATGCCGACGATGTCTCGATGATCCCGGCGATGCTGGAGCAGGCGGCGCGCGGCAACGACGTGGTGTTCGCGAAGAACGACAAAGGTTCACGGCTCAGCCTGTCCTATCGCCTGTCGTTCGCGGCCTTCGGTCTGATGTACAAGTGGTTCAACGGGGTCAACCTCGCCAAGGATGCGCCCCAGTTCCGCGTGCTGAGCCGGCGGGTCATCAACTTCATCCTCCAGCATCCGACGCCGGCGCTGTCGTATCGGCATCTGCCGGCCACCGCCGGTTTTGCCAAGACCACGCTGTCCTATTCGTCCGCACCGCGACGCGTGCAGCGCAAGAGCCTGAGCTTCGCGATCGACCGCGGCGTGCGGCTGCTGGTGTCCTCCACCCGCGGGCCGATGCGCATGGTCAGCACCCTGTCGCTGTTCGGCGCGGTGGCCAATCTGGTGTACTCCGGCTACGTGATCGCGGTGGCGTTGCTGAAGGAATCGGTGGCGCCGGGCTGGGTCACGCTGTCGCTGCAGCAGTCGGGCATGTTCCTGCTGCTGTCGCTGGTGCTGTTCGTGCTGGGCGAATACATCGTGCAGATGGCCAGCCTGTCGAACGAAGGGCCGCTGTATCACGTGGGTCAGGAGTTCACCAGCGCGGTGATGAAGCACCGCGAGAAGCTGAACATCGAGGATACGCGGGCGTCGTCGCCGGCCGCGGTGCCCGAGAGGATGCGCAGGATGACCGAGGCCACCTGATGCTCGACGCGCTAGTCATCGGCGGCGGCTTCTACGGAGCCTCGATCGCCTGCTACCTGCGCGAACGGCGAGGTTTCGGACGGGTGATGCTGGTCGAGCGCGAACGCGATCTGCTGCTGCGCGCTTCGTACAGCAATCAGGCCCGGGTGCACAACGGATATCACTATCCGCGCAGCTTCACGACCGCCTATCGCAGCCGCATCAACCTGCCGCGCTTCGTGGCGGACTATCCGGATGCCGTCAAGCGCGACTTCACGAAGATCTACGCGATCGCCCGCAACAACTCCAAGGTCACGGCGCGCCAGTTCGAACGCTTCTGCCGCGAGATCGGCGCCTCGCTCGACCTGGCTCCGGCGCCGATCCGCGCACTGTTCGAGCCGCGGCTGATCGAAGCGGTGTTCCTGGTCGAGGAATATGCATTCGATGCGGCCCGGCTGGCCGATCATGCGCGCCGCGCGCTGGCCCGTGCCGGCGTCGAGGTGCGGCTGGCCACGCGCGTGCAGACGGTGCAGCGCGAGGCGGACGGCACGTTGGCGGTCGAATGCCGCAGCGACGACGGCGGCGTCGAGCGGGTACGCACCCAGTACGTCTTCAACTGCACCTACAGCGGTCTGAACCAGATCGGCGGCGATTTTCCGGTCGCCTCGGCCGGCCTGAAGCACGAGGTGACCGAGATGGCGCTGGTCGAGCTGCCGTCCGATCTCGTCGGGCTCGGAATCACCGTGATGGACGGTGCGTTCTTCTCGATGATGCCGTTCCCCGCGCGGGGCCTGCACACGCTGTCGCACGTACGGTACACGCCGCACATGAACTGGATCGACGTGCCCGGCGAAGACCCTTATCAGCGGCTGGATCGCTACACCGGTGCGTCGCGCGCGGATCGCATGGTCCGCGATGCGGCACGGTACATGCCGGCGGTGTCGCGCGCGCGTCACGTCGATTCGCTGTTCGAGGTGAAGACGGTCCTGATGAAGAACGAGGGCGACGACGGCCGCCCGATCCTGTTCGAACGCCACGAGAGTCTGCCCAACAGCTATTCGATCCTGGGCGGCAAGATCGACAACATCTACGACGCGCTCGAGAAGCTCGACGAGGAGCCGCTGGTGCTCGAGCGTTCGACGACGCCGGCCCCCGAGGTACTGAACCGATGACCGATGCACTGATCGGGCACAGCGGATTCGTCGGCGGCACGCTGCTGCGGCAGCGTGCCTTCGATGCCCTGTACCGCTCCACCGACATTCACGAGATAGCCGGTCGCGAGTTCGACCTGGTGGTGTGCGCCGGGGCGCCGGCGCAGAAATGGATCGCCAACCGGGCGCCGGTCGAGGACCGCGCGAACATCGAGGCGATGATCGGCCACCTGTCGGCGATGCGCTGCAAGTCGTTCGTGCTGATCAGCACGGTCGACGTGTTCGGCGACCCGACCGGCGTCGACGAGACCAGCGAGGTGAGCGAGCAGGGGCTGCATCCCTACGGTTTGCACCGGCGGCTGCTCGAACGGGCGGTCGAGCGCATGTTCGACGATCATCTGATCGTGCGCCTGCCGGGCCTGGTCGGGCCGGGGCTGCGCAAGAACGTCGTGTTCGATCTGCTGAACGACAACAACCTGCACGTCGTCGACAGCCGCGGCGAGTTCCAGTTCTACCCGATGGTCAACCTGTGGGACGATCTGCAGCGCGCACGCGGGGCGGGCCTGCGCTGCGTGCACCTGACGGCCGAGCCGGTCAGCGTGGAGCGGGTGGCCGCCGAAGGCTTCGGCCGCCCGTTCGTCAACCACCTGCAGGCGAAGCCGGCGCGCTACGATTTCCGTTCGGTCCACGCGGAGCTGTTCGGCGGCCACGGCGCCTACCAGTACGACGCGCGCGCTTCGCTGATGGCGATCCGCGCCTATGCGCAGTCCGAGCCCCGCTCGGCGCCGAAGGCGGCATGATGGCCGGCGTCGGCATCTCGGGCATCGCGTGGGAGGTCGCCGAGGACGAGGCGGTGGCCGCGGTGCTGCGCGCGCGCGGCGTCGACGCGATCGATGTGGCACCGGGCAAGTACTTCCCCGATCTGCCGGGCGCCGGCGATGCGCAGATCGCGCAGGTCCGCCGGCAATGGCGCGACCGCGGATTCGCCGTCCACGGCATGCAGTCGCTGCTGTTCGGCACCACCGGACTGAATCTGTTCGGCAGTGCCGAGGTGCAGCAGCGCATGCTCGGGCACCTGGACGCCGTATGCCGCGTCGGTGCGGGCCTGGGCGCGGTGCCGCTGGTGTTCGGCTCTCCGAAGAACCGCGACCGCAGCGCCATCGCCGATGACGGGCAGGTCGACGAGATCGCGGTCGGCTTCTTTCGGCGGCTGGGCGACATCGCCCGCGGCCATGGCGTAGTGGTCTGCCTCGAGCCGAACCCGACCCGCTACGGCTGCAATTTCATGACCACGACCGACGAGGCGGCCCGCATCGTGCGGCTGGTCGACCACCCGGCGATCCGCATGCAGTTCGACACCGGCACGGTCACCATCAACCGCGAGGATCCGGTCGCGCTGCTGGCGCGGCATGCGGGCATCGTCGGCCACGTACACGCCAGCGAACCCGACCTGGTCACGCTGGGCGACGGCAACGCCGATCACCCGGCCCTCGGCGCGGCGATCCGTGCGTGCCTGCCGCGCACGATCGTCACCATCGAGATGGTCGGCGCGCCGGGCACCGACCATCCGGCGCTGATCGCGCGCGCGGTGGATCTGGCGCAGCGCGCCTACGGCATACGGACATCGTCGGGGCCTGCATGAAGTGGCTGATTCTGCTTCTGGGCGTGGGATCGAATGCCGCCGCCAGCATCCTGGTGAAGGTGGCGATGTCGCCGCCCTGGGGGTTCCCCTCGCTGGCCGATCCTCGTGCGGCACTGACCAACTGGCCGTTCTGGAGCGGGCTGGCGCTGTACGGAGCCGCCTTCCTGCTCTATGCGGCCGCGCTGGCGCGGCTGCCGCTCAGCGTCGCTCATCCGACGCTGACGGCCGGTGCGATCGCCGCCGTCGCGATGTCGTCGGCGCTGCTGTTCGACGAGGCCTTCCCCTGGACGAAGCTGCTCGGCATCGCGCTGGTGATCGCCGGCGTCATCTTCATAACCGTCAAACCCACCTGACATGGCGAACTCCACCACGATGACCCTCGATGCCGCACCGGTCGACCAGCAGGGTTGGCAGGTACCCGCCTACGACGTGACCTTCTGGCAGGGCCCGGCCCACCGGCGCGCGGTGCTGATTCCGGTCATCAACGAGGGCGCGCGCATCCACAGCCTGCTGGGCAGGATGCGGGACATCGGGGTTCACGAGACGGCCGACGTGGTGATCGTCGACGGCGGCAGCACCGACGGCTCGCTCGAACCCGCGGCGCTGCAGGCGCTGGGCGTGCGCGGCCTGCTGGTCAAGCGCGGGCCGGGCCGCCTCAGTGCCCAGTTGCGCTGCGGTTACGCGTTCCTGCTGGCGCAGGGCTACGAGGGCATCGTCACCATCGACGGCAACGACAAGGACGATCCGGCCGCGATTCCGGCGTTCTTTCGCGCGCTGGAGCAGGGAATCGACTTCGCGCAGGCTTCGCGCTTCATCGCCGGTGGCGTGGCCGAGAACACGCCGGCGTCGCGCGATCTCGCGATCCGCCTGATCCATGCGCCGATGCTCAGCGTCTTCTCGGGCTTCAGGTGGACCGATACCACGCAGGGCTTTCGCGGCTACAGCCGGCGCATGCTGCTCGATCCGCGCATCGCGCCGTTTCGCGACGTGTTCGTTGCCTACGAGCTGCTGGCCTACCTGTCCTATCGTGCACCGAAGCTCGGCTACCGCTGCGTGGAGATTCCCACGGCCCGCCGATATCCGAAGGACGGCAAGGTGCCGACCAAGATCTCCAGCGTGCGCGGCAACTTCGATGTGCTGAAGACGCTGTTCAATGCCTGCTTCGGCCGGTTCGATCCGCCGGCACGCTGAAGATGAGCGCTGACTACGCCGGGTCCTGGCGGGCCCTGATCGCCGGTGCGCTGCTGGCGCTGGTCGCATGGTTCTCCTCCCAGTCCAATCTGCTGGGCGTGGTCAACGAGCGCACGTTCGGCTTCGGCTCGTCGATTTCCGAGCGGCTGGTGATCGACGGCATGGCGGAACACGATCGCGGCAATACGTCGGCGGTGCCGATGGGCCGATATGCCACCGGCAGCACCAATGTCGGCTCGGGCAGCGGCGAGTACCGCCCGGACCTGTCCCAGTACGGGCTGCAGGGCGAGCTGTTCGGCGCGCTGCGGCAGCATTCCATCCTCGGCCGGCTCATGACG
>DAISWF010000064.1:8394-14923 GCA_036826495.1 Burkholderiaceae bacterium
GCGCGCTGCACCGGGGCCTGGGGCTGACGGTGGAAGACATGCGGGCGCTGAACTCGGCGCTGCTGGCGCTGGTGGTCGGCGCGTTCTGCGTCGTGCTGGCGCGCGATTTCGGGCTGCGCGCTGCGCTCGCCTTCTCGGTGCCGCTGGCGGTGTCGCCGCTGCTGGTGATCTACGCCCATGACCTGTACTGGGTGTCGTGGACCTGGCTGCTGCCTGCGCTGCTGGCGTTCGCTTTCGGGGCGTCGGTGTACAAGGGCAGCGGCGCACTGACACTGTTCCTGCTGGCGTTCGGCGCAGCGATGCTGCTGAAGCTGCTGTGCGGGTACGAATACCTGACCACGGTGGCGCTGGCCGCCACCGCGCCGGTCGCCTACCACGGTCTGCGCAGCGGCCGCCCGTTCAGCGCGGTGCTCGGCCGGCTGGTGCTGATGGGGCTGGCAACGGTCGTCGCATTCGCGATCGCCGTGGGATTTCACGCCACCCGGTTCGGCTCGCTGAGCGGCGGGCTCGCGCACATCGGCGCGCTGGCCGAGAAGCGTCTGTACAGCACCGATCCGGTGGCAGCGTCCAAGGAAGCCTGTGCCGATGATTTCTGGCAGGATGCGCAATGCGAATCGGTCTACATCGAGTCGCTGAACGCCGGCACCGGCGCGGTGCTGGCGAAGTATCTGGCGCCCAAGTACATGCTGCCGTGGTTCTCGCGCTGGGAAAGCTTCGACCCGATGGTGGAGCTGAAAGCAGCCATCGAGAGCTCGGTGAAGGCGCGTTCGCCGCAGCCTCTGATGGAGCTGGTCCGCAAGGAAGGGGTGCAGGCGGTGCTGCCCTACGTGCCGCGGGTGCTCAGTGCGCTGTTTCTCGCGATCCTGGTCGTCGGTACCGCGATCAGGATCCTGCGTGCCGGCGATCGGCGCGTGCCGCTGGCCGCGATGGTGCTGCTGGCGCTGCTGGCGCCGCTGTCGTGGTTCGTCGCGGCCAAGGGGCATTCGTACGTGCACGTCGAGCTGAACTCCGCGCTCTGGTACGTGATATTCATTCCGACCGCGCTCGCCGTGCTGTCAGAGCCGAAGCGGGTGTAGCGGCCGTGCAATCGCGGTTTGCCGGCCCGGCCGCCGATCTTCCATTGTCCGCCACGCGTCCTGAGCCGGCGGCACCGCTGCAAGGGCAGGCGTATCCTGCTTTACAGAAGTAACAAACGGGGCATCCGGAATTCGAATGGTGACATCGCCGCGAATCGTATTCGGGGTTTTTTCTGCGACGCAGCAAGGCGCGACGGTCACTCAGTTGGCGCGCACGCTCGCGCCTCACCTGGTGGTGGTCCATCACGACTTCCAGAAGAAGGCCGACTTCGAGGTCAGCGGTTCCAATGTTCGGCTGATTCCCGATCCGCGCGATACCGGCTGGGGAGCCTGGGGATTCTCGCAGGCGATCTTCCACACGCTCGACTATTGCCTGGACAACTTCGAGTTCGACTATTTCCATCTGATGAGCCCGACCTGCCTGCCGATCCGGCCGCTCGCCGAGTTCGAGGCCCGCGTCCGCTCTGCCGAGCACGATGTCCATGCCGATCTCTTTCCGGTCGAACGCGACGACGACACGCTGATGACGTTCGGCTATCGCACCTATCTGCCGGGTTCCAGCCTGCGCTACCGGACGCTGATGCGCGCCCGCCAGTGGTATTTCGGTTCGGAGGCGCCGCTGCTGCAGACTTCATCGCTGTCGGTGCTGGCGCTTCCGGAAGCCCGCCGCAACCGGCCGCCTCTGCGGATGCGGGCGGGTCTCGGTCTGACCCGGCTGGCCTCGCGCGGCTGGCTCGGTCCGAATCCGTTCGGGCCGGACTTCCGCCCGATGATCGGCAGCACCTGGATCGGCATGACCCGCGAGGTGGTGCAGTACGTGTCGAACAAGCAGCGCGACCCGCGGGTGCGGCGCTTCTTCCGGCATCTGAAGATCGTCGACGAGTCGCTGTTTCCGACCCTGCTGGGCAATTCGCCGTTCCGCATCGGCCATGCCAATCATGCGATCAATGATTTCACGGCGGCAGGCAACCCGCGCTGGATCGACGACCAGGACTACGAGCGCCTGGCCGCCAGCGGACGCTATTTCGCGCGCAAGTTTCCGGACGACCCGACTGCAGCGGTGCGGTTGAGGGCGATCCGACGCATCGGCATCGACCTGCGGGAACCCCAGGCGGCCTGACCATTTCATCGAACCGAAAGGAACGAGGTAGACGAATCATGGAACCGATTCCGTTTCTTCGCCCGCGACTGGTCACCCTGGACCACTACCGGCACCACATCGAGTCGACCGAGAAGTCGCGTCACTACACCAACTTCGGCCCGCTGAACAATCGCTTCGAGGCGCGGGTGCTAGAGGAGTGGTTCGGCGGGGTCGGGGCCGTGACCACGGTCGCCAACGCGACGCTGGGCCTGATGCTGGCGATCAGCCAGACCAAGCGCGCCGGCAAGTACGCGGTGATGCCCAGCTTCACGTTCGCCGCCACGCCGCTGGCCGCGCAATGGTGCGGGCTGGAGCCGCTGTTCGTCGACGTGGACCCGGATGAATGGGTGGTCGACCAGGCGGCGCTGAAGGCGGTGCTGGACCGCTACGGCGACGACATCGCGGTGGTGGTGCCGTATGCAACGGCCGGCACCCACATGGACCTGGCGCCGTACGAGGCTCTGCAGGCGCGCGGCATTCCGGTGGTCGTCGATGCGGCGGCCAGCATGGGAACGATGCTCGACGGCCAGCCGTTCGGCAAGGGTTTCCCGGGCATCGTGGTGTTCAGCTTCCATGCCACCAAGGCCTTTCCGGTCGGCGAGGCCGGCATGATCTACAGCGCCGATGCCCAGGTTCTCAAACGCATCCGGCTGGCATCGAACTACAGCTTCGACGGTGGCCGCGAATCGACGGCGATGGGATTGAACGCCAAGATCTCCGAGCTGACCGCCGCGGTCGCGCTGGCCACCTTCGACCGGTTTCGCGAAACCATGCAGATCCGTCGCGACCTCTATCAGCGCTATCTGGAGCGCCTCGAGGACAGCGGCCTGCTGACATCCGGCTTCCGTCTGCACGGCATGCGCGGGCAGGCCCTCTATCAGTGGCTGCCGCTGATGGCGCCGGATCGCGCCACTCAGGAACGGGTGGTCAAGGTGGCGGCCGAGCAGCGCATCGAGCTGCGGCGCTACTTCGCTCCGGCCTGTCACGAGCACCGGCAGTTCCGCTCGTGTCCGACCGATGCGTTGACTTTCACGCGCCAGCTCAGCGAGCGGGTGCTGAGCCTGCCGTTGTGGGACGAGATGACGCCGGCGATGGTCGACCGCGTCGTCGATACGGTCGCGCAGGCGGCCGGCGTGCGGTCGGTGGACGTACGTCAGCCGGCGGCGATCGATCGCTGATCGCGCGGCCGCCGGCCGGTCCCGCCGGGACCGGTCCGCAGGCCGGCGCAGAGACGTACTCATCGGGCGGCCCATCGGCCGCCCGATGCATTTTCAGGGCCGGGCCGGGCAGTCGACCGGCTGGCGGGCGGTGGAGTATTCGCGGCGCGAATACAGCGCCACGGTGTTGTCGGGCCGCATCGGCTTTTGCTGCAGCCATTCGAGGAGCTTGCGCGAAGTGCCGAAGGGCTTCAGCGGCTCGCCCGGCCCTTCGGCATTGTTCGTCAGCACGATCGTCACGTTCCCGCTCGACTGTTCGCCGCGCACGGTCCAGCCGGCGGTGCGATTGCTGACGGTGAAGTCGCCCAGTTCGACCGGCAGCTTCGCGCGGGGCGCGCTCAGCAGGCCGCTGCGTGCGTCCAGCACGAGGGCGACGATCAACGAACGCATCGCCCACAGACAGCTTGCCGGGCCCGAGTAGTTGGCCAGGATCTCCGGATCGACGCCACCACAGAAGCCCTGGGTGACCACGCCGTCGCGCAGCGCGCCGCGTTGCATGAAGTACGACCAGTTCAGATCCAGCGCCCGCATCGCCTCGCCGGGGCTGACGGCCTGCGGCGCCAGCGCGGTGGCGATCACCAGCGGCGTGGGGGCCGCCATCCGGTAGCAGGAGCTGCGGCCCATCATCGGGTAACCGCGCGGACCGAACAGATGCTTGAAGAAGCCTGCCAGCTCGCCGCTGGCCTGCCGGATGAAGGCCGGGTCGAAATCCGGATCGATCCGGTCCAGCCAGAACAGCTCGTAGTGAATCGACCAGGCATTGTAGAAATCGAAGCCGTGCGGCGGATCGAAGAAGAAGCCGTCGCCCCGATAGCTCGACTTGAAATGCTCGTAGCGAGTCCGCAGGCGTTCGTCGAACGCCTGCGTATCGACGCCGAGCGCCCGCAGCACGCGGTGGACCATGATCGGGAACAGTTCCCAGTTGCCGTCGTAGACCTCGATGGCCAGCATCTTCGACAGCCATCCGGCCACCGCCTGCCGTTGCGGGTCGCTCAGCCGTTTCCAGATGTGATCGCGCGCCAGCCACAGTCCGAGCGCGATGTCGGCGGCCTCGACGGCGCGCTGGTCGTTGTCGCGCGGGTCGCCCCAGTACTCCGGGCTGGCCGGATCGGTGCCCGACACCAGTCCCTGGGTGAACGATTCCGACAGCGACAGCGGCTTGCCGTCGAAGGTCAGCCGGTCGTCGCGGCCGCTGGCGAGCCAGGCCGCGGCGATCGGCAGCATCCGGGCGAAGCCCTCGATCCCGTCGGAGCGTCTGCCGTTGCCGCTGTGCATGCCGGGGTAGTGCACATAGGCGCCGCCGGCGCTGCGATAGGCCGCGTACCCCTCGAACACGTAACGGAAGACCGTTTCGTAGGCGGCCGGCGGCAGCCCGGGCCGCGGGTCGGCGAATGCCGCGGCCAGCGTCTGATCGCTCGGGTCGCGCATCGCGATCGGCGCGGCCTTGTTCGTGAATCCCTCCACGCCGGTGCGCTTGGGCAGCAGCACGACCACGGCCGCCGCGCCCAGCACGCCGAGTACGAGCAGGGCCAGGATCAGGCGGCGCAACGTGAAGAGCTTCATCGGTGTCTCCGGCGGGGACGCGGCAGCATGGGACGTGATGCGGGCGCTATGCGGGCGTTGTGGCGGCGTGCTCAGGCAGCCAGGTGATCGGCCAGCCGCAGCGCCAACTGCACGATCGTCAACGTCGGGTTGGCATGGCCGGCGCTGGGAAACACCGAGGAGCCGGCGACGAACAGGTTGCGCAGGCCGTGCACCCGGCAGTCGGCGTCGACCACGCCGTCGCGCGCATTCCGGCTCATCCGTGTGCCGCCCATATGGTGGTTGCCGGTCTTCTCGTCGTCGTTGGGGAAGTCCGCTTCGCCCAGCACCCACGGGTCCAGTCGCACCCGGCCGAGGTTCTTCCTGACCAGATATTCGCCGTACAGGGTGGCGCTGGTGCGCACCGAGCGTCGTTCGAAGTCGCCGAGCCGCCAGTGCACATCCGCCCGCGGGGTACCGAAGCTGTCGGGCCGGTTGGCCAGCACCACCCGGTTCCAGGCCTGCGGCGACTGCTCCCAGGAGGCGCGAAGCTGCAGGCCGCAGATCAGGCTCTTGCGCACCTTGCGCAGCGCCCAGCGGCCCAGATCGGGTGCCACGCAGCCCAGCGTCGCGATCAGCTTCTTGGTGTCGTCCTCGTAGCGCTTGGGCTGGATCCGCAGGCCGCAGTTCAGGATGCCGTACCGGCGGATCGCCTGCTCCGTCGGGGCGACCCAGGAAATGTTCCAGGCATCGAAGGTCAGTCCCAGTTCCGGGGCCGCGATCACCTCGCCGATCGAGAAGTGGGGGTGCTCCATGAAATAGCGGCCCAGCGTCGTGGCGTCCTTCACCACGCGGCCTTCGTTGCGCCGGTTCGACCACAGCAGCAGCCGGCTGTTCTCGATCGCGCCGGCGGCCAGCACGTAGCGCCGCGCCCGGACGTAGTGGCGGCCGTTCGAAGGATCGCGCACCTCGAGCTCGACGATGTCGCCGTCGCGTTCGCGCAGATCGACCGCGCAGGCGTTCAGCGCGACCGTCACCCGGGCCGACTTCTGCATCGGCTCGCGGAACTTGCTGCCGTAGTGCACCGGCGGCGAGTACACCACCTGCACCTGCTTGACGTTGTCGTCCAGCGGCACGTCGGGTGCGATCGCCGGGATCTGCAGATACTCGCCGGCCCGGCCGAGGAAAGGATCGAGATCGCCGCGCGTGATCGGCCACGCGGTGGCGATGCCGTTCACCTTGGTGCGGAAGTCGTAGTCGTCCAGCGTGCGGCAGAAGCCGCCCCAGTGGTTGGTGGTCCCGCCGAAGAAGCGCAGGCGGCAGACGTCGATCGGGAACTGGAACTTCAGCGGGCCGAAGAAATCGCCTTCGTACTCCGCCTGCGACTTCTCGTCGTAGGATTCTCCGCCGGCCTCCAGCACCAGCACCGATTGCCCGCGCGCACCGAGCTCATTGGCGATCGTCAGGCCGGCCGCCCCGGATCCGATGATGCAGACGTCGTAGGCCCGCCCGCCTGCCAGAGCCTCGCCGATGCTGGCGGTGATGCTCATCGATCGCGATCGCCCAGGATCCAG
>DAISWF010000064.1:14933-22343 GCA_036826495.1 Burkholderiaceae bacterium
CGATGCGCCGGGACCGCACGAGCCCGAAGGGCAGGCCGATCGAGGTGACCAGCGCCGCCATCCGGGCCAGCGGCGACGCCATCGGGCCGGCCAGCGGCACGGCCAGCGCACGCCGCCGCGCACCGGCGGCCGGGTGTTCGGGCGATGAACCGTCGTCGGCCGGGAGGCCGGCGGCAGCGCCCGGCGCCAGCCCGGACGGGGCCGGGGCAGGGCGTTGCAACGGAGGAAGTCTGCTCGTCTTCATCGCTCCCGCAAACCTTCGCGTGCACGATTCAAGGGCTTCATAAGGTACTGCAGCACCGTCTTGCGGCCCGACAACATTTCGACCGACGCCGTCATGCCCGGGATGATCGGCAGCACCTTGCCGTCAGGCGCCTTCAGCGCGGTGTCGCGCGTGCGCACCAGCACCCGGTAGTACGAATGCTGTTCGTCGGTGGCGGCGGCCACCGGCGTGCCGCTGCTGCCGCGCTGCTCGTCACGCACGGTGTCGGGCGAGATGTTCTCGACGACGCCGTCCAGCCCGCCGTAGATCGCATAGTCGTAGGCGCTGATCTTCACGACCGCGCGCTGGCCGGGATGTAGGAAGGCCACGTCGGCCGGCCGCACGTAGGCTTCGACCATCAGCGTGTCCTCGGTCGGCACGATCTGCATGATCTCCTGACCCTGGGTGATCACGCCGCCTATCGTCGACACCTTGATGCTCTTGATCGTGCCCTTCATCGGCGAACGGATCTCGGTGCGCTTGAAGGCGTCCTCGCGCGCCAGCATCGCCTCGCGCGTCTGCGACAGCTCCGACTCGACCCGGATCAGGTCGGCCGCGGCATCGACGCGGAACTTGTTCTGCCGGTCCGCGATCTGCAGCGCCAGGTCGTTGCGCTGGCGCTTCAGCCGCAGCAGCTCCACCTCGGACACCAGCCCGCGGGCGACCATCGGCTCGGTGATCTGGATCTCGCGGTCGGCCAGCGCGATGCCGGTCTTCAGGCCGCCGACGCTTTCGTCCAGCGCCTTGCGGCGCGCGTTGAAGGCTTCGTTCTCGCGCTTCAGCAGGGCCGCCTGCTTCAGCACCTCGGGCGGCCATTCGAGCCTGCCGCCGTACGCTTCGGCGCGCAGCCGGGCGGCCGAGGCGGCCAGCGCCGCCACCTTGGCCTGCTGTTCGCGGAACAGCGCCGAGGCGCGGGTGTCGTCGATGCGCAGCAGCACCTGGTCCTTCTCGACGACGTCGCCCTCGCGCACCAGCATCTCGGTCAGCACGCCGGCATCGAGGCTCTGGATCACCTGTTCCCTGCTGGACGGCACGATGCGGCCCTGGCCGCGGGTGACCTCTTCGAGGTTCGATTGCGCCGCCCAGATCACGAAGGCCGCGATCAGGCCGACCAGCAGCAGGATCGTCAGGTACGCGAGCCGCGGGCTGTCGGTGCGGGCCACGAAGATCCGTTCGGGCGCATTCATGACGTCGCCTCCTGCTGTTGCGGCGGGGACGAGGGCGGCTGCGGGGGGGGCTGCGGCGTCTTCGTTTTCGGGTTCTGTGGTACCGACGCCGCCGGCTGCGACACCGGCGCCGCCGGCTGGGTCACCGGCTGGGTCACCTGTACGGTCGGCTGAGTCGCCTGCTGCGTCTGCGCCTGCTGCACCTGCATGCCGCGGGCCAACTGCTCGACCACCTGGTTGCGCGGCCCGTCGGCGACGACGCGGCCCTGCTCGATGACGACCACCCGGTCGACGATCTGCAGCACGTGCGGCCGGTGCGTGACGATGACCAGCGTGCGCGGGCTGCTGCTGTTCTTGTGCCAGCCATTGAGCGCCTGCAGGATCTGCATCTCGCTGGCCGGGTCCAGGCCGCTGGTCGGTTCGTCGAGCAGTGCCACCGGCGGATCGCGCATCGCCAGCCGGGCCAGCGCCACCAGCCGCTTCTGGCCGCCGGACAGCCCCATGCCGTCCTCGCCGATCAGCATGTCCATGCCGCGCGGATGCTGGTTGACGAAGCGGTCCAGGCCGAACTGCCGCAGCACCTCGATCAGCCGCGCGTCGTCGATCGCGCGGTCGCGGCGCGCCAGCTCGAGGTTGTCGCGCAGAGTGCCGAGGAACAGCCGCGAATCCTGCGGCATCAGGCCGATCGCGTTGCGCAGGTCGGCCGGGTCGATCTGCCGCAGGTCCAGCCCGTCCAGCGTGACCTGGCCGGCGGCCGGCGTGTACAGGCCCGCGGCGATCCGCAGCAAGGTGGACTTGCCGCTGCCGGTGCGGCCGAGGATCGCCACCCGCTCGCCGGCACGGATCGACAGGCTCAGGCCGCGGAACAGGCCGGCGCCGTTCGGATCGTGCCGGAAGTCCACGCCGGCGATCACCAGATCGCCGCGCACCGCCGGCATCGTCAGGTAGCCGCGCTCCGGATCGCGATCGACGGCCTTGTCCATCATCGCCTGCAGGCCGCTGAACGCCGAGCGGGCCTGCTGGATCCGCACCGCCAGGCCGGCGAGCTGGCCGAGCGGCGAGATCGCGCGGCCGCACAGGATCACCGCACCGATCAGTCCGCCCATGCTGAGCTGGTTGTCGTGGATCAGGTAGACGCCGATGACGACGGTGGCGATCGACGCGAGCTGCTGCACCGTCATCGTGAAGTTGATGACCATCGACGACAGGTGGCGCGACTGCATCGACGACTGCGCGACGCGGTCGGTGAACCACTGCCAGCGCTGCAGCGAATGGCCGGTGGCGTTGTTGACCTTGAGCGTCTCCAGCCCCTCGACCGATTCCACCGCCATGCCCTGGCGCTGCGACGCCTCCTTCATCGATTCGCGGATGTGGCGCGCCAGCGGCCGCTGCGCCAGGGCGCCGGCGATCGTCACGATGACGATCGCCACCAGCGGCACGATGGACAGCATCGGCGCGATGCTGAAGATCACCGCGACGAACAGCAGGAAGAACGGCAGGTCGATGATCGCGGTCAGCGTGGCCGACGTCATCACGTCGCGGATCGTCTCGAAGTCGCGCAGGTTGTTGACGAACGAACCCGACGACACCGGCTTGTCGATCAGCCGCATGTCCAGCATGTGGCGGAACAGCCCCGTGCTGATCTCCATGTCGGCGCGCTTGCCGGCGCTGTCGACCAGCCAGCCGCGCAGCGTGCGGGCCAGGAAGTCGAACAGCAGCGCGACGCTGGCGCCTATCGTCAGCACCCACAGCGTTTCGTAGGTGCGGTTGGGCACCACGCGGTCATAGACGTTCATCGTGTACAGCGACACCGCCAGCGCCAGCACGTTGGCCACCAGCGTGGCCAGCGCCACGTGCACGTAGTAGCCGCGCAGCTTCCACAGCACCTTCCAGAACCAGGCGCGGGCGTTGCGCCGCTCGGGGATGCCGGAACTGCGGTCCACCGCCGGCTTGCCGGTGACCGTCAGCACCCAGCCTGCATAGTGGTCGCGCAGGTCGGCCGAGGCCACCGCGTCGGGGCTCTTCACCAGCAGGAACGAGCCGTCGTTCAGCGCCGCCACCACCGGCAGGTCGGCACTCGCGAGCTGCTGCAGCGTCAGAAGGTGACGGCTCAGCTCGATGCCGCCGGCGTCGAGCGCGGCCACCATCGACGACAGCGCCGCGCTGCCGTCGGATTCGATCGTGAGCTGCGCGCGCAGCGCCACTTCGGACACCGGCCGGGTGCGATGGCGGGTCAGCGCCGCCAGCGCGGCGGGCAGGTCGCTGCCGATCGGTTTTTTCGGTTTCATGTTCGGGTTCTCGTCACCGTCGCGTGTCGTCGTACAGCTTCGACAGACGTCCGACGGCGTATTCCATCTGGTAGCGGGCGAACAACCGGTCGACCCGCGCCGTTTCCAGCGACGACTCGGCGCTGAACAGTTCGGCGAACGCATTCAACAGGTCCAGCAGATTGCGCCGGCCGATCTGGAACTGTGCGCGATAGACCTCGACCAGCTCGCTGGCCGCACCGATCTGGCCCTGCGCCACCGTCTCGCGCCGCTGCGACGTCAGCCAGAACTGGGTGGCGGCCTGCTGGCGTTCGCGGACCAGCAGCTCCTGCTCCTGGACCGAGGCCCGCACGCCGACCAGCGCGGCGGCGGCCGCATCCTCGGCGGCGCCGCGCGCGAGGTCGAACGCCGGCCAGGTCACCAGCACCACCGAGGCGCTGTCGGCGCCCGCGGTGCTCTCCAGATCGATGCGCGGCATCCGCGAGGCGCGTGCCGCCCGCACGTTGGCCTCGGCCGACAGCAACTGCCGGCGGGCCGCCTCGACCTGCGGATGCAGCGCCACCGCCGCCTCGTCCATCATCGCGCCCGGCTGCGGCAATTCCGGCGGGAAGTCCAGCTTCGCCACCTCCACCGGCCCCGGATAGAACCGCCCCAGCGCCTCGCGCGCCGCGGCGATCTCGGCCTCGCCGGTCACCACCGCCTGGCGCACCTGCTCGGTCCGGCTGCGCGCCTGGATCAGGTCGTAGCGCCGCCCCTGGTCGATCGAGGCGATCGCCGCGAAGTCGTCGACCAGCCTCTCGTGACGATCGAGGTTGCGCACCAGCGCCGTCTGCGCACGGACCGCACGGAACAGCCGGAACCACGCCTGCGCGGCGGCGAAGGTCACATCCTCGCGGGTCACCAGCTCGGTGGCGGCGAGCGACCGTTCGCGCCAGGACTCCCGCTCGACCCCCGCCTCGATCGCGCCGGAGGCATACAGGTTCAGCCTCAGCCGCGGCTGCGCGACGTTCGACGCATTGCCGGTGACCCGCCGCTGGCCGGTGACGTCGACCGCCGGATAGTGGCCGGCGCGCGCCTGATCGATGCTGAACCGGGCCGACTCGCGGTTGGCCCGCGCCGCGTCGATCGCCGGATAGTTCTGCAGCGCGCTGCGCAGCACCGCCTCCAGCGTGGCGGCCGGGGCTGACGAGGACTGCAACTGAGCCTCAGGCGGCGGTTGCAGGGGCGGTGGGTGGTGGGCCCGGACATCCGCCGGCGCGCCGGGCTGCACCGCAATCGCCATTGGCCATGCCGCGGCCAACGCCAGGCAGCGCCGCGCACGGAGAAGGGAACCGGCAGCCGCGACGATCTCGCGGATGCAAGGAAAGGCTGATTGCATTGGCTGGCTGACGCCGGGTCCGAAAAGGCCGGCCCGATGCCTGATTTTCTCGAACTGCTTGGTCCAGGGGGGATTGGACACGTTCAGAGACTCATTGGCCAGTGGCCTGTTGCGCATCGCACAGCAAAATGGGACGCCGCCTGTCGCCGATGAACGGCAGGCGGACGATGGGATGACGCCGGAGGGCTGTCAGGGGAAGACGGTGACCGTGTAGTTCAGTACAAGATCGTTGATGTTACCAAGCGTGTCGGTGACCCGCGCGGTGTACACATAGTCGTCCAGCGGCCGGGGCGGTGGCGAATCCTGGAACGAGAAGGTCGTGACGAGGCCGGAAGTGCTGGTGAAGACGTCGACGCCGTCACGCATCACGTGCAACGTATCGCCCGTCTGCAGCGGCCCGTTCAGCGACAGCAGGAGGGTCGGCGAGGCGTCGGCGGTGATGCCACCGCTGGGCACCGGCCCGAACACGTCGTCGATCAGCGCGAACAGCGTCAGCGTCTGTGAAGGGGGCGCGGTGTCGTAGGCCTGCGAGGCCGATGCTCCGGCGGTGTTCGTCGTCCCGGCGTTGTTGCTGAACGCTCCGGCGGCCACGCTCACCTGCATCTGGCCAGCGTTTATGCCAGGGGTCGGTGCGACCACCAGCGAGTAGTGGGTCGCGTCGATCGCAGTGAACGCCTGCGCGGTGCCGCCGGTCACCAGGATGTCGCTGGCGGTGAACGGATTGGCGCCAGGGGCTTCGCTGAGCGTGAACGTGAAGGTGGTCGGCAGGTTGGTCAGCGGCGCGGGGCGGTCGTCCACGATGCCGACGATCGAGGGGATCTGCGTGTTGAACGGCTGCGACGCATTGCTGCTGCCGGTGCCCGGATGACCGACCACGTCGGTGAAGGAACTGCCGCTGACGGCGACCTCGATCGTGCCGGTGACACCGGCTGGATTGACGACCAGCGAGTAATGGGTGGCATCGAGCTGGCTGAATGCACCCTTGGTGCCGCCGCTGACCGCGACGTCGTCGATAGTGAAGGTGCCGGCGGCCGGCGGCTCGCCGAACGTGAACGTGAAGGTCACCGGGCCGGGAGCATGCGACAGCGGGGCGTTGTCGGTGATGGTCGGCGCGGCGGGGGGCTGGGTGTCGTAGGACTGTGAGGCGGCGGCGCCGGTGGCGTTCGGATTGCCGGCCGCATCGGTGATCCGGCCCGCGGGGACCGAGACCTGGATCGTGCCGTTCTGCACGCCCGGCGTCGGATTGACGACCAGCGTGTAGTGGGTGGCATCGATCGTCGTGAACGTGCCGGCGGTACCGCCGGTGACGTCGATGCTCGACGCGGAGAACGCGCCGGGTGGTTCGGCGAACGCGAAGCTGAACGTCACCGGTTGATTGGTGACGGCGGCAGCGGTGCCGTCGGTGATCACCGGTGAAGCCGGGGCGACCGAATCGATCGGCACGTCGCGGGTGCGGGTCTCGACGTTGCCGAGCGGATCCTGGGCGCGTGCGGTCAAGGTCGTCGCCGGGCCGTCCGGCGGCACCTGGCCCGGGCCGAAGGTGGTCGACCAGTGGCCGTTCGCATCGGCGAATACCGGCCCTTGCGTGCTGGCGCCCCAGGTCAGCGTGATGCTGGTGCCGGGCCGTGCGGTACCGCTGACCGTCACGCCGGCGGCGCGCTCCGCGGCGTTGACGGTGCCGTCGGACGCGATCGGACCGATCACGAGCTGCGACGTGCTGTCGAGCGCCACCTGGCGGTTCGTCCCGACGCTTTCGTTGCCGGCCGCATCGCGCGCCATCGCCGTGACCACCGAGTTCGGATCGTCGGGCGGCATCTCGGCCGGCGCCACCTGGTAGCTCCATGCTCCGCTGGCATCGGCCGTTACGGTGCGGCTCAACGTCCCCCAGGTGATGACGACGGTGCTGCCGGCCTCCGCGGTGCCGTGCAGCCTGACGCCGGTGGCCCGTTCCGCACCGTTGACGATGTCGTCGTCGGTGACCGCCGCAATCGTCGGCGCGGCCGGAGCCACCGTATCGACCGCGAGCTCGAACGACAGCGGTGGACTCACGTTGTTGCTGGCGTCGGCGCTCAGGATGCGCACCGCGGTGCTCGAATTGGTCGGCAGGTCGCGCATCACGCCGCTGGTCGGCGCCGCCGTAGCCGTATCGACGCGCCAGCTTCCGTCGGCGGCGGCCTGCACCGTGTAGCGCGCCGAGAACGAGCCGTTGTGATCGACGTCGACGAACACCGACACTTGGCTGCCTGGTTCGGCCGTCCCGGTGAATACCGGCCGCGCGGACTTGCTGCTCGTGCCGCTGGTCAGCACCGGCGCGGTGGGTGCCGAGCTGTCCGGCGC
>DAISWF010000065.1:0-22211 GCA_036826495.1 Burkholderiaceae bacterium
TGCAGTAGGTGCGGCGGATGCAGCGGGAGCCGGCCCGGCGGGCCGGGGGGCCGGGGCGGGGGGGACGGCCGAGGTGGCGACCGGGGTGGCGGCGGCGCTCGGGCTGGCCGTGGAGGGGGCGCCCCCGCTGGTGCCGTCAGGTGGCTGTCCGCCGACCGACGATGGCAAAGCCGTGGGCGCCTGTTCGACGGCCGGGGCTGGTGGCGGCGTGACGTCCGGGGCCGCGGCCGGCGGGGCCGGGACGGGTGCGGGGGCTTTCTTGCGGCGGAGGAAACCGAACATGGCGGGAGGTTACACTGCGCGCGAATTGTAGCGCCCCGCCCTTTCAATCCCTGTCGAACGGAACGGCCGATGTTCGCTTGCAGACCTGATCGATCGATGCGGCAGCGGCCGCTCCATGCGGCGGCCGCCGCGATCCCGCTGGCGGCGGGTGCTGCGCTGATCGCGCTGGCGCTCGCCGGATGCGCGGCCGGCGGCAACGGCGCCGGCTCGCCCGCGGGCGGCGCGGCGGCGGGTGCCGGGACGGCTGCGGGTCCGGCCTCGGCTGCCGGTTCCGGTACAGCCGCCGGTGCCGCCGCGGCCGCCTCCGGCAGCGGTGCCGCCACCGCCTCCCGGACGCCCCCCCGTCCCCCCGCGCGCCCCGGTTCGGCGGCCGCCGACGTCACCGAACGGATCCTGCCGAACGGCCTGAAGCTGCTGATCAAGGAGGACCATCGAGCGCCCACTGCGGTGCACATGGCCTGGTATCGCGCCGGCTCGATCGACGAGACCAACGGCCGTACCGGCGTCGCGCACCTGCTCGAGCACATGATGTTCAAGGGCACGAAGACGGTGCCGGGCGGCGAGTTCTCGCGCCGGGTCGCGCAGGCGGGCGGCCGCGAGAACGCGTTCACGTCGCGCGACTACACCGGCTACTACCAGCAGGTGCCGAAGACGCGGCTGGCCGAGATGATGACGCTCGAGGCCGACCGGATGACCAACCTGATCGTGTCGAAGGAGGAGTTCGAGCGCGAGATCAGGGTGGTGATGGAGGAGCGCCGGCTGCGCACCGACGACCGCGCGCAGTCGCTGGTCTACGAGCAGCTCATGGCCACCGCGTTCGTCGCGTCGCCGGTGCGCACGCCGGTGGTCGGCTGGATGAACGACCTCGAGCAGATGACCTGGGAGGACGCGCGCGACTGGTACCAGGCGTGGTACACGCCGAACAACGCGGTGGTCATCATCGTCGGCGATGTCGATCCGGCGGAGGTGATCCGCGTGGCCGAGCGCACATACGGCCGGATTCCGGCGCGGCCGCTGCCGGCCCGCAAAGCGCAGGAGGAGCCGCAGCAGCGCGGCGTGCGGCGGGTGTCGGTGAAGGCGCCGGCGGAAAATCCTTATGTGCTGATCGGTCTGCGGGTGCCCAAGCTCGTCGACATCGAGCGCGATCGCGAGGTCTATGCGCTGGAGGTGCTGTCGGCGGTGCTGAGCGCCGACGAGAACGGCCGTTTCGTCCGCGAGATCGTGCGCGGCTCGCGGGTCGCCAACCAGGCCGGCGCCGGCTACGACATGACCTCTCGCGGGCCGACATTGTTCCTGCTGAGCGGCGTGCCGGCCGATGGCAAGACCACCGCCGACGTCGAACAGGCGATGCTCGCGCAGATCGCCCGGATCGCCCGCGAGGGAGTCGACGAGAACGAGCTGCGACGGGTCAAGACGCAGTATGTCGCCAGCCAGGTCTACAGCCGCGATTCGATGATGGCGCAGGCGCAGGAGATGGCCGGCATGGAGATGAGCGGCTTTTCTTACGCCGACATCGACCGGCTGCTCGAGCAGATCCGCAGCGTCACCAGCGACGAGATCCGCGCGGTCGCCGGCAAGTACTTCGGCGAGGACGCAATGACCGTCGTCACGCTGCTGCCGCAGCCGATGGGCGAGCGCCGGCCCCCGGCGGCCGCGCCGACCCGGCACAACTGATGCAGCACGCCCCGCACGCGGCGCGGCCGGCGCGACCCGCATCACCACCGACCTGGCATATCTGATGGGTGCAGCCATGTTCGTCAACCTTCTGTTCCACCCGATCAGAGCCGCCCGGCGGCTGCTGCTGCCGGCGCTGCTGCTGGCCGCGACCAGCGTGCACGCTGCGCTGCCGATCGAGCACTGGACCACCTCCAGCGGCACCCGCGTGTACTTCGTGCGCGCCGACGCGATTCCGATGCTGGACCTGAATCTGGACTTCGATGCCGGCGGGCGGCGGGATCCGGCGGCGAAGACCGGATTGGCATCGCTGACCAATGCGATGCTGTTCAAGGGCGCGCCCGGCCTGAACGAGAGCCAGATCGCCGAAGGCTTCGCGGTCACCGGCGCGCAGCGCGGCGGCGGCGCCGGCGACGACCGCGCCTCGGTGTCGCTGCGCACGCTGACCAGCGAGGCCGAGCTCGGCGCTTCGGTGAACCTGCTGGCGCGGGTGCTGGCCGCGCCCACGTTCCCGGCCGATGTGCTCGCCCGCGAGAAGGCGCGCGTGATCCAGGCGGTGCGCGAGGCATCGACCAAGCCCGAACGGATCGCCAGCCGCACCTTCAGCCGGCAGCTCTACGGCAGCCACCCGTACGGCGCCGAAGCGACCGCCGAGAGCTACGGCGCGGTCGAGCGCAACGATCTGGTGGCGTTCCATTCGGCCAACTACGGCGCCTCGCGCGCGGTGCTGTCGATGATCGGCGCGATCCCGCGGGCCCGTGCCGAGGCGATCGCCGAACAGCTTTCGCGCGCGCTGCCGGCCGGCACCGCCGCCGCGCCGCTGCCCGACGTGGTGATGCCGCAGGCCGGCAGCGTGCGGCGCATCGAGCATCCGGCCACGCAGAGCCACATCCTGATCGGTCTGCCGGCGATCGCCCGCGGCGATCCCGACTACTTTCCGCTGCTGGTCGGCAACTACGTGCTGGGCGGCGGCGGCTTCGTCTCGCGGCTCTACAACGAGGTGCGCGAGAAGCGCGGCCTGGCCTACAGCGTCTACTCGTACTTCTCGCCGCAGCTTCAGCCCGGTCCGTTCACGATTGGTCTGCAGACGCAGAAGGCGCAGACCGATCTGGCGCTGAAGGTGGTCGGCGACACGCTGGACGCGTTCCTGAAGGAAGGGCCGACCGCGGAGGAGCTCGTCGCCGCCAAGGCGAACCTGATCGGCGGATTCCCGCTGCGCATCGATTCAAACCGCAAGATTCTCGACAACCTGGCGGTGATCGGCTTCTACCGTCTGCCGTTCGACTATCTGGATCGCTGGACCGAGAACATCGACCGGGTGACCCTGCCGCAGATCCGTCAGGCGTTCGCGCGGGTGGTGCGGGCCGACCGACTGGCGACGGTGGTGGTCGGCGCTCCCGCCGGCACCGCGGCCGGCGCGGGCAGCACGAGCGACGCAGGCAGCGCAACTGGCGCAGGCAGCGCAACTGGCGCAGGCAGCGCAACTGGCGCAGGCAGCACGACTGGCGCAGGCAGCACGACTGGCGCAGGCAGCACGATGGGTGCGGGCGGCACGACTGGCGCCGGCAGCACCGCCGATGCCGGCAGCACCGCCGGCGCAGGCGCCGCGACCGGGGCGCGATGAAGCCGGCACGGGTGCGCATCATCGGCGGACGATGGAAACGCACGCCGCTGCCGGTGCCCGACATCGAGGGGCTGCGGCCGACACCCGACCGCGTGCGCGAGACGCTGTTCAACTGGCTGGGCCAGGACCTGACCGGCCTGCACTGCCTGGATCTCTTCGCCGGCAGCGGTGCGCTGGGCCTGGAGGCCGCCTCGCGCGGCGCGGCGCGGGTGCTGATGGTCGAGCAGGATCCACGCGCCGCGGCCGGCATCCGGCAGGCGATCGCGCGGCTGGCGGCGCGCGAGGTCACCTTGGTGCAGGCCGACGCGATGACCGCGCTGGCCACCTGTCAGCGGCGCGACGAACGGTTCGATCTGGTGTTCCTCGACCCGCCGTTCCACCAGGGGTGGGTCGAGCGGGTGCTGCCACCGGTGCTCGCGCTGCTGCGGCCGGACGCGCAGGTGTACATCGAGCACGAAAGCGCGCTCACCGCCGTTTCGCTGCCCTCGTTGCCGGCCGGGTCATCGACCGCATCGCGGCCGTCCGACTCGGCAACCGGATCGCCCGCGGCATCGTCGCCGGCCTCCGCGACCGCCCCCCCGCTGCGGCTGCAAGACCATCGCGCCGGCAAGGCCGGCCAGGTTCATTATCATCTGTTCACGACCACCGCCGCGCTCACGGAGGATCCCGCGTGATCACCGCCGTCTATCCTGGAACCTTCGACCCGCTGACCCGCGGCCATGAGGACATCGTGCGCCGAGCCTGCGGGCTGTTCGGCAAGGTGATCGTCGCGGTAGCCGACAGTGCCACCAAGAAGCCGATCTTCACGCTCGACGAACGGATGTCGATCGCCGCCGAGGTGCTGGGCGCGCTCGGCAACGTCGAGGTGCGCCGCTATCACGGACTGACCGTCGACTTCGTCCGCGAATGCGGCGCGAAGGCGGTGGTGCGCGGCGTGCGCAGCGTCACCGACTTCGACTACGAGTTCGGGCTGGCCGGCATGAACCGCCATCTCGATCCGCAGATGGAGACGGTGTTCCTGGTGCCCTCCGAGGGCACGCAGTTCATCACCGGCACGCTGATCCGCGAGATCGCGCGGATGGGCGGCGACGTGAGCCCGTTCGTGGCGCCGTCGGTGCACCGCCGGCTGATGCAGAAGCTGGCCGCGCCCGGCTGAACCGGCGCCCGGCAGGGGGAAGTGCGATGGCCCTGATGATCACCGACGCCTGCATCAACTGCGACGTCTGCGAACCCGAATGCCCCAACGGCGCGATCTCGATGGGCATGGAGATCTACGAGATCGATCCGCGCAAGTGCACCGAGTGCGTCGGTCACTACGACGAGCCGCAATGCCAGCAGGTGTGTCCGGTGTCGTGCATCCCGTTCAACCCGGAGTGGCGCGAGACTCGCGAGGAACTGCAGGCCAAGTACGAGCGGTTGCAGGAAGTGGCGAAATCATGAACCTGGGGCTGTGGCGTCACGCCGAGGCGGCCGATGGCGCACCCGATCTGGAACGGGAGCTGACCACGCGCGGTCGCAAGCAGGCCGCGCGCGTCGGCGACTGGCTGCGGTCACACCTGCCGCATGGTTTCGAGGTGATCGCCAGCCCGGCCGTGCGCACCCGGCAGACCGCCGAGGCGCTGATCCCCGCGTTCACCGTCGACGACCGGCTGGCACCGTGGCGCGACGCCAAGGACTATCTGGCGGTGGCCGGCTGGCCGCCGGCCGACGACAACGCCGCCGGCGATCGCTGCCTGGTGCTGGTCGGCCATCAGCCGATCGTCGGCTGGACCGCCAGCACGCTGCTGACCGGCGAGCCGATCGGCTGGAGCGTCAAGAAGGGCGCCGCCTGGTGGCTGCACAGCCGCGTCCGCGATGACCAGCGCGAGGTCGTGCTGCGCACGGTGCTGAATCCCGACATGCTTTGAGCGGGCGCCGGCTGTTGGGGGCGATGGTGGCCGATAACGCGCCGCAACTCAGGGCGCACCGTCGATCACCGCCGCGAATCCGGCCCGCGCGATGCGGTCGCTGATCGCCGAGATGCCCGCCGCCTGATCGACGATCCAGGCACGCCGGCGCGGCGGGTATTCGTCCTTGAACCACATCAAGGCGCCGGCCATCGCCGGCCGCCAACATCCATGCGTGCGTGGACCTTCTCTTTCTCCGTCCACGCGCGGAGTCACCACAATGAGCATACTTGGCGTCGTCATCCGTTCCCGCCCCGAGTCGGCGGGGCAGGTGAAGGAACGCCTGAGTGCGTTGCCAGGCATCGAGCTCGCCGATCAGCTCGCCGAAGACGGCCGCTGCGTGATCGTCATCGAAGACACGGCTTTGGCGAGCGCGGCCGCCACCATGGCTTCGATCGCGCTGTGGACCGAGGTGTTGAACACCTCGCTCGTCTACGAGTATTCCGGCCCCGATTCGCCGGCCCCGGACGCGCTGAACGACTACCGCGACTGGCGCCGGGGATCGGGCGCTCCAACACCCACCGATCCGGGGAGGTAATGCGGATCGATGCCCTTCCGGTCATCGAAGCCTGATACCGCCGCCTGTCCCGACCCGTCCTCCGTAGATGCCATCGGCCCGGGCCGCCGTGGGTCGGCGACGTCCTCCGCGGAGCCTCGCATGCACCCCGACCGCCGCCACTTCCTGAAGATCCAAGCGATGACCGCGACCGCTGCGGCCGCGGGCATCCCGATCGTCGTCGACGATGCCCATGCCCAGCCGTCGGGCAGGTCGGCCGCCGCCACCAGCAGCGTGCGCTGGGACAAGGCGCCCTGCCGGTTCTGCGGTACCGGCTGTGCGGTGATGGTCGGCGTGCAGGACGGCCGCGTGGTCGCCACGCAGGGCGATCCGGATGCGCCGGTCAATCGCGGCCTGAACTGCATCAAGGGCTACTTCCTGTCGAAGATCATGTACGGGAAGGACCGGCTGACGACGCCGCTGATGCGCAAGAAGAACGGCCAGTACGACAAGAACGGCGAGTTCGTGCCGGTGAGCTGGAACGAAGCGTTCGACCTGATGGCCGCCAAGTGGAAGGAGGCGCTGAAGACCGACGGGCCCGCCGCGGTCGGCATGTTCGGCTCGGGCCAGTGGACGATCTTCGAGGGGTATGCGGCGTCCAAGCTGTGGAAGGCGGGTTTTCGCAGCAACAACCTCGACCCGAACGCGCGCCACTGCATGGCCAGCGCGGTGGCCGGCTTCATGCGCACCTTCGGCATCGACGAGCCGATGGGCTGCTACGACGACATCGAGCAGGCCGACGCGTTCGTGCTGTGGGGCAGCAACATGGCCGAGATGCATCCGGTGCTGTGGAGCCGGATCACCGACCGGCGGCTCAGCCATCCGCACGTCAAGGTCTCGGTGCTGTCGACCTTCGAGCACCGCAGCTTCGACCTCGCCGATCAGAGCATCATCTTCAATCCGCAGACCGACCTGGCGATCCTCAACTACATCGCGAACCATCTGATCACGAACAAGAAGGTCAATACCGAGTTCGTGAAGAAGTACGTCAACTTCAAGAAGGGTGTGGACGACATCGGCTACGGCCTGCGCCCGGCGCATGCGCTCGAGAAGGACGCCACGTCAAACGGCTATCCCGGCGCCGAGGGCAAGCCCAAGGGCAACCCGAACGACGCCACGCCGATCACGTTCGAGGAGTTCGCGAAATTCGTCGCCGAATACACCGCCGACAAGGTCAGCAAGCTGTCGGGCGTGCCGGTGCGTCAGCTCGAGGAGCTCGCCAGGCTCTATGCCGATCCGAACGTGAAGGTGATGAGCCTGTGGACGATGGGCTTCAACCAGCACACGCGCGGCACGTGGGCCAACAACATGGTCTACAACATCCACCTGCTGACCGGCAAGATCAGCCAGCCCGGCAACAGCCCGTTCAGCCTGACCGGGCAGCCGAGCGCCTGCGGCACCGCGCGCGAGGTCGGCACCTTCGCACACCGGCTGCCGGCCGACATGGTGGTGACCAACCCCGAGCACCGCAAGATCACCGAGGAGCTCTGGCAGCTTCCCGCCGGCACCCTGCCCGGACAGATCGGCCTGCATGCGGTCGCGCAGAGCCGCGCGCTGAAGGACGGCAAGCTCAAGTGCTACTGGACGTCGACCACCAACAACATGCAGGCGGGCCCGAACGTCAACGGCGAGATCCTGCCCGGCTGGCGCAATCCGGCGACCTTCGTCGTCGTCAGCGACGCCTACCCGACGGTCAGCGCGATGGCGGCCGACCTGGTCCTGCCGAGCGCGATGTGGGTCGAGAAGGAGGGCGCGTTCGGCAACGCCGAGCGCCGCACGCAGTTCTGGCGGCAGCAGGTGCCTCCGCCCGGGCAGGCGATGAGCGACCTGTGGCAGTACGTGGAGTTCTCCAAGCGCTTCAAGGTCGAGGAGGTGTGGACCCCCGAGCTGCTGGCCAGGAAGCCCGAGCTCAAGGGCAAGACGCTGTTCGACGTGCTCTTCAGGAACGGCAAGGTCGACAAATTTCCGCTCGCCGACCTCGGTTCGGTGAACGACAAGTACATCAAGGGATACGCCAACGACGAGAGCAAGGCGTTCGGCTTCTATCTGCAGAAGGGGCTGTTCGAGGAATACGCCGGGTTCGGGCGCGGCCACGCGCACGACCTGGCGCCGTTCGACGTCTACCACGAAGTCCGCGGCCTGCGCTGGCCGGTGGTCGACGGCAAGGAGACGTTGTGGCGTTTCCGTGAAGGCTACGACCCCTACGTGAAGGCCGGCGAAGGCTTCAGGTTCTACGGCAACAAGGATGGCCGGGCGGTGATCTTCGCGCTGCCGTACCAGCCGGCTGCCGAGAGCCCGGACAAGGAATTCGACCTGTGGCTGAGCACCGGCCGGGTGCTGGAGCACTGGCACACCGGCTCGATGACCCGCCGGGTCGCCGAGCTGCATCGTGCGGTGCCGGAGGCGGTGCTGTTCATGCATCCCGACGATGCGCAGGCGCGTGGCCTGCAGCGCGGCATGAAGGTCAAGGTCGCGTCGCGGCGCGGCGAGATCACCCTGTCGGTGGAGACCAGGGGGCGCAACAAGGTGCCGCGCGGGCTGGTGTTCGTGCCGTTCTTCGACGAAGGCCGGCTGATCAACAAGCTGACGCTCGACGCCACCTGTCCGATCTCCAAGGAGACCGACTTCAAGAAATGCGCCGTCAAGGTGGTGCGAGCCTGAGCGCAGGGCCGGGAGCGACGACGTGAGCCCGAACCGCCGCCAGGTCCTGCAGGCCACGGCCAGCGCCGCGACCGCGGCGCTGATCGCCGGCGGTGCCGCGCTGGTCGGTCATCCGGCGCAGGCGCGCCCGGCGCAGGCATTGCGTCCGCCGGGCGCGATCGCTGAGGACGACTTCCTCGGCGCATGCGTCCGCTGCGGCCTGTGCGTACGCGACTGCCCGCCCGGGAACCTGAAGCTGTCGACCTGGGGCGATGCGCTGTCGCGCAACGTCGCGATCGGTACGCCGTACTTCGTCGCGCGCGAGATTCCGTGCGAGATGTGCGAGCACATCCCCTGCGTGAAGGCCTGTCCGACGGCCGCGCTCGATCACGGTCTGACCGACATCGGCCGCGCCAAGATGGGCGTGGCGGTGCTGATCGACGAAGAGAACTGTCTGAACTTCCTCGGGCTGCGCTGCGACGTCTGCTATCGCGTCTGCCCGGTGATCGACAAGGCGATCACGCTGGAGAAGGTCAGCAATCCGCGCAGCGACCGCCACGCGATGCTGCTGCCGACCGTGCATGCGCAGGACTGCACCGGTTGCGGCAAATGCGAGAAGAGCTGCGTGCTGGAGCAGGCGGCGATCAAGGTGCTGCCGCCGCAGATCGCCCGCGGCGAGCTCGGTCATCACTATCGCAAGGGCTGGGAGGCGGGCTCCGGCCAGGACCGTCCGCGCTTCGAGCAGCCGGTGCAGAACCTTCCCGACAAGCCGGTGCCGGGCGACCTGGCGCCGTTGCGCTCCGGGCGCGACCCGTACGCACGTCCATCGAAGGAGGGCGGGCGATGACCTCGGAAGCGGTCGACCGGCCCGCCGGCATCGCCAGCGACGCCCGACGTACGGTGCCCGGTCGCGCAGCCGTCGCGGCGAAAGGCTGGATCGGTGCGCATCGCTTCCTGCTGCTGCGGCGCGCCTCGCAGCTCGGCGTGTTCACGCTGTTCCTGCTCGGACCGCTGGCGGGCATCTGGATCGTCAAGGGCAATCTGTCCTCCAGCCTGACGTTGGGCGCGCTGCCGCTGACCGATCCGTTCGTACTGGCGCAGACGCTGGCCGCCCGGCACATCCCGGAGGTGAGCGCGCTGATCGGGGCGGCGATCGTCATCGCGTTCTACGGCGTCGTCGGCGGCCGCGTGTTCTGCAGTTGGGTCTGCCCGGTGAACCTGGTGACCGATGCCGCGGCATGGCTGCGCCGCACGCTGTCGATCGGCGGCGGCCGTGCGCCGGATCGCCGGCTGCGCTACTGGATCGCGGCGGCGGTGCTGGCGGCCAGCGCCGTCACCGGCCACGCCGCCTGGGAAACGGTCAATCCGGTGTCGATCACGCAGCGCGCGCTGATCTTCGGCGGTTCGATCGGCTGGGGCGCGGCGGTCGCGGTGTTCCTGTTCGACCTGCTGATCGCGCCCAGAGGCTGGTGCGGACACGTCTGCCCGGTCGGCGCCACCTATTCGCTGATCGGCAGCAAGAGCCTGCTGCGCGTGTCGGCGCGCCATGCCAGCCGCTGCGACGACTGCGCCGACTGCTACGCGGTGTGCCCGGAGCCGCAGGTCCTCGCGCTGCCTCTGAAGGGCAAGTCCGGCGCCGGGCCGGTCATCACCGAGGCCGCATGCACCAATTGCGGCCGCTGCATCGACGTCTGCGGCCCCGACGTCTTCACGCTCACTCATAGATTCGATTCCAGGAGGGACTGACAAATGCGAGTCCGCAGCCTCTACAAGCTGGTCCTCGCGGCCTGCCTCTTCGCCCTTGGCGCACCGCTCGCGCAGTCGGCCGGCCCCGAGCCGGTCAGGCTGGAGGGATTGCGCGGCGGCACGCCGATCGAGGCGGACAACGTGCCGACGCCGTTCAAGCAGGAGCGCGACCACGCCGCCTCCGACCGCGACTTCGTACAGCAGCCGCCATTGATCCCGCACACGATCGCCAACTACCAGGTGACCAAGAACTTCAACAAGTGCATGGACTGCCATGCCTTCCAGAAGGCCAAGGCGAGCGGCGCGACGCGCGTCAGCGTCACGCACTTCCGTACCCGCGAAGGGCAGGAGCTGGACAACATCAGCCCGCGCCGCTACTTCTGCACGCAGTGCCACGTGCCGCAGACCGATGCCAAGCCGCTGGTCGACAACACGTTCCAGCGCGCGCGCGGGCTGCAGTGAGCGGCGAGGACAACCATGGCTGAGAACGACCGCGCCGCCGGCGCGCGCAAGAACGGGCCGAACGAGGGACCGAAGAAGGGGCCGAACAACGGGCCGAACAAGGGCCTGATCGGCAAGCTGCGGGCGCTCGCCTTCAGCGGCCTGGGCATCGCGTTCGTGCTGGGGATCGTCTTCTGGGGCGGCTTCAACACCGCGATGGAGTACACCAACCGCGAGGAGTTCTGCATCTCCTGTCACGAGATGAAGGACAACGTGTTCGTCGAGTACCGCAACACGATCCACTACCAGAACCGGACCGGCGTGCGCGCCACCTGCCCCGATTGCCACGTGCCCAAGGAATGGGGGCCCAAGGTCTGGCGCAAGATCCAGGCCAGCAACGAGCTGCTGCACAAGGTGCTGGGCACCATCGACACGCCGGAGAAATTCAACGCCAAGCGTGCGGTGCTCGCCGGCCACGAGTGGGCGCGGATGAAGGCCAACGACAGTCAGGAGTGCCGCAACTGCCACGCTTTCGGTTTCATGGACTACGCCGAACAGAACAAGCGCAGCGCGGCGCGCCATCAGGAAGCGGTCAATACCGGCCAGACCTGCATCGATTGCCACAAGGGCATCGCGCACTCGCTGCCCGAGGTCGAGCAGAACATCGGCGCGCCCAAGGGCCATCCGGCCGAGATGCCGCAGACCAGGGCCCCGTCGGAGGTCGCGGCGCAGCCGGGCACGCGCTGATCGGCGCAGGCCACGGCGTCCGGCTGTAGCACCTGGGCGGCGCGCCGGTCAGCGCATGCGGAGCGCGGCCGCGTGATTCCCGACGCTACTCGATCCGGATGTTGGCCGCCTTGATCACCGAGCCCCAGCGCTCGAGCTCATCGAGCAGGAACCGGTCGGCGGCCTCCGGCGAATTGCCGATGACCTCGGAGCCGCCCTCGGTCAGCCGGCGGCGGATCTCGGGCATCGCAAGCACCTTCACGAAGCCCTCGTTGAGCCGTGCGAGCACGTCCTTGGGCGTGCCGGGCGGCGCGACGATGCCGAACCAGGCCTGCGCCTCGAAGTCCTTCAGGCCCGACTCGGCCAGCGTCGGCACGTCCGGAAGCTGCGGATGACGCTTCGCGCTGGTGACGGCCAGCGGACGCAGCTTGCCGGCCTTGAAGTGCGGCATCAGCGAGACGAGATTGTCGAACATGATCTGGATCTGTCCGCCCATCAGATCCATGTGCGCGGCGCCCGATCCCTTGTACGGCACGTGGACCATGTCGATGCTGGCCTCGAGCTTGAGCTTCTCGCCGGTGACCTGGTGCGAGGTGCCCACGCCCAGCGAGCCGAAGCTGACCTTGTTCGGATGGGCCTTCGCATAGTCGATCAGCTCGCGCACGGTGCGCGGCGGGAAATCGAGGTTCGCCGCCAGGCCGAGCGGAGAGCGCGTCAGCACCGTGACCGATGCGAAGGCCGCGGTGTCGTACTTCAGATCCTTGAACGCCGTCGCGGCGATGATCATGCCGGCCGTCGACACCAGCAGCGTATAGCCGTCGGGCGGCGACTTCGCGACGAACTCGTTGCCGATCGTCGTGCTGCCGCCGGGACGATTCATCACGATGACCGGCTGCCCGAGCTCCGCGCTCAGCGGCTCGGCCAGCAGCCGCGGCACCGAGTCCGACGCGGAGCCCGGGCCGGTCGGGACGATGATCCGGATCGGGCGGTTCGGAAAGCCCTGCGCGGCGGCCGGCAGCGCGACCGGCAGTGCGGCGAGGCCGACGACGATGGCGGCGGCCGATCGGCGGATGATGTTCATGACCAGGACCTCATCGGGTTGGCGGACGCGCCGCCGGCGTCGTCCGGATCGGCCGGATCCGCCGGCGCGAGACCATCGGGCGGCCAGTACGCGTTCGCGATCAGCGAGCGGTCGAGCGCGACGTAGGCGGGCCAGGCGAGCGGCACGCCGAGCGTTTCGGCGAGCAGCGACTGGAACTCCCGCAACAGGCGTCGCCCGGCGCGCACCTGGCGCGGCGCGGCCTTGCGCTCGACGCAGAACGCCGCCAGCGCGCCGGCCGCCTCGCCGATGCTCCACTCGATCGGATGCATCCGGTAGGCGCCGTTGGTGATGTGCGTCGTCCCGATGTTCTTGCAGGCCGGCAGCAGGTTCTCCAGACGCACCGGCAGCAGCGCGCCGAGCGGAAGCTGGAACGGCAGGCAGCCGACGTGCAGGAAGCTGCGCTCGACGGTGCAGGGATGCAGGTCGATGTTGTAGTAGCCGATGCCGACGCTGTCGTCGTAGCGCTCGGCGGTGCCCAGCGATGCCCGCTCGTGCGCGCTGATGTGCTGCTCGACGATCGTCGTCTCGGCGACGATGCGGCGGCCTTCGCGCACGTAGACGTGCTTGGCGAGGCCGTCGGCGGTGTCCATCACGTCGTCGCGCAGCCGCAGTTCCGGATAGCCGTGACCGCCGTCGTGACGCGGCGCCTCGGACTGCATCCAGTACAGCAGCGACAGGCTCAACTGCCGGGCCTCGGCGATCGCCTGTTCCCTCTGCCCGGGCGGCCCGCCGACCAGCGGCAGCTTCCAGTAGTCGTTCTGATGCCAGTTCGCGACGACGATGTCGCTGGCGAAGAAGCCGGGAGCGAAATTGCCGGCGAACGCGATGCGCCGGTAGTGCCAGAAGTCCAGGCCGCGCTCGCGCTCGCGCGGCCCGTCGATCAGCGGCTTGAACCGCTTGCGGCGCAACTGGTGATTCCAGCTCTCCCACGACAACTGCGAGCCCTGCCAGGGGTTGTCGCGATACGAGCGCCAGAACTCGTACATCGGCGGCCTGGCGATCAGATTGTCGGTGCCGGCCGACCAGTCGAATGCGAACGACACCGCGATCGACTGCTGGTCGTCCGGCCGCGCCGGGCCGCTCCTCGCATGCGGCTCGCCGGTGCGGTCCTGGCTCTCGGCGCCGGTCACGTGCTCCGCGCCGGCGAGCGGCAGCAGGTCGCCGAGCTCGGTGGCATCGATCAGGTAGTCGAACTCGACATGGACGGTGGCGCCGGTCGCGGCATCGGCGAGCACGATGCCGCGCACCCGGTCGCCGTCTACGTCGACCGACCGCGGCACGTGCCGCCGCAGCAGCACGAGCCGGCGCGCCGAGCGATGACCGGCGAGCATCGCGTCGATGACGGCGGCGGCGACCGCCGGCTCGTGACCGATCCGCGAGATCGGGCATCCGCCGGGGTTCAGGCGGTCGACCCCGAACGACAGCGGCGCCGTGACCGGGTAGTGTCGGCGATAGAACGCCCGGATCTCCTGCCGCAGCAGCCGGTACGACGCCGACCCGCCGGTCTCCTCGATCCACGGATGCTCGTCGGGAACCACGGCCTGCGACGTGATCTGCCCGCCGAGCCAGTCGGTTTCCTCGGCCAGCACGACCGACCGCCCGAGCCGCAGGGCAGCCAGCGCCGCCGCGACACCGCCCAGCCCGCCGCCGATCACCGCGATCTCGGTCTTCAGATGCCTCATCCCGTCTTCCTCCCCGTCGAAGTATCGGCGGTACCGCCCATGCGCCGAAACGATCGATCCGGGAATCAGTCATGCGCCGGTAGAATGGCCGGGGCCGGTTCACGGGCCCTGCAACGATGGAGAGCGCGATGAACGACCTGCGCGACCTCGAGCTGCTGGTGCAGGCCGCCGCGCTCGGCAGCCTGACCAAGGCGGCGGTGAAGCTCGATCTGACGCAGTCGGCCGCCAGCCGGCGGATCGCCGCCCTGGAGGAGCGCCTCGGCGGCCGCTTGTTCCACCGCACCGGCCGCGGCGTGCATCCGACCGAGCTCGGAGCCGGCGTGCTGCCGCGGATCGAGGCGCTGCTGAACGACGCCGAGCAGATCGCCAGCGATGCGCGCGCGCTGGCCGGCAAGCCGGTCGGCACGGTGCGGCTGGGCGTGCTGCCGTCGGTGAGCCGGCCGTTCGTGGGCATGCTCTATCGCGAGACCCGGCAGCGGCTGCCGGCCGTGCGGCTGCAGATCGACGAGGCGTTCGGCGGCTTTCTCGACGAGGCGATCGCCAACGGCACGGTCGACCTCGCGATCCTGAACCGCTACGGGCACGCTCCGCCCGACGGCGAAGAGCTGCTCGCGCGCGTCGACATGTGCGTGATCGGCGCGGCGGGCGACCGCCTGACCCGCCACGGCCGCATCCCCTTCAGGGAGCTCGACGGCCTGCCGCTGCTGCTGCCGAGCGCGCCCAACGCATGGCGCGGCGTGCTCGAGAAGAAGGCCAGGCGTCACGGCATCCGGCTCGACGAATCGATGGTCGTCGACTCGGTGTCGCTGCTGGCCGACGTCGTCGCCGGCGGCGGCTGTCATGCGATCGTGCCCGGCTACGCGGTCGAGCGCGAGGTCGACGAAGGGCGGCTGCAGGTCGCGCGCATCGTGCAGCCGGCGATGACGCGCTTCGTCACGCTGAGCGTCACCGCGCAGCGGCCGATGACGATCGCCGCCCGGGAGGTCGCGCGGCTGGTGCGCAGCCTGCTGCCGAAGATGCTCGGCCAGGACGATTCCGCTGCCCGCGTGCGCGCTGCGCGCCCGGCCGCGGCGCGGAGGCGGTGATCCGGGCGTCGTGATCGGCGGTCCGGCCGGGGGCAACAACGACCGCAGCCCGCACGCCCCCTCAGCCCCGCGGCGCCTCCGCCCTGCGCCGCTTCAACCCTGCGTCTCCGTCAGGTGCGACAGCGCCAGCCGGGTGTCGGCCGACAGCAGCCAGGGCGCATCGGCGACGCTGGCCGCCAGCAGCGGCGTCGGATGCAGCCGGCCGTCGATCTCCTCGATCTGACCGAGCTCGCGCAAGGTCGTGATGATCGAGCGGAACGCCGCCCGGTCGGCGAACTCGGGCCCCGCCGATTCGTGCAGCATGACGACCCGCTGCGCGAACAGCACGCAGCGTTCCTCCAGCGCCTGGCCGTCCAGGCTGCCCGGTGCGGCCTGCGCCAGCGTGGTCACCGCGATGTAGAAGCGCTCGAGCGGCGCGCGCAGCATGCCGGCCAGCCCGTGCAGCGACAGCGAGCCGCGCTGCGACTGCGGCAGGGCCGGCGCGCACAGGGTGGCGCCGAGGGCGTCGAAGGGGGTTTCGAAAGGGCTGTCGAAGGGAGTGCCGCCAGGGGCGTCTTCGTCCGCCCGCTGCGCGAGCCCGAGCTCGACGAAGGCGGCGATCAGCCGCGACACCCGCGACGGCAGTTCCGCCTCGTCGCCGGACAGGAACAGCCCCGCCTTCAGGATCGGGAACAGCCGTCCGGTCACCGCCGCCGCATGCGATCCGGTGATCCGGCCGTTGCGGGCGATCAGGGTGGCCAGCAGCGCCGGCACCGCCAGCGCATGCAGCACGTTGTTGCGGAAATAGGCGAGCAGGATCGCCTGCCGGGGCTCGGCCTGCACCACGTCGCCCAGCGGATGGCGGACGCGCTGCACGATGCGCTGCTGCTCGGCATAGGCGACCACGCCCCGGCCGTCGAGCGGCGTCAGCACCAGCCGCCCGGAGTAGGGCACCCGTTCGAGCAGCGCGCGGATCATATCGATCTGCTCGGCCAGCCGCTGCGCATCCATCGCCGGGCGCGGCGCGGCCAGCATCGCCAGCGCCAGCAGGTTCACCGGGCTGATCACCACCGCGTCGTTGATCCGGGTTGCCAGCTCCGTCGCCAGCTCGCCGATCCGCCGATAGCGGGTCGCCTCGTCGGCCAGCGCGCCGGCATCGCAGCGCAGCGGCTCGCCGACGTTCACATGGACCTTGCCGAACCGTTCGCGCAGCGCCCGCAGCGAACGCATCAGCCCGAGCACCGATTCGCGTTCCTTCGGCCGGCCCGACAGCTCGGCGATGTAGGTGTCGCCCTCGACCAGCCGCTCGTAGCCGATGTATACCGGCACGAACACCAGCGGCCGCGCCGGATCGCGCAGCAGGCTCTCGACGGTCATCGTCAGCATGCCGGCCTTCGGCGTCAGCATCAGACCGGTGCGGCTGCGGCCGCCCTCGATGAAGTACTCGATCGGGAACCCGCGCGACAGCATCGCGTGCAGGTACTCGGCGAACACCGCGCCGTACAGCGCATCGCCCTTGAAGCTGCGGCGCAGGAAGAACGCGCCGCCCCGGCGCAGCAGGCTGCCGACCAGCGGCAGGTTCAGATTGTCGCCGGCCGCCACATGCGGCGTCTGCAGTCCGCGGTGATAGATCACGTACGACAGCAGCAGGTAGTCGACGTGGCTGCGGTGGCACGGCAGGTAGACCAGCTCCGCGCCGGCGGCCACCGGGGCGATCGATTCGAAGTGATGGACGGCTACGCCTTCGTACAGCCGGTTCCACAGCGCGGTCAGCGCGATGTCGAAGGCGCGGATGAACGGATACGAATAGTGCGAGGCGATGCCGATCGCGATGCGGCGCGCGCGCAGCTCCACCTTGTCGGCGGTCGTGCCGCGGGCGATCGCCTCGTCGCGGATCGCCGCGCGCACCGGCTCGGCATCGATCACCGCGTGCAGCAGCGTCTCGCGGTGCGACAGGTTGGGGCCGATCACCAGCTCGCGTTCGTGCCGGAACGCGGCGCGCAGCCGCCGCCCCAGCCGGCGCAGCGCCGCATCGGGCGCCGCATGCTCGCGGCCGGCGGCATCGACCTCGGCGCGCAGCGACAGCGGCCGGCCGAACACCAGCAGGGTCTGGCGGCCGTGGATCAGGATCCGCAGCACCTGCCCGACGAAGCCGGGCACCGCCCAGGCGTCGGCGAACAGCGCCTTCAGGATCGACGGCTGCTTCTGCGGCGCCCGTCCCCAGAACACGCTGACCGGCACGATCTGCACGTCGATCGACGGATCCTGCTGCGCCACCGCGACCAGTCGCTGCAGCCGCTCGGAATAACGGTACGGTGAACGGGTGAGCGGCGAAGGCTGGCCGTGGCGGGGCAGAAAGAAGAACGCGCCCTGCTCCTTCAGCGACCCGGCGATCAGCGGCACGCGCGGCCGCGGCAGCCCCTGCCGTTCGGTCACCTCGTCGAGCAGCAGCAATGTCGAGAGCTGCCGGATGTGCAGTGCATAGACGATCGGCCGGCCGCGGTCGACCCCCTCGGGCAGCCCCTCGGCCGGCACCACGCTGAAGCGGACGAACACCCGCAGCAGACGGCGCAGCACCAGCGGCAGCAGGTCGCGCACCGACATCGCTACAAGGTCTGGTAGACGAATTCCTCGAACACGTCGATCTCCGACCATAGCTGAGCCTCGGCCTGCAGGCTGTCGTGCGACAGCGGGTGCGCCTGTGCCCAGACCTTCGGCACTTCGATGCGCAGCCGGTTGCGCTTCAGGAACAGCGCCGGCACCACCACCTCCTCGTCGTCGCGGTGCCGGTGCAGGATCGCCGCCAGCCGCAGCGACAGCGCCATCAGCCAGTCCAGCGGATCGCCCAGCAGCGGCCTCAGCTTGCGCAGGCCGCCGGTCTGCGCCAGCGCCAGGTGGGCCATCAGCGTCTGCTCCGGCTGCGAGAAGCCGGGCATGTCGGCGTGCATCAGCATGTAGGCCGAATGCTTGTGGAAGTCCTCGTGCGACAGCGACATGCCGATCTCGGCCAGCCGCGCGGTCCAGGCCAGCAGCCGGCTGCGCTGCGCGAGCTCCTCGTTCGACGCGCGCGCCGCCTGGCCGAACAGCGCCTGGGCCGAGCGCGCCACCCGTTCGCCGTGGGCCAGCTCGGTGCCGTAGCGCTGGGCCATGCGGGTCACGGTGACCTCGCGCATGTCCACGCCTTCCGAGCGGCCCAGCACGTCGTACAGCACGCCCTGGCGCAGCGCGCCGTTGCAGTAGCGCAGCGCCTGCACGCCCAGCTCGTCGAACAGCGCGGTCATCACCGCCAGGCCGCCGGCCAGCACCGGGCGGCGGTCGGGCTTCAGGCCCTCGATGCGCAGCCGGTCGATGTGGCCGGCCTTGATCAGCGCCTCGGCGAGCTGCGTCAACGCCTCGCGGCTCAGCCGGTCCTCGCCCAGGTTGAGCTCCGCATACTGGCACAGCGCCTTGGCGGTGCCCGAGGTGCCGACCGCATACGACCAGCCGTGCGCATGGAACGCCCGCGCGATCGGCGCGAACGCGGCGCGCGCGCTCAGCACCGCATGATCGAACCGGCGCCGGTCGATCGAACCGTCGTTGAAATAGCGCGCCGACAGCGACACGCAGCCGGTGGCCACCGATTCCAGCATCAGCGGCTCATAGTCGCGGCCGATGATGCACTCGGTGGAGCCGCCGCCGATGTCGACGACGAGCCGCGGCTGGCCGTCGTTGGGCAGCGCATGGGCGGCGCCCAGATGGATCAGCCGCGCTTCCTCGTGACCCGAGATCACCTCGATCGGAAAGCCCAGCGCCGCTTCCGCGGTCACCTGGAAGCGCTTGCCGTTGCGGGCGACCCGCAGCGTGTTGGTGGCCACCGCGCGCACCGCGTCGGGCTTGAACGAGCGCAGCCGTTCGCCGAAACGGTTCAGCGCCTCGGTGGCGCGCCGCTGCGACGCGGCGTCGAGCATGCCGTCGTCGTCCAGCCCGGCGGCCAGCCGCACCGATTCCTTCAGGCTGTCGAGCGGGCGGATCTGCGCGCCCAGCGCGGTTCCCTCCACGCGGCCGATCAGCAGTCGGAAGCTGTTCGAACCCAGATCGACGGCGGCGAGCAGGCGTTGGTCGGCCATGGACGGCAGGGGGCTCCTGGAGAGAAGATCGTTATCGTGCGCTTGGGGAGGACCCGCGCGCCCGAAGCATGTCAAAGAATCCCTTCGTCATCAAATCGTCACCGTCCGCCCCCAGACTCGCGTCCATGGATGCATCCGTTCCGGCTGTGCAGGGGGAGTTTGCGCGTCTGCTGGACCGTGAGCTGGGCATTCTGGCGTTCAACGAACGGGTGCTGGCCCAGGCGGAGGACGCGCAGGTGCCGCTGCTCGAGCGGCTGCGCTTCCTGACGATCGTCTGCGGCAACCTCGACGAGCTGTTCGAGGTGCGGGTGGCCGAGCTGAAGGAGATCGTGTTCATCGAGCGCAGCTCCGAAGCCTCGGATGCCCGCCGCAGTCTGGAACGGGTGGCCGTCCGTGCCCGCCAGCTCGTGCAGCGGCAATACCGGCTGCTGAACGACACGCTGCTGCCGCTGCTGCGCGACGAAGGCATCGTGCTGCACGCGATCGATTCCTGGACGCCGGCGCAGCTTCAGTGGGCCGAGGAGGTGTTCCTGTCGGACATCGAGCCGCTGCTGACGCCGATCGCGCTCGATCCGGCCCACCCGTTTCCGCGCATCCTCAACAAGAGCCTGAACTTCATCGTCGAGCTGGACGGCACCGATGCGTTCGGCCGACGCGCCGGCATAGCGGTCGTGCAGGCTCCGCGCGCGCTGCCGCGGCTCCTGAAGGTGCCCGACCGCATCAGCCTGGCCCGACACGGGCTGATGCTGCTGACCTCGATCGTGCAGGTGTTCGTCGGGCGGCTGTTCCCCGGCATGCAGGTGCGCTCGGTCCATCAGTTCCGCGTGACACGCAACAGCGAACTGTTCGTCGATGACGAGGAGATCACCGACCTGCGCGCCGCGCTGCAGGGCGAGCTGCCGCAGCGCCACTACGGCGACGCGGTACGTCTGGAGGTCTCGGCCGGCTGCCCCGAGCCGCTGGTCGAGCGGCTGCTGCGCGAGTTCGAGCTGACCGAGCGCGACTGCTACCGGGTCGATGGTCCGGTGAACCTGAACCGGCTGTCGCAGGTGATCGACATCGTCGACCGGCCGGAACTGAAGTTTCCGCCGTTCGAGCCGGCGATTCCGCAGGTGCTGCAGGACACGGATCTGTTCGCGGTGCTGCGCAAGCGGGACGTGCTGCTGCATCACCCGTACGAGTCGTTCGTGCCGGTGATGGATTTCCTGAGCAGCGCGGCGCGGGACCCGCAGGTGGTCGCGATCAAGCAGACGGTGTACCGCACCGGCGCCGACAGTGCGCTGATGGAATCGCTGGTGGCGGCCGCCCGCGCCGGCAAGGAAGTCACCGTGGTCGTCGAGCTGATGGCCCGCTTCGACGAAGAGACCAACATCAACTGGGCGGCGCGGCTGGAGGCGGTCGGCGCTCATGTGGTCTATGGCGTCGTCGGTCACAAGACCCATGCGAAGATGGCGATGGTCGTGCGGCGCGAGGAAGGCCGGCTGCGCCGCTACGTGCATCTGGGCACCGGCAACTACCATCCGCGCACCGCCCGGCTCTACGAGGACTTCGGCCTGTTCACCGCCGACGAGACGGTGTGTGCCGACGTCCACGAGGTGTTCCGCCGGCTGACGGGGCTCGGGCAGGCCGGCGAGCTGCGCGCGCTGCTGCAGGCGCCGTTCACGTTGCACGAGCAGGTGCTGGCCGCGATCCGGCGCGAACGCGATCATGCGCTGGCCGGCCGCCGCGGCTACCTGGCGGCGAAGATCAACGCGCTGCTGGAGCCGTCGGTGATCGAGGCGCTGTACGAGGCGAGCCAGGCCGGCGTGCGCATCGACCTGATCGTGCGCGGCGTCTGCGCGCTGCGGCCCGGTGTGCCGGGCCTGTCCGACAACATCCGCGTGCGCTCGATCGTCGGCCGCTTCCTCGAGCACAGCCGCGTCTACTACTTCTGGAACGACGGCCGGCAGGACGTCTGGCTGGCCTCGGCGGACTGGATGGGCCGCAATCTGCTGCGCCGCGTCGAGCTGGCGTTCCCGGTGCTCGACCGCAAGCTCAAGCGCCGCGTGATCGTCGAGGCGATCTCGGAGCATCTGGCCGACAATCTGTCGGCCTGGACGATGGACGAGGACGGACGCTACACCCGGCGCCGGCCCCGCGGCGCCAAACCGCGCCAGTCACAGGCGCGGCTGCTGCAGATGCTGGCGCGAAGCTAGAGACTGTTCACACCATGAACAGGCCCCGAGGGCCCCTGAGCCGCTCAGCGCCAGCGCCCGTGGCCGCCCCAGCCGTGGCGGTAACCATGCCCCCAGCCGGGCCGATAGCCGTAGCTGCGGTAGTAGCCGAAGCCGACCGAGGGCGTGACGATCACCGGCGCCGGCGCCACCACCGGGCCGCCGTAATAGGGCTCGGCCGGCACGACCGCACAGGCGCCCAGCGACAGCGGCACGGCCAGCGCGATCAGCAGTTTGACGACGGTGTTCATCATGTCCTCCGGTTTGCCCCTGGGGAGGTCCATCCCTGGGCATGAGGACTGAAACGGACGGCGGCGGGCCGCTGTTGACCCCCGGGCGGCGCGAGTTTGTACCAGGATGTAACGGCGGGGGCGGGCGGCCCGCGGCGGCGAACCCGCCACGCGGCCGC
>DAISWF010000066.1:0-19050 GCA_036826495.1 Burkholderiaceae bacterium
CCGGAACCCAGTATTCCCTCATCAGGTTGCCCATCGGCGTGCCCGGACCGACACGACAGATCAGTTCGTTGTTCTCGGCTGAAAGCATAGGTCTCTCCTTCGATCGTTGATTCGCTGCGGGGCGCGCGGAGCTTCGGTAAAAGACGGCTTGAATGTAATATGGAATTCATTTCCATATTACATTCAAGCACAGGTTCATCGCCGAGCGCAATCGATCAGTTGGAGAGGAACAGGAGGCGCACCGTCGGCTCCCGTGAAGAGAAATACTCCCCAGTTCCGGGAACAGAGAAGACGCAGATCGGCAGCCATCACTAGAACCGGCAGACAACGGAGGGCTACGATGAGGATCGAAGAAAGCATCGCGCTGGTCACCGGAGCCAATCGCGGCCTGGGCAAGGCCTGTACCCAGGCGCTGCTCGACGCCGGAGCGCGCAAGGTCTATGCCGCTGCCAGGAGTCCTGTCGACTCGATCGACTCGCGCGTCGTTCCGATCCGGCTCGACATCACCTCGCCCGAGCAGGTGCGCGCGGCCGCCGACCGGTGCGGCGATGTCGGTCTGCTCATCAACAACGCGGGAGTGATGCACGCCGTGCCGGTGCTCGCCGAAGCGGCGGCCGCGGCGCTGCACACGGAATTCGACGTCAACGTGTTCGGTCTGATGGCAATGGCGCGCGCATTCGCCCCGGTGCTGGCCCGCAATGGCGGCGGCGTCATGGTCAACATGCTGTCCGTCACCGCCTGGTTCGTCTCGCCGCTGAATCCCACCTACTGCGTGTCCAAGGCCGCCTCTGCAGCCGTCACCGAGGCCATCCGCAGTGAACTGAGAACCGCGGGCACGAAAGTGCTGGGCGTGTACGCCGGCCTGATCGACACCGACATGGTCGCCGTGGTCGACCGTCCGAAGGTCAGCCCGCATGACGTCGCAGAGCGGATGCTGCAGGGCATCGCCGCCGAGGAGGAATACATCCTCGCCGACCGCCGTGCCGAGGAACTGTGGAAGGTTCTGCAGGGAGCCCCGGCCGTCATCGCCCGCGCGATGTCCGTTCGTTGATGCCGCGCAGCCCCGCGCCTTCCACGCAACCTCTCCGAGAAAACGCGTATTGCATGTCTTAGTGAATTCAATTTAGAATGCCCACCGTTGCAGGGACGGCCGGCACCTCTCGTGTGCGTGCGCCATCGGCCGAGAGCGAGGAGACGTCGTGACAGGAAACCGGATCAAGTGCGCGCGCCATCCATGTGCGCGACGCCTGGGGGTCACCCGTTGAGTGAACGACTGCGGGTGCGGGTGACCGATGTGGCGGATATGCCCGGCAACGTCCGCTGTCTCGAGCTGCAGCCGGCGGAGGGTGCACTGCCGCCCTTTCGCGCCGGTGCCCATATCGATCTAATGCTGCCGAACGGCCTGGTGCGCAGCTATTCGCTGATGAACAGCGAGAGCGAACGGCACCGCTACCAGATCGCCGTCGCGCTCGAGCCGGCCAGCCGCGGCGGTTCCGCCTTCGTTCACCACAGCGTCGCGAAGGGCGACCGACTGACCATCTCGGCGCCGCGCAATCTGTTTCCGTTGAACGAATCCGCCCGTCACTCGGTCCTTCTCGGCGGGGGCATCGGCATCACGCCGATGTTGTCGATGGCGAAGCGGCTGGGCGCCATCGGTGCCTCCTGGCAACTGCTGTACTGCTGCCGGTCGCGAGCCGTGGCTGCGTTCGCCGATGAAGTCGCCGGCCATGCCCCGCATGCGGCGATACGCTGCGACGACGAACAGTCGCGGTTCCTGGACTTCGCGTCACTGATGCGCGAGCACCCGCGGGCCGACTTCTACTGCTGCGGCCCCAAGGCGATGATGGCCGCGTTCACCGACGCCGCCCGCTCGGTCGGCTTACCCTCGGACCGCGTGCACATGGAGTACTTCCAGCCGCCCGAGGAATCCATGCCGACGGGCGGATTCCTCGTGGAGCTGGCGCGGCAGCGCCGCACGCTGGCGATTCCGCAAGGCAGCTCGATTCTCGAGGTGCTGCAGGCCGAAGGCATCACCGCCACCTCGTCGTGCGAGCAAGGCATCTGCGGCGAGTGCGCCGTCAAGGTGCTGGCCGGCGTTCCGGACCACAAGGACTACGTGCTGAGCGATGCGGAACAGGCCGCCAACAACGTGATGATGATCTGCTGCTCCGGCAGCAAGTCGGAAAAGCTGGTGCTCGACATCTAGAGCGCAGGCGTAGAGGGCAGCAGCCGCCACCACAAAGGAGGACACGAGACATGCGCAACATCCTGAACCCCCTGCGGGCTCGCCTGCTCGCGGGCATCGTGTGCGCCGGTGCCGCGATGGCGGCCCCGGCGCAGGAGACGATCAAGATCGGGGTGGTGGGTCCCTATACCGGCCCCTTCGCCTCGGCGGGCCAGAGCTTCAAGCAGGGCGTCGAGTCCTTCCTCGGCATCAACGGCAACAAGGTGGGCGGCCGGACCGTGGAAGTGATCTACCGCGACAGCGGCGGCGCCGACCCCTCGCTCGCCAAGCGTCTGGCCGAAGAACTGGTGGTGCGCGACAAGGTATCGATCCTGGCCGGCTTCTACCTGAGTCCGGAGGTCGCCGCCGCGGCACCCGTCTCCGCGGAGTCCAAGACACCGCTGCTGATGCCCAATGCCGCCACGCCGGCGCTGATCAGGATGTCGCCCTACTTCGTCCGGCTGGGCATCACGATGAGCCAGCCGGCGGAGCTGGCGGCGCTCCATGCCCGCAAGGCCGGCAAGAGCCGCGGCTACGTCGCGGTAGCCGACTATGGCCCCGGGCACCTGGTGGAGCAGGCGTTCATGGCCAAGTTCACCGCCGAGGGCGGAACGATGACCGGCAACGTGCGCATCCCGCTGAATACCACGGACTTCTCGCCATTCGCCGAACGGATCGCCAATGCGAATCCGGACGTGCTGCAGGTGTTCGTCCCGCCCGGCGCCGCGGCGGTGAGCTTCGTGAAGGCGCTCGCCGCGCGCGGCCTGACGGGCAAGCTGATGATCATCGGCCAGGGCGAGGCCGACGACAGCGAGCTGCCGCAGTTCGACGACGCGGTGCTCGGCTACCAGTCGGTGATCAACTTCGACGCCTACGCGGAGAACACGCAGAGCAAGGCGATGACGGCCTGGCTCGCGAAGAACGTCGGCCCGACGGCCAGGCCCAACAGCCTGAGCATCGGCACCTACGATGCGATGCGCGTCGCCTACAAGATGATCGCCGACCAGGCCGGCAAGCCGTTCAACGGCGACGCCGCGATGAAGGCGGTGTCCGGCTACACGTTCGAGAGCCCGCGCGGCATGGTGACGCTCGAACCGGTCCGGGAACTGACCCAGGACTTCTATGGCCGCGAGGTGGTCAAGGGCCCGGACGGCGTGAAGCGCAACCGCGTGATCCAGAAGTGGGAGAAAGTTCCGCCGACCGCGAAGTGAATGCGGGACTCGCACGGCGGCCGGCCGCCGTGCCCGCCCGTTCGACGATTCGGAAACGCGCGCGACCGACATGGCATCACTGACGTTCATCCTGCTGTACGGGGTTTCCTACGGGCTGATCCTGTGCCTGATCTCGCTCGGGCTGGTGCTGACGATGGGCCTGATGCGGGTGGTCAACCTCGCGCATGGGGCGATGGCCGCGATCGGCGGTTATCTTGCCCCCTCAACGAGGAATCCGCCGCGGGGGCCCCTCACGGGAGCGCCGTTCGCGGCAGCGCTGATCGTGGCCGTGGCCGCCGTTGCGCTGCTGGGCGTGATCGCCGAGCGGGTGCTGTTCCGCTTCCTCTACGGTCGCTCCGAGCTCGACCAGGTGCTGGTGACGATCGGATTGAATTTCGTCGTGATCGCCGGCCTGACCGCGGCTTTCGGCGCCAACCTCTATCCGCTCGAGTTGCCGGCCGCACTCAAGGGCAATGTCGATCTGGGCATTCGCGAGTTCGAGATCTACCGGGTGTTCACCACCGTCGTCTGCCTCGGCGTGATCGCGGCGCTCTGGTGGAGCTTCGAGCACACGCGGATCGGCGCGAAGGTCCGCGCGGCCGTCGACAACCGGACGATGACCCAGGCGATCGGCATCGACGTGCCGCGCCTCTACCGGGGCATGTTCGCCCTCGGCAGCGGCCTGGCGGCGCTGGGCGGCGCGCTGGGCGCTCCGATCCTGCCGATGCAGCCGATGTGGCCCTTCAAGTACCTGGTGCTGATGCTGGTGATCGTTTCGCTGTCCGGCAGCGGCCGCATCCGCGCGGCGGTGCTGGTGTCGCTGCTGGTGGGCATCGTGGAGGTGGGCGGCAGATATCTGTTCCCCCAGTTCGGCGGCTTCTACATCTACCTGCTGCTGATCGTCCTAATGATCTGGCGTCCGCACGGCCTTCTCGCGCCCAGGGTGAGCACATGACCTCGATTCCGTCCGACTCGATCCTGGCCCGCGGCCGCTGGCGGCTGCCCGAGCTGCTGTGGTGGGCACTGGCGCTCGGCGCCTTCTTCGTCTTCCCCGAGTATCTGTCGGTGGGCACCTCGGTGCTCGTCATGGTGATGCTGGTGCTGTCGTACGACCTGCTGCTGGGCTTCGCCGGCGTGCTGTCGCTCGGTCACGCCGTGTTCTTCGGCCTGGGAGCCTACACGGTGGCCTGGCTGTCGCAGGCGGGCTGGACCGAACCGGTGACGGCGGCGATCGCCGCCGCCGCCGCGGCCGCAGCGCTCGCCGCACTGGTCGGCCCGTTCGTGTTGCGCCTGTCGGGGCTGCCGCTGCTGATGGTCACGCTGGCGCTGAGCGTGCTGGTGTTCGAGGCCGCGCACAAGGCCACCGGGCTGACCGGCGGCGACGACGGCCTGGCCGGTCTGGTGATCGCTCCGCTGTTCGGCACGTTCCGCTGGGGGCTCGGCGGCCAGACGCGCTACCTGTACGTGCTGGGCTGGCTCATCGTCGTCTACCTGATCCTGCGCCGCATCGTCGCCTCGCCGTTCGGCGTGGCGCTGCAGGGCATCCGCGAGAACCCGGAGCGGATGCGGCTGCTGGGCAACGGCGTGACGCCGCACCTGGTGGTGGCCTTCACGATCAGCGCCGCGGTGGCCGGCCTGGCCGGCGCGCTGCTCACCCAGACCAGCGCCTTCGTCGGCCTGGGCGTGCTGTCGCTCGATCTGTCGTTCGACGTGCTGGTGATGCTGGTGCTGGGCGGCGTGGGGTCGCTGTACGGCGCGCTCGTCGGCACGCCGCTGTACATGCTGCTGAAGCACTTCTCCTCGCAGTGGAGCCCGTTCTACTGGATGTTCGCGATCGGCGTGCTGCTGATCGCGGTGGTGCTGCTGGGCCGGGGCGGCGTGCTGGGCTCCGCCACGGCGGCCTGGCGATATCTTTCTCGCCGGAGCGCCGCATGACGGAGGCGGCTGCGCTGGAGATCGTCGGCCTGGACAAGCGGTTCGGCGCGCTGCGGGTGACCTCCGACGTCAGCCTGCGGCTGCCGGTGGGCGCCAGGACGGCGCTGATCGGCCCCAATGGCGCCGGCAAGACGACGCTGGTCCATCTGCTGTCCGGCGTGCTGCGGCCCGACGCCGGCACGATCCGGCTGTTCGGCAAGGACGTGACCGCCGCCTCGCCCGCCCATCGTACCCGGGCCGGCATGGTGCGCACGTTCCAGGTGACCAGTCTCTTCGCGCGGCTGACGGTGCTCGAGAACGTCTTCATCGCGCTGTCGGAACGCCACCGCACCAGCTTCCGCCTGTGGAGCCTCGCCGGCCGGCGCCGGGACCTGCTGGATCGCGCCGGGAAGCTGCTGCGCGAGCTGAAGCTCGAGGAGGATGCGCACCGGCAGGTCGAGCAGCTCGCCTACGGCCGCCAGCGGATGGTGGAGATCGCCATCGCGCTGGCGCTCGAACCCCGCGTGCTGCTGCTGGACGAGCCGGCAGCCGGCGTGCCCAGTGCGGAGATCGATCTGCTGCTGAGGGCCATCGACGCCCTGCCGCGCGACATCGCGGTGCTGATGATCGAACACGACATGGAGATGGTCCGGCGGTTCGCGACGGAGGTCGTGGTGCTGGTGGCCGGCGAGGTGCTCACCCAGGGAACGCCGCAGGTGGTCATGTCGCATGCCGACGTGCGGCGCGTCTACCTGGGCCAGGCCGGGCAGCGGCGGTTCGAAGGGGCGGTCGCCCATGCTTGAGATCCGCGATCTGACCGGCGGCTGGGGGCCGACCGTGGTGGTCGAGGACCTGTCGCTGACCGTCGGCACCGGTGAGACGGTGGCGATACTCGGCCGCAACGGCGTCGGCAAGACGACGCTGCTGGAACTGCTGATGGGCCGGGCGAACCGGCGCTCCGGCCAGATCCGGCTGGCCGATGCGGAATTGTCCGAGCGGCCGATCCACGCCCGTGCCCTCGCCGGGCTGGCCTACGTTCCGCAGGGTCGGGAAGTCTTCCCGAGCCTGACGGTCGCCGAACATCTGCAGATCGCCGCCCGCAAGGGCGCCTGGACCATCGAGCGGATCACCGCTCTGTTCCCCCGGTTGCAGGAACGCGCCCACAGCCATGGCAATCAGCTTTCGGGCGGCGAGCAGCAGATGCTGGCGATCGCCCGGGCGCTGCTGACCAACCCGCGCGTGCTGCTGATGGACGAACCTTTCGAAGGTCTGGCGCCGGTGATCGTCGAGATGCTGGTGGCCGCCATCCGGCGGATCGCCCGCTCCGGCGATCTGGCGGTGCTGCTGGTGGAGCAGCGGGTCGACATCGGCCTCGCGCTCGCCGACCGCTGCGTCGTGATGGATCGCGGTCGGGCGACCTTCGAGGGCGAGACATCCCGTGCCGCCGAATGGGAGCACCGGTTGCCGGCGCTGATGGGGCTGGAGGACCAGGGCGCGGGCGACTCTGCCGGCGCCGGCCCTGCATGCGATCCCGCTGCTTCCGCTCAGGCAGTCGGCTGACTGCCCTCCGATCACCCTCCTTCCATTCGCCATCACGGGAGAAACAATGAAACAGGTCGTCCTCGTCACCGGCTGCAGCAGCGGATTCGGTGAAGCCATCGCCACCGGCTTCCAGAAGGCCGGGTATACGACGGTCGCCTCGATGCGCAATGTCGACGCCGCCACGTCCGCGCTGAGGACATGCGGCGCGGAGATCGTCGCGCTCGATGTCACCCGCGACGAGTCGCGCAAGGCTGTCGTGGACGACGTGATCCGCCGCCACGGCCGGCTCGATGTCCTCGTGAACAATGCCGGCGTCAGCGGCCGCGGCCCGGTCGAGGACATCCCGCTGGAGATGCTGCGCAGCGTGATGGAGACGAACTTCTTCGGTCCGTTCGCGCTCACGCAGCTCGTGCTGCCCCACATGCGCAGGCAGAAGAGCGGGCGGATCGTCAACGTCACCGCGATCGGCGCGCTGCTGTGCACGCCGTTCCTGAGCGCCTACTGCGCCTCCAAGCACGCGCTCGACGCGGTCGGGGCGGCGCTGGACGTCGAGGCACGCGCGCTGGGCATCCGCACCACCAGCGTGCTGCCGGGCCAGTTCAAGACGGCCATCGGCGCCAAAGGCAAGACGGCGGAATACGGTGCCGCCTATCGGCCGGTGGCCGACATCCTCGCCGAACAGTTCAAGCAGCGCGCCGCCGAGGCGCCGTCGGACCTGAGCGCGGTCGTGAACGCGGTGATGGAGGCGGCGACCGCGGCCGATCCGAAGCCCCGCTACGTGGTCGGCGGCGGCAGCGCGCTGCTGCTGCCGCCGGTGGTGGAGGCGCTCGAGTCGATCCACCGCATCGAGCACCAGCGAACCCTGGGCTGACGGCAGCGATACCAGCCAGCCGGAACGGCGGCAGCCTCGCGCGTCAGCGTGTCGCCCTGCGCCGCCTCTCGACGACCAGGCCGGCCTGGATGTCGGAGCTGCGGCGATGCGCGTGCAGAGCCGCCTGACACTCCGGCCGGTTCTGGCGGCGCAGCGCATCGAGAATCACTTCGTGCTCCTTGACGGTGCGCGCCCGGGACTCGGGTGAGGACAGCTTGGCCGCGATGATCGGGTCGGCCAGATTCCAGAGGCGGCGGACCTCCTCCAGGATCAGCTTGTCGGGCGAAAGCGAAAAGATCAGGAAGTGAAACTCGCGGTTCGTGCGCACCACCGAGCCACCGTCGTCATAAGCGTCGCGCCGCATCTGGTCATTGAGCGCGTTCAGCCGGGCCAGAAGCTTCGCGTCGGGCCACTCGATCGACCCCAGCAGCTCGGTCTCGAGCAGATCGAGCATCCGCCGGATCTGCTGCAGCTCATGTGCGCCGCGCTTGGCGACGAAATAGCCCTGATACGGACGATGGGCCAGCAACCCCTGATCGGCGAGCACGTTGAGCGCTTCGCGAAGAGGCACCCGGCTCACACCGAACATCTCCGCCATTTCCTGCTGGCGGATCTGCTCACCCGGGGAAAGCTCGCCGTCGAGAATCATCGTTCGCAACTGCAGGAGCGCCACGTCCATCGCCCCCGGCTCCTTGGCGGGCACCGATTCCTTCGCCATTCCGTTCTTCAAGGCCCGTTTCCTCCCACTGCGGAAATCGTATCCCAAATCGGGGAATTAGACCATTTGACATTATGGATTGAATTCCATATCGTATGCACAAACCACCCAGGAGACGGGCACCATGAACTTCGCGGCTTCACGTCGGTCACTGCTGCTGACGCTGCCCGCCGTTCTCCTCCCCGTCACCGTCTCCGCGCAGGAAACGCTGCGCGTCGGCCTGCTCCTCACCTACTCCGGCAGCTCGTCGCTGGCGGGCCAGGTGGCCGACAACACCGTCAAGCTCTTCCAGTCGATGAACGGCCTCACGGCGGGCGGCCGGAAGATCGAATTCGTACGCCGGGACACCACCGGGCCGAACCCCGAGGTCGCCCGGCGGCTGGCACAGGAGCTGATCGTGCGCGAGAAGGTCGGCATCCTGATCGGGCCGGACTTCACGCCCAACGTGCTGGCCGTCGCGCCGCTGCTCACCGAAGCGCGTATACCGGCCATTCAGACCGGCTCGGCCACCAGCGGCATCGTCGGCGAGAAGTCGCCCTACTACCTGCGCACGTTCTTCTCGATCCCGCAGGTGGTGCGGCCGATGGCACAGTGGGCGCATCGCAATGGCGTGCGCAAGCCGTTCGTGGTGGTGGCGGACTACGGACCCGGTCACGACGCGGAAGCCACTTTCGTGAAGTCCTTCCAGGAACGGGGCGCCGCGGTGGCCGGCGTATTGAAGATCCCGCCGCGCAACCCGGAGTTCTCCAGCTACCTGCAGCGGATCAAGGATGCATCGCCCGACGCCGTGTTCGTGTTCCTGCCGATCGGCGAATTGTGCGTGCAGTTCCTGCGCGCTTATGCCGACTCGGGTCTGAAGGGTTCGCCGATCAGGCTGCTGGGCACCGGAGACCTCACCGACGAGCTGTATCTCGAGGCGGCCGGCGATGCCGCGCTCGGCGTGGTCACGACCGGCTACTACTCGGCGAGCCACGACTCGGCGATGAATCGCGATCTGGTCTCGCGCTACGAAAAGGCCTACGGAAAGCCGACGCCGGCCGTCAATGTGTGGGACGCACTGCGGCTGGTCTACGACGGGGTGGCCGCCCAGCCCGCCGGCAAGTTCGACCCGAACAGGTTCATCGCCTTCGCGCGCGGCCGGCAGTTCGAGAGCCCGCGCGGCCCGATCGCGATCTCCGGGGACAACGGCGACATCGTCCAGAACGTCTACATGCGACGGGTGGAGCGGCGCGACGGAAAGCTCGTCAACGTCGAGTTCGAGACGATTCCGCCGGCTGCCCAGAAGTGAAATGACTGCGGCAATCCCGCTGCTGTTCAACGGCGTGGCCTACGGCATGCTGCTGTTCATCATCGCCATCGGCCTGTCGGTGACGATGGGGATGATGAACTTCGTCAACCTGGCGCACGTGAGCCTTGCCACGGTGGGCGGCTACGCGGCAGCCGCGGCGGTGGACACGCTGCACTGGCCGTTCGCGCTGGCGCTGGTGCTGAGCGCGCTCGCCGGCGCGCTGGTCGCCAGCGTGCTCGAACGCGGTCTGCTGCGGTTCTTCTATGGATCGGACGATCTGACGCAGGTGCTGCTGACGATCGGCGTGGTGTTCATGTCGATCGCCTCGTTCGCGTATCTCTTCGGCCCGGGCTTCCGGCCGCTGACGGTGCCGGCCGGTCTGAGCGGACAGGTCGACGTGGGGCCGTTCCAGCTCGAACGCTACCGGCTGTTCCTGGTCACCGTGGGCATCGCGCTGGCAGCGCTGCTGTATCTGGCGCTGGAGCGCACCCGCTACGGCGCGATGATCCGCGCCTGCGTCGACAACCGCCGCGCGGCCGCCGGCAACGGCCTGAACACCGGGCGGGTGTTCGCGATCACGTTCGCGCTGGGCGGCGCGCTGGCCGGGCTGGGCGGCGGGCTGTCTGCCAACCTGCTCGGCCTGGACCCGAACTTTCCGCTGCGCTATCTGGTCTACGTGCTGATCGTCGTCGCGGTGGGCGGCATGGGATCGATCGCCGGAACGTTCCTCGCCGCCGTGACGATCGGAGTGGCCGACGTGGTCGGCAAGTACCTGGTGCCGGAACTCGGCGGCTTCGTCATCTATGCCGTTGCGGTGGGCATCATGCTGAAGCGGCCGCAGGGACTGCTGGGCAAGGCCGCATGAACCCGCCGCCCCGACCGCCTGCAGCCGGCATGGCCGTCTTCGAACGGGCCCGCCGATGGAGCCTGCGCGAACGGTGCTTCTGGTCCGCCTGGCTCGCGGCGTTCTTCATCCCCGGCATCGACCTGCCGCTGCTGACGCAGGTGCTGATCTGGGGTCTGTTCGCGCTGTCGCTGGACCTGGTGCTGGGCTACCGCGGCATCCCGTCCATCGGGCACGCGGCGTTCTTCGGCATCGGTGCCTATTCGGCGGGCTTCCTCGGCAAGTACGGATGGACGGAGCCGATCTCGGGCCTGATGCTGGCGGCCGCCGTGGCAGCGCTGGCCGGCCTGGTCAGCGGCCGGATCCTGCGCGGCCTGCACGGCGTGGGACTGCTGATCGTCACGCTCGGACTGAACCTGATCCTCTACGACCTGGTCCACCGCTCCACTCGCATCACCGGCGGCGACGACGGACTGCAGGACATCCGCATCGATCCGCTGCTCGGGCTCTTCCGCTTCGACATGTTCGGCAGGACCGGCTACCTGTACGTGCTGGCGGTGACGCTGGTGCTGTTCGTACTGATCCGTGCGCTGGTGCACTCGCCCTTCGGCCTGGCGCTGCTGGGGGCGCGCGAGAACGAACGCCGGATGTCGCTGCTCGGTGCGCGCGTCGACCGCGACGTGACGGCCGCCTTCGCGATCTCGGCCGCGGTGGCGGGGGCGGCCGGCGCGCTGCTCACGCAGACCACCCAGTTCGTGGCGCCGGAGGTGCTGTCGTTCCAGCGCTCGGCGGACGTGCTGGTGATGCTGGTGATCGGCGGCACGGCACGCCTGTACGGCGGATTCGTCGGCGCCGGCATCTTCCTCGTGCTGCGCGACCAGCTCGCCGCGCTCGATCCGCTGTACTGGTATTTCTGGATCGGTCTGCTGCTGGTGCTGATCGTTTCGTTCTTCCGGCAAGGCGTGCTCGCCGGCCTGGAAGGCTGGTGGCTGCGCGCCCGGGCGGCGAGATGACCGAGGACGCCGCACCGGTGCTGCAGACACGCGGCCTGTCGATGGCGTTCGGCGGCCTCGCGGTCTTCCACGGCGTGGACTTCGACCTGCAGGCCGGCGAACATCATGCCGTCATCGGCCCCAATGGTGCCGGCAAGACCACCTTCGTGAGCCTGCTCACCGGATTGCTGCAGCCCACTGCCGGCACGATCCGGCTGAACGGCCGCGAACTCACCGGCATGCCGGTGCCGGAGCGCGTTCGCAGCGGGCTGGTCCGCACGTTCCAGATCAATACCCTGTTCCCGGCGCTGACGCCGCTGCAGTCGCTGATGATCGCGCTGACCCAGCGCGACCGGCTCGCCCGCCCGTCGCTGTCGCCCGTCTCCCGCTGTCAGCCGCAGATCGAGGAGGCGATGCTCAGGCTCGAGCAGTTCGGTCTGTCCGACGATGCCGATACGTCCACCGGGCGCCTGCCGTACGGCAAGCAGCGGCTGCTGGAGGTGGCGCTGTCCTGCTGCCTGGCGCCCCGCGTGCTGCTCCTCGACGAACCGGCGGCCGGCCTGTCCACCGCGCAGGGCGTGGCGCTGTTCGAGCGGCTGCGGTCGCTGGCATCGGACATCCCCCTCCTCTTCATCGAGCACGACATGGGCCTGGTGTTCCGGTATGCCGCCCGCATCACGGAGCTGGCCGGCGGCCGCATCATCGCCCAGGGTGAGCCCGACAGCGTCCGCCGCGATCCGGAAGTGAGGAGGGCCTACCTTGGCGCATGAGGCCGGTGCGCTGCTCGAAGTGTCCGCGCTGTCGGCCGGCTATGGCGCGGCACGGGTGCTGCACGACATCGAGCTGACGGTGGCACGGGGCAGCACGCTGGCGATCCTCGGCCGCAACGGCGTCGGCAAGACGACGCTGGTCGAGACCCTGATCGGACTGACCGACCTGCACGCCGGATCGATCCGGCTCAAGGGCGAACCGATCGAGCATTGGCCCGCCCACCGGCGCAACCGCTTCGGTCTCGGCTGGGTTCCGCAGAGCCGTGAGGTGTTCCGCTCGCTGACCGTCGAGGAACACCTGACGGTCGTGAGCCGCCCCGGCCGCTGGACGCCGGCATCGGTCTGCCAGCTCTTTCCCCGTCTGCGCGAACGCGGCGCGCATCGCGGCGGCCAGCTTTCCGGCGGCGAGCAGCAGATGCTGGCGATCGCCCGTGCGCTGGTCACCAATCCGGAGGTGCTGCTGCTGGACGAACCGGTGGAAGGCCTGGCGCCGGTCATCGTCGGCCAGTTGATGGAAGCGATCGCCGAGATGCGCCGGCAAGGCGATCTCACGGTGCTGCTGGTCGAGCAGAAGCACGACATCGCGCTGGCCCATTCCGACCACTGCATCGTGCTGGACCACGGATCGATCCGCTGGACCGGTCCGAGCGCCACGCTCAGAGACGACGCGGCCCTGCTGGACCGTCTGCTCGGCGTGGCCCACTGAAACCTCACTCACGGAACAGGGAACCTGCATGTCGACCCGCAAACCCCGATCACTCGAAATCCCCGGCGTCACCCACGGGAAGGTGCCCATCCCGAGCGGGGCCCGGGTGGGCAACCTGGTGATCTCCGGCGGAATCATGGGCAAGGACCCGGCCACCGATGCCCTGCCGCCGGATGCGGCGTCGCAGGCCCGCTTCGCCTTCCAGAACCTGCGCACGCTGCTCGACCTGGGCGGCGCGAAGCCCGAGGACGTCGCCAAGGTCACGGTGTACGTGAAGGACATCGGCCTGCGCGAGCACGTCAACGTGGAGTGGCTGAGGATGTTCCCGGACCCGCACGACCGCCCGGCGCGCCACACCATCGTTCACGACCTGCAGAACGGCATGCTGCTGCAGCTCGAATGCATCGCCCTGATTCAAGAAGACTGAGAAGGAATCGCAATGCCTCTGATCATCGACTCGCACGCTCACGTAGTAGTGCCGCCCGAGAGCTACAAGTACATGGCCGAACTGGTTGCGAGCCGGGCCAACCCGGCGTCGGGCGCCAAGCTCACCGACGAAGCCGTCGCTACCGCCGCGAAGACGATCCTGGACATCATGGACGCAGTAGGCACGGACATCCAGTTCCTGTCACCTCGCCCGTACATGCAGATGCACTCGGTGAAGCCGGCCAGGGTCTCGGAGCTGTGGACCCGCCACATGAACGATCTGATCCACCGCACGGTGCAGATGTACCCCAAGCGTTTCCGCGCGGTCGCGGGACTGCCGCAGTATCGTGACGAAAGCCCGGTGAACTGCATTGCCGAGCTCGAGTTCCGCGTGAAGGAACAGGGCTTCATCGGCTGCCTGCTGAATCCGGACCCGACCGAGGGAGATGGCGCCCCGCCCCCGAGGCTGGGCGACGAGTTCTGGTATCCGCTGTACGAGAAGCTGTGCGAGCTGGACGTGCCGGCACTGGTGCACTCGGCCTCGAGCTGCCATCCGCGGGAAACCTACACGCTGAAGTTCATCAACGAAGAGAGCATCGGCAGCATCTCGCTGCTCGAGTCGAAGACCTTCGACCGCTTCCCGAACCTGAAACTCATCATGCCGCACGGCGGCGGGGCGATCCCGTATCACATGGGGCGCTTCCGCGCCTGGGCGGTGCGTCGCGGCGGCGAGACCTTCGACGAGAAGATGCGCAGGTTCCACTACGACACCTGCACTTACGACCAGGATGCGATCGAACTGCTGATCAAGAAGGTCGGGGCGGACCGGGTGCTGTTCGCCACCGAGAAGCCCGGCACCGGCAGCGCCCGCGACCCGGTGAGCGGGCTCGACTTCGACGATCTCAAGCCGGTCATCGAGCGCATTCCGTTCCTCAGCAGGCAGGACCGCGACGACATCTTCGAGTGCAACTGCACGCGGCTGTACAGCCGCTTCAAGAAGGACTGAGCGACATCATGGAGAAAGGCTTCGAAGCGGATCCGGCCAGCGTCGATCCGCGTGTCCACCGCCTGGCCGCGCTCGATGCCTGCGCGGTCTCCGACGCGATGGACAAGCTCGGGCTTTCCGGCACGGTGTCGGGACTCGAGCAGCGCTCGACGACCCGCCGGATCGCGGGGCGGGTGGTGACCTGCCGCCTGGTGGCCGCTTCCGAAGCCCCGCCTCGCACCGGGCCGCCGCGCCACCTGGGCACCACCGCCATCGAGACGGCGAGTGCCGGCGACATCATCGTCGTCGAGCAACGCAGCGGCGTCGACGCCGGCTGCTGGGGCGGCATCCTGACGCTGGGCGCGAAGATCCGCGGGGTCGGCGGGGTGATCGCCGACGGCCCGGTCCGTGACATCGACGAGGCGCGCGGCTACGACTTTCCGATCTATTGCCGGGCCCTCACCGCTCGCACCGCCCGCGGCCGGGTGGCCGAGGTGGCGACCAACGAACCGGTGACGATCGGATCGATACGCGTGTCGGCGGGCGATTACGCGATCGCCGACGCCAGCGGCGTGGTGTTCGTCCCGGCGGACGAGATCGACCGGCTGCTCGCCACCGCGGAAGGCATCGCCCGTCGCGAGGCGGCGATGGCCGCCGACCTGCGCGCCGGCAAGCCCATCAGCGCCGTGATGGGTGCCGACTATGAACACATGCTGCGCTGACCGCCGCGGCAGCATCGAGGAAACGCGATGACAGACAGCAACGTCGACCGGGCCTCCCGGCTGGACACCGCGACATTGAGCGATGCGCTGGACCGCCACGGCATCGCCGGCCAGTGTCATCGCATCCGTCCGTGCAGCCCGGGCTTCCGGATGACCGGGCGTGCATGGACCCTGCGATACGGGCCCGCCGGGCTTCCGGCCGGGACGGTGGGCGACTACATCGACGACGTGGCACCGGGCAGCGTGATCGTGCTGGACAACGGCGGCCGCGAGGATGCCACCGTATGGGGAGACATCCTCACCGAAGTGGCTCATCGCAAGGGAATCGCCGGCACCCTGATCGACGGCATCAATCGGGACGTCTCGCTTTGCCTCGAGCTGGGCTACCCCGTGTACAGCCGGGCTTCGTGGATGCGGACCGGCAAGGACCGGGTTCAGGTGGAGTCGACCGGTGAACCGGTGAACATCGGCCAGGCCCGCGTCTGCCCGGGCGACCTGATCCGGGGCGATGCCGATGGCGTGGTCGTGATTCCGAAGGAACACGAGGCGCGCGTGCTCGAGACCGCCGAGTTCATCCAGCAGTCCGAAGACCTGATTCGCGGCGCCGTACGCGGCGGCATGTCGCTGCGCGAGGCGCGCGAGAAGTACAGGTATCACCAGCTCCAGACTCGAGAAACCAGATAGGCAAAGCCATGGCGCAGATCGTCCTCGGAATCGGTACATCCCACAGCCCGCTGCTCATCCTGGAGGGCGAGGACTGGTCCGTCAGGTCCACGGCGGACATGAACAATCGCGGGCTGAACACGCTCGATGGCAGGCGCGTCTCCTATCAGACGCTGCTGGCCGAACGCGGGGAGCGTTACGTGAAGGAGAGCGATCCTGCCCGTTTTCCCGAGCTGGCGGCACAGGCCGAAGCCGCACTGGACGACCTCGCAACGGCTGTGCGCAAGGCCCGCCCCGACGTGATCGTGGTGATCGGCGACGATCAGGGAGAACTGTACGACGCGGACGGCATGCCCGCGCTCTCGATCTTCACCGGTGAAGAGCTGGTCATGAAGGACCGGGGGAAGACGCAGTTGTCCAAGGTGCCGATGGTGACGGCGAACTACTGGGCCGGCTACCGGATGGATCTGCCGCACCGCTACCCCGGCGCGCCCAGGCTGGCCCGACAGCTTGCCACGGGCCTGATCGAACGGGACGTCGACGTTGCCATCACGTCCCGGGTCCGTCAACCGGAACGCTATGCGTTCGGACACGCGTACGGCTTCGTCATCGCGCGGCTGCTCAAGGACGTCGACACGCCGATGCTGCCGATCCTCGTGAACACCTATTTCCCGCCCAACACGCCGACCGCGGCGCGCTGCCACGCGATCGGCCGGAAGATCGCGCAGACCCTGGAGGCGGTGCCCGGCGACACCCGGATCGCGGTGGTGGCCTCCGGCGGCCTCAGTCACTTCCTGTGCGAGGAGGCGTTCGACCGGGACGTGTTCGCCGCGCTGAAGATCCACGACGTCCAGTCGCTGATCACCTTGCCCGAGCACTCGCTGCTGGAAGGCACCTCGGAGATCAAGAACTGGATCATGATGTCCGCCGCCACCGGGCACCTGAACTTCAGCTACGGCGAATACATCCCCGTCTACCGGACGCCGGTCGGGACCGGGATCGGCCTGGGATTCGCCGTCTGGAGCTGAGCGATGAGCCCCGAGCAGAACGAACGGCTGACGCGCGTCGGCGCCGGCACTCCGATGGGCGGACTGCTGCGGCGGTACTGGATGCCGATCGCCGGGGAATCGGAGTTCGAGTCCCGCTCCACGAAACCGATCCGGCTGATGGGCGAGGATCTCGTGCTCTACAAGGATCTCGGCGGCCGCTTCGGGCTGCTGGAACGCCACTGCGCGCACCGGCGCGCCGATCTCACGTACGGAATCGTGGAGCGCGAAGGGCTGCGCTGCAACTACCACGGCTGGTGCTTCGACGCACAGGGCGCCTGCGTGGCGCAGCCGTTCGAGGACGTGGCGGCGCCCGAGCGCGACTTCAAGCGCCGCGTGCGCATGACGGCCTATCCGGTGCAGTCCAGGGGCGGCCTGCTGTGGGCCTACCTGGGCCCGGCTCCGGCGCCGCTGCTGCCGGACTGGGAGCCGTTCTCCTGGAAGAACGGCTTCACGCAGATCGTGCTGTCGGAGGTGCCGTGCAACTGGCTGCAATGCCAGGAGAACTCGATCGACCCGGTGCATTTCGAGTGGATGCACGAGAACTGGGGGCAGCGGCTCAAGGGCGACATGTCGCCCTACTCGCCCCGCCACCTGAAGCTCGATTTCGAGGAGTTCGAGCACGGCTTCGTCTACAAGCGGATCAAGGAAGACACCGACGAGACCCATCCGATCTGGACCGTCGGCCGGGTGTTCCTGTGGCCCACCGGCTTTTTTCTCGGCGAGCACTTCGAATGGCGCGTGCCGATCGACGACACCAGCACGCTCAGCGTGACGTGGAAGTTCTCGCGGGTGCCGCGCGAGCAGGAACCCTATGAGCAGACATCGATCCCGGTCTGGTACGGGCCGCTGCGCGACGAACAGGGCCGCTGGATCGACACCCACGTGATGAACCAGGACTTCCTCGCCTGGGTCGGACAGGGACCGATCGCCGACCGTACCCGTGAACACCTGGGTTTGTCGGACCGCGGCATCGTGATGATCCGGCGCCGGTTCGAGCACGACCTCGAGCGGATCGCCCAGGGTCTGGATCCCAAGTCGGTGCTGCGTGATCCGGCCGCCAACCAGCGGATCCCGCTGCCGATGGCCGAACGGCAGAGCGTGGTCGAGGGCCATACCCGCGCCGAGATTCTCGCCGATCCGCGGCTGCGGCTGCTCAGCACCAGCTACATCTTCCAGGCCGGCCAGCCGGCCTGGGTGCGCGAGCGGTTCTCGCAGGCGATGGGCATGGAAGCGCAGGAATTCACCGGGCTTTCCTCGGTACGACCGCCGGCGCAGCCGGAGCACGCCGCGGGCTGAACCGCGGAGGAGACCGGCCGGCGAACCGCCGGCCGCCGAGCCGCCACCCTGAGCCGCCACCCCGGGGCGGCGCATCACGACAAGAGAGGAGACACAGCATGAAAGGCAGACGTGAATCGCTCGCGACGCTCGCAGCACTCGGGCTGGCACCCGTGCTCGCCCCGCGCAACGCGCATGCCCAGCGCTTTCCCGATCGGGCCGTCAAGGTGCTGGTGGGATTCCCGCCCGGCGGAACGACCGACACCGTGATGCGGGTGCTCGCGCAGGCGGCGGGCGCGCATCTCGGTCAGCAGGTGCTGATCGACAACAAGCCCGGCGGCGGGGGCGTCATCAGCATCCAGGCGGTCAAGGCTGCGCCGCCGGACGGCTACACGCTGGGCCTGTTCACGCTGTCGGTGTTCCGCTCGCCCTGGCAGGTCGACGCCGGCTACGACGCGCTGCGCGACCTCACCTACATCATCGGCGTCACCAACGTGCTGTTCGCGATCGTCGTGCGGGCCGACGCGCCGTGGAAAAGCTGGAAGGAGCTCTCCGATGCGGCCAGAGCCGCTCCCGGCAAGCTCACCTACGGCGTGCCGGCGGGCCTGGGCAACAGCGGCCACCTGGTGATGTCCGAAGTGGCGAGCCGGGACAGGCTGGACCTCACCGTCGTGCCCTACAAGGGCAGTGCCGACTGCGCGCAGGCGCTGCTCGGCGGCCAGGTGAACTTCGCGGTGGATGCCTCCGGCGGCTTCGGGCCGCTGGTGGACTCCGGAAGGGCCCGTCTGCTGGCGGTCGCCGCCGACGAGCGCTCGTCCCGCTGGACCGACGTGCCGACGCTGAAGGAACT
>DAISWF010000066.1:19060-22078 GCA_036826495.1 Burkholderiaceae bacterium
GTCGATCGATTCGCCGTGGGGCATGGGCGGGCCGGCCGGCATGGATCGCGCGCTGGTGCAGACGCTGCACGACGCGTTCCGCAAGGCGATGGCGGAGAAGGCCGTGACCGACAGCATCGCCCGCTTCGGCCAGTCGGTGCGTTACATGAGCCCGGACGACTACAGCCGCTACGCGATCGCCGAATACGCCGCGCAGAAGACGTTGCTGACCAAGTACGGCTTCGTGAAGAAGGACTAGGACCATGTCTCTTGCCCAATGCAATTGCGGCCAGCTCACCATCGAATGCGAAGGTCCGCCGGCCTTCGTGGCACAGTGCCACTGCAAACTGTGTCAGCGACGCACCGGCAGCGTCTTTGCCGTCAACGCCGGGTTCCTGAACACGAAGGTGCAGGCACGGGGCCGTTACAACACCTACAGCCGCAAGGGGGACAGCGGCCGCCTGGTCGAGTTCCGCTTCTGCCCGGACTGCGGCGCCTCCGTCTATTGGTCCGGTGAGATGAGGCCCGACATGACGGTCGTGGGCGTGGGTTCGTTCAACGACCCGACGTTTCCGATGCCCGAGCGGGCGGTGTGGGCGGAGGCGCGTCATCCCTGGGTGAGCCTGCCCGACCAGATCCCGGTCTTTCCTCGAGGCGCAGGTCATGCCGCGCATGCGCCCAAGGGCAACAACTGAATACGATTCCTCGCGCTGACGGGTGCCCATGGACCTTCGCATCTGGTTGCTGACCTGCGGCAATCTCGCCATCGGAACGAATGTCCTCATCGTTTCCGGTCTGCTCGACGTGATTGCCGCCGACCTGAGCGTATCGATATCGATGGCCGGCCAGTTGACCACCGTCTTCGCCATCACGGTGGCCGTCTGCGGACCGCTGCTGGCCACGCTGACCGGGCGCTGGGGACGGCGTCAGCTACTGACCTTCGCGCTGTTGGCCAGTGCCACCGGCAGCCTGCTGGCCGCCTTCTCGGTCGACTACCTGTCCTTGTGCGCAGCGCGCGTCGTGTCGGGGGTTGGCGCGGCGATCTTCGTGCCGCATGCAGCCACGACAGCCTCCCTGATCGCCGGGCCTGCTCAGCGGGGCAAGGCCATCACCACGGTGTTCTCGGGATTCGTATTCGCCTCGGTGATGGGCGTACCCATCGGCAACACCATCGGTGAGCATTTCGGCTGGCGCTGCGCGTTCGTCTTCGTTGCCGCGTTGCCGCTGATCTCGATGGTCCCCCTCGTACGGATGCTCCCTGCCAGGCTGGTGGCGCCGCTTGCGGACGGCAGAGCCTGGGCCCAGCTCCTGAGAACTCCGGCGTTGCTGCTGATGATCTCGACGACCGCCGTCCAGCTCACGGGGCAGTTGACGTTGTCGGGATACCTCGCACCGTGGCTGAAGCACCATCTGGGTATCGACTCGGTCGGCGTCGGCGTCATGTTCATGCTGTATGGCCTGGCGAGCGGCGTCGGGATGGTGATGGCCGCCAAGGGCATCGACCGGCTCGGGCCGAGCCGGCTGGTCGCGATCGCCATCACTTCCTGCCTGGTGGCGATGCTGCTGATGCCATTCGTACAGACGTCGCTCTACGCGACGGCGGCCATTCTGATGCTGTGGGGCTGCGGATCGCTGGCGATCAACTCGGCGATGCAGGCCCGCCTGATCGCTGCAGCCCCCTGGCTCGCCACCGCCTCGGTGCCGCTGAACTCCAGTGCGATCAGCGTCGGCCAGGCGCTGGGGGCCATCCTGGGTGCCTGGATCATCGACATCGATGGCTACGATCGGCTGGCGTGGGCCGGCGCCGCGGTGTTGATCGCCGCGCTGGGCATGTCCTGCGCCGCCGACCGTCAGCGGCCGCCGAAGCCGCTGACGGTCTAGCACTCTGGTCTAGCACTCTGAGAAGATCGGCGCTCAGTCCGCGCCCGGCACAACGAAGGTGTGGAAGCATCCGAAGGAGGCTGGGCTAGAATTTCAGCCGACTGCGGAGCGGCGAATTGACGAAGACGGTACCTGCTGGACTGACCGGCAAACTGACCAAGAGCCGGGAGTCCGGCGTCGTCAACGTCCGCCGACGCCAGCAGCGTGCGGTCGACACGCGCGAGCGGATTCTGGAAGCCGCCTTCGGTGAATTCGCGGCGCGTGGATTCGAGGGTGCCTCGACGCGGAGCATTGCCGCGCTCGCGGGGGTCCGGCACCCGCTCGTTCAGCATCATTTCGAAAGCAAGGAAGGGCTGTGGAAGGCGGTCGTGAGCACCGTGCAGCAGAACTTCGACGAGTATTTCGGCCGGTATCTGCACGGCGAGACGCTGGTCGACGAGGTCGAGCAGCTTCGCCGCCTGCAGGAGGCGTTCGCACGCTTCGCAGCCGCCTATCCGAACTATCACTGGCTGATGGCTCACGAAGGCCGGGCCCCCAGCCAGTTGCTGACCTGGCTCATCGACACCAGCGTCAAGACCTACTTCAATGAAATCGCCCGACTGATCCGGGCAGCCCAGGCACGCGGAAGGTACGTCGCGGGCGACCCTCATCACCTGCAGTTTCTGTTCATCGGGGCGGTGACCCGGATCTTCATGCAGAAGGCCGAGGCGGAATCGACGCTCGGCCGATCGCTCGAGTCGCAGGCCTTCGTCGAATCCCACGTGCGCCTGTGCTGCGACCTCTTCTTCAGAGAGCCGGCCGCAGCGGCCAGTCCGACCGCACGTCGCGCCCGCCCGCCGGCCGCCGCCCGGCCCTCCGCCAAGCCACGAGGCAGAGGGACGCGCTGAACCCTCGAGCGAGTCTCCAGCCGCTCATTGGATGATGTACAGATCCGAACGGGACGGCTCGTTGTCCGTCGTGACGCGCGCCTCCTCGCTCAGCTTGCGCCAGTCGGCGCCGGTGGGCAGATTCAGCGTCACCGCCCTGACCCGGTCCAGCGCGGGGTCGTCGACGTTGTCCGGAACCTTGCCCTCGTCGCGCAGGCGGATCGCGGCGTTGATGAGCTGCCGCCTCACCGCCACGATCATCGCGTCCGACGCGCTCAGGTGCTCCTTGGTC
>DAISWF010000067.1:0-230 GCA_036826495.1 Burkholderiaceae bacterium
GTTCACCGCGAACGGCAGGATCGGATAGTCGAAGCCCTTGCGGTCGTAGTCCAGGTACAGGATCGCGTTGGTGAACGCATGGCCGAGCGGATGGTGCAGCGGCTTGTACGAGTAGGCGGTGTCGAAGCCTTCGCGGATCAGCCCGCTCGCGAGAAACTTGCCGGCCTGCACATCGCCTGCGAGCCGGAAGCGTTTGTAGGAGTCTTCACCCCAGACGTTGCTGGCGGGGG
>DAISWF010000067.1:240-17495 GCA_036826495.1 Burkholderiaceae bacterium
CCATCAGGCAGTACGGCGGCACCACGTCTTCCTTGAAGTTCTCGTACTGATCGTCGCCCCAGATCAGCACGAAGTCCGGCCGGAAGTCGTCGATCGCCGCGCGCACCCGGCGCATCCAGCCGACCAGCAGCTCGCGGTGCCGGCGGGCCGATGTGGTGCCTTCGTCGTCGCCCCATTCGTCGCGCATCGCCGCCGGCCAGCCTTCCGGCTGGCGCAGCCGCTCGGGCAGCCGCGGATTCTGCAGCATGTGCTTCAGGATGCCCGACATCCGCTCGTCATGCCCGTGCAGCGGCGGATAGTGCGAGATGCCCGCGATCAGCAGTTCAGCCATCGTCTCCTCACAAGATCAGCGAGATCCGCCCCTGGTCCCTGAGCGAATCGGTATCCAGCATCACGCGCTTGCGGCGGATAGTCAGTGATCCGTCTGCCGCGACCGCCAGGTCATGCAACGCATGGCCGGGGAACACCTCGGTCTGGCCGAAGCGGCTACGGTACACCACAAAGCTCGAGCGCACACGCACGAAGCCGTCGACCAGCCCGAGCACGCAGACGTTGGCGATCAGATGACGGACCTTGGAGTGCGGAAACTCCGCATGGGCGGTCGGCTTCAGCAGACGCCGTGCCCGCTCCTCCAGCCGGTGGCGGTCGTCGTAGATGACGAACAGCGATTTTCCCGGTGTGCCGTCGGGCTGATCGAGCGGCGGGATCAGGTACTCGCCGTCATCGGTGAACAGCGCCGCCCATTCCAGCAGCTTCCAGCTATCGATCAGCTCCGCCTCGTGGAACAGGAATGTCTCCGCGTCGGTGCGGGACAGCGGGGTGGTGGTTGCGGGGGTCATCACGGTCCCTGAAGCTGGTCGAGCGGGCCTTCGGTCATGAGCTGCCGCCAGCGGCGCCAGTAGGTGCGAAGCTGCAGCTCGTCGGTCTTGGTCGGATTGGCCTTGCGCATGCCGCGCGAGCAGTCGTTCCAGGCGGCGCGGCTGCTGGCCGACGCCTGGTAGCCGCGCTGCGCGCTCTCCAGCATCTCGACGTCGTCGGGGGTCGCGAAGCCGGCGGGACCCAGGAACTCGACGAAGTTGCGCATCCGCCGGTCGCGCGACGATTCGCTCTCGCCGATCGGCGCCAGCGCCCAGGCGTTGATCTGCATCTGGCCGGCGACGGTCGGCTGGAACGTGCGCACCGTCACCGCCATGATGTCGTTGATGACCAGGTTCGGGAAGATGACCATGTTGCGGTCGCCCCGCACGACGATGTCGCCGCGTTCGCGGCCCAGGCGCGCATAGATCTCCTCGGCGATCTGCGAAACCTCCTGGCGGCAGTCCTCGCCCCAGCCCGGCACCCAGCGCGCATAGGGACGGCCCCAGGCCATCTCGCCGACCGATTCGCTGACCACGTGGCCGTTGCCGAGATCCTTGACCCAGCCCATGCCGCCGGGCGGCCGCTTGACCACGGTGCCGTCGCGCCGGCGCAGGTAGTCGAAGTAGGTGGAGTGGGTCGTCATGCCGTGATAGCCGTCGGCGCTGTTCTCGGCCAGCATCTTGTAGTTGGCCCGCGCGCTGTATTCCTGCGTGCCGCCGACGATCTCCATGCCTTGCGGGCCATGGTCGGCGACGTAGGCCAGGTAGTCCGCGGCGCCGGCCAGATAGTCGACCAGCGGCTGTGCCTGCGGATCGAAGCAGAGGAACACGAAGCCGCGGAACGACTCCATCTGCTCGACGCGCGGCAGATCCAGCGATCCGTCGCGGTTCACGTCCGGCGGCATCGATTCGGCGCCGGGGATGCTGGTCAGCCTTCCGCGTATGTCGAAGGTCCAGCCGTGGTAGGGACAGTGGAACACCCGCTGCACGCCGCTGCGCTCGCGGCAGACGAATGCGCCGCGGTGGGAGCAGGTGTTGTAGAACGCGTGCAGTTGTCCTTCGGGGTCGCGCGACAGCACGATCGGCCGGCCGGCGATGTCGCGGGTGACGTAGCTGCCGGGCGTGGCGACCTCGGATTCGTGGCCCAGGTACAGCCAGCAGCGCTCGAAGATGCGGATGCGCTCCAGTGCCAGCACGGCATCGTCGATGAACACCCGGCGGTTGACCCGGAAGCGGGCATTGTCCCGATCGTCGTCGATCAGGGCGGCCAGGGCGGCGCGGTCCAGCGCGGCCTGCGGATCGGAACGCATCGTAGTCTCCATCGGATGGGTTTCGGCTGATTCTAGGAGCGGCCAGCCGATGCATCACGCGACATTTGCTGACGGGCCGGCAGGTTTGCTGGCGCTGCATCCCCTGTGACCGTCAGTTTTCGTCACGCACCGTCCGGAAAACTGCGTTGCGAAGCATCAGGTGGCCATCGACCATCCGCAGACCCGCCGCGCCGACGGCGAGCCGCATCATGAGGAGACACCGATGGACAAGCGACGCTTCCTGCGCTGGCTCGGCGCGCCCGCCGCAGCCGCCGCGCTGCCCGCCCGCGGGCAGGCCAACGAATACCCCGCCAAGACGGTCAGGCTGATCGTGCCGTCGCCGGCCGGATCGAGCCTGGACCTGTTCGGCCGCACGCTGGCCGAGGACTTGGCCAAGCGCTGGGGCCGCTCGGTGATCGTCGAGAGCAAGCCCGGCGCGGCCGGCAACATCGCCGCCAGCACATTGCTGCAGAGTGCGCCGGACGGCTACACGCTGATGCTGGTCACCGACAACATGCTGCTGGCCAACCGCTTCGTCTTTCGCAAGCTGCCCTACGATCCCGACGCGAGCTTCTCGCCGATCTCGCTGCTGGTGGAATCAGACCAGTTGATCGTCGCGACGTCGACCACGCCGGTCCGTTCGCTGCCCGAGCTCATCGCCTATGCACGGCAGAACCCGCAGGCGCTGGCCTATGGCTACTGGAGCAGCGGCAGCTCGCCGCAACTGGTGTTCTCGACCCTGAACAAGCTGGCCGGCACGGCTATCCTCGGCGTGCCGTACCAGGGGGTCGGACCGGTGATCAAGGCGATGATGAGCAACGAGGTCCAGCTCTCGGTGATGACGCCGTCGACCGGCGCGCCGGTGCTGCAGTCGGGCAAGAGCGTGGCGCTGGCGATCGCGTCGCCCAAACGGTCGCCGATGCATCCGGACCTGCCGACCACCGCCGAGCTCGGCTTTCCGCAGGTGCGCGCCAGCACCTGGTACGGGCTGGTCGGGCCGGCGGGCCTGCCGCCGGAACTGGTCCGGCGGATCAGCGACGACGTTCGCGATACGATCAGGACGCCGGGCTTCCTCGACCGCAACCTGTCGCTGAAGGGCTGGACGCTGGTGGCCAGCAGCCCGGCTGAACTTTCTTCGGCGGTACGCCAGCAGGCGCCGATCGTCGCCGAGATGGTCAAGGCTGCCGGCATCACTCCCGAATGACCTCTGAAGGAGGCGCAGCGCGATGAATCCGTCCGATTCCCCCACGAGAACGATGTCGAAGGCCGGTTCGATGAGGGCGGCGGTGCTCGGGCCGGACGGGCCGGTGGTGACGGCCGTGCCGGTGCCGGCACCGGCAGCCGACGAGGTGCTGGTGCGCGTCCGGGCGGCGGCGATGAATCACGCCGACCTGGCGATGGCCGAGGGGCGCCTGCATGGCGCGCACGGCGGGCCGGGTACGGTGCTGGGGCTCGAGTTCGCCGGCGACGTCGTCGAGGTCGGTGATGCCGTTCGCGGTCTTTCGGCCGGCCAGCGCGTGATGGCTTCCGGCCGCGGGGCGTTCGCCGAGTACGCGGTGGCCAAGGCCGCACGGGTCATTCCGATTCCGTCGCCGGCGACCAGCTATCAGCAGGCGGCCTGTCTGCCGGTCGCGCTGCAGACGATGCACGATGCGATCGTGACCCGCGGCCGGCTGCGGGCCGGCGACGTGGTGCTGGTGCAGGGCGCCTCCAGCGCGGTCGGCCTGGTCGCGCTGCAGATGTGCCGGCTGCTGGGCGCGCGGCTCGTCATCGGCACGTCGACGAATCCGGAACGCCGGCGCCGGCTGCGCGAGTTCGGCGCCGATCTGGTGCTGGACAGCAGCGTGTCCGACTGGCCGCAGGCCGTCCTCGATCAGACGCAGGGCCACGGTGCCGACCTGGTCATCGATATGGTGGCCGGACCGATGATGAACCAGAACCTGCGGGCGGCGGCGCTCGAAGGCCGCATCGTCAACGTCGGCCGCCTCGGCGGCCGGCAGGCGCAGTTCGATTTCGATCTGCATGCGCTGCGCCGCATCGAGTATGTCGGCGTCACGTTCCGCACGCGCACCGATGCCGAGGTCGCGGAGGTCGTGCGCCGGATGCGCAAGGACCTGGACGCCGCGCTGGACGCCGGGCGCCTGTCGCTGCCGGTCGATAAGGTCTATCCCCTCGACCAGGTCGGGGCCGCCTTCGAACGGAACCGGGCGCGCCAGCACTTCGGGAAGCTGATTCTGACACCGGATGCCGCCGCGACCGGCGACCCCGCGAACGCCGCGCCGGGCCGGGCCGGCTGAGGAGAGCGCTGCCATGTCCGAATCGATGTCGCGTGCGGTGGCCTTCGTCGGGCTGGGAAACATCGGCGCGCCGATGGCGATGCGGGTCGTGACGCATTCGGGCCGGCCGACCATCGTCTGGAACCGGACGCGGGAGCGGACGGCCGCGCTGGCTGCCGGCGGGGCGCAGGTCGCACCGGATCTTCGCTTCGTCGGCGGGAACGCCGACGTGATATCGCTGTGCGTCAGCGACGCGAGGGCGCTGGAAGACGTGCTGTTCGGCGCGGAAGGGCTGGCGCATGCGCTGCGGCCCGATCACCTGATCGTCGACCACTCGACGATATCGCCCGGTGATACGCGGGCCCTCGCGCAGCGGATCCACGAGTCGAGCGGCGCCCGTTGGGTCGACGCGCCGGTATCCGGCGGTCCGTCGGGCGCGGCTGCGGGCACGCTTGCGGTGTTCGCCGGCGGCAGCGCCGACGACGTCGAGCGGGCGATGCCGGTGCTGCGCGCATTCGCCGGTCGCGTGACCCATATGGGGCCGCTGGGCGCCGGGCAGACCACGAAGGCCTGCAATCAGCTCATCAACGTCGGCACCTTGACGGTGGTTGCGGAGGCGCTGGTGCTGGCCAGCAAGGCGGGGCTGGACCCGTACCGGCTGCCGGCCGCGCTCGCCGGCGGATTCGCCGATTCGAACATCCTGCGCAACTATGCGACGAGGCTGCTGGACGGCAGCTATTCGGGGGTCGGCAAGACCGCGACGACGTTGAAGGACCTGGGCATCGTGCTGCAGATCGGGCGCGAGGCCGACGCCGCCCTTCCTGTCATCAGTCTGCTCGAAGGTCTGCTGCGCACGATCGTGAATCGCGGTTTCACGCAGGATGGCATGACGGGGATGATGAGACTCTATGCCGACCAGCCGATCGCCCGCTCCGAACCCGGCGGATGATTTATTTGGTGCTACCATTGAGCATGGGCGACACTATTCCGCAGGAGGAGAACCATGAGCAAACGCTACGAAAGCTACCAGCACCTGAAGATCGAGGTCGGCGCCAACAAGGTGGCGACCGTGACGTTGAATCGTCCGGAACGGCGCAATGCGATGAATCGCACGCTGATCCGCGAGCTTCAGACGATCTGGAACGATCTTTCCGATGACCCGCGGGTCAATGCGATCGTGCTGACCGGTGCGGGCACCCATTTCAGCGTCGGCGGCGACGTCAAGCAGATGTCCGAGCGCGCGGGCGGCGACTTCCTCGACGAAGGCGAGCAGTGGGATCCGCCGGTCAGCCGCAGGCTGGTCAACGGGATCCTGGAGCTCGAGAAGCCGGTGGTCTGTGCGATCAACGGCGATTGTGCCGGCCTGGCGGCGACGGTGGCGCTGTTCAGCGACATCACGGTCATCTCGGAGGAGGCGCGCATCGGCGATCCGCACGTCAGGGTAGGCCTGGTCGCGGGCGATGGCGGGGCGGTGATCTGGCCGTTCCTGATCGGCATGTCGCGTGCCAAGGAGTATCTGATGCTGGGCAAGCTGGCGACCGGCCCCGAGGCGGAGCGGATCGGCCTGGTGAACTACTGCGTGCCGAAGGCGGAGGTGCTGCCCAAGGCATACGAGTTGGCCACCGCGCTGGCCGAAGGGGCGCCGATGGCGGTGCGCTGGACCAAGATGGCGCTGAATGCGGCGCTGAAGGAACGCGCGCTGCTGGTTCAGCCGGCGGCGCACGCGTACGAGCATCTGACGATCGAATCCGAGGACCATCACGAGGCCGCCACCGCGTTCAAGGAGAAGCGCAAGGCGAAGTTCTCCGGCAAGTGACCGGGAGCCCTTCGGACCCGTCGATGATCGGCAGGCCGGAGCGGTTCAGGCCGTCGCCGCCCAGCGGTCGACGGCCTGGTTGGTGTCGCTGCCTTCGGCGAGCAGCCAGTCGCTGAACAGCTCGATCGGCGCCGCCAGGTGCGAGCCGGGCGGATACGACACGTAGTAGTCGCGGCGGCTTTCGCCGAGCAGGCCGAACGGGGCGACCAGCCGGCCCGCGACCAGATCGTCGAGCACGTTGAACAGCGGGATCAGCACGATGCCCAATCCCTCCAGCGCGGCCTGCAGTGCGAAGAACATCGGGTCGAAGCGCAGGAAGCCGGCCGGTTCCAGGCCCGCATGGCCGACCGAGGCGAGCCAGCGCGGCCAGGTGTTCGATTCGGTGGAGTAGGTGATCAGGGTCTGCCGGGTCAGGTCCTCGATGCGCATCCGCCGGTGCCCCGCCAGCAGGTCGGGATGGCAGACCGGCACGACGCGTTCGGCGAGGAACGGGCGCGATACATAGCCGTCGACCGGCGCGCTTTCGCCGCGGATCGTCACGTCGAACTCGTCGCCGTGCAGCATCGAGGTCGGCCGGAACGTCGTCATCCGCAGCTCGATCTGCGGGTGACGGCGCTGGAACGTGGACATCCGGGTGATCAGCCAGCGCATCGTGAAGGTCGGCGGCGCGTTCAGCCGGATCACCGTGACGCCGGGGTTCTTCATCAGGTACTCGGACGCGAACGCGAGCCGGGTCAGCGCGGCCGACACCTCGTTCAGATAGTTGCGGCCGGTGTCGGTCAGCACGAGCTGCGATGAGCCGCGCAGGAACAGCGGCTGGCCGAGCCAGTCCTCCAGCAGCGCGACCTGGCGGCTGATCGCGCCGCGCGTCACGTGCAGTTCCTCGGCGGCCTTCGAGAAGCTGACCTGCCGCGCGGCGGCCTCGAAGGCCCGCACCGCGTTCAGCGGCGGCAGACGGGTGGCGCGGACCGGCGCGCCGACGGTGTTGCGCCGGGGCGCCGGCGACTCGTGAGCTTCGGAGTCCATGCCGCGATTATCGCCCTGCGATCGAATCGCGATCGGATGCCGGTGCCCTGGCAGGCATCGTTGACCGGCATTCTGTTGTGGTAGTACCATTTACGGACAAGGACGGAGACAACAGACGTGCATCGCAGAAGAATTCTTCAAGGCGCCGCGCTCGGCGCACTGCCCTGGCCTCTGCGCTCCTTCGCTCAGGGCGACGCTCCCCTCAGAATCATCGTGCCCTACGGGGCCGGCGGAACGACCGACCTGATGGCGCGTGCCATGGCGCCGTCTCTGTGCCGCGAGCTGAGGCGCAACGTCATCGTCGAGAACAAGGCCGGTGCGAGCGGGCTCATAGCCACGCGTGCGCTGCAGACCGCGCCGGCCGATGGCAGCACGATGATTCTTCACAACGAGGGCATGGCTCTGCTGCCGCTGATTCAGCGAAGCGTGGGCTACGACATGGTCCGCGATTTCAGCCCCGTTTCGGTCGTCGCGCGCACGGCCAACTATCTGGTCATTCATCACTCGGTGCCGGCGAACAACCTGGCGGAGTTCATCGAGTGGGTGAAGAGCCAGCCTGCCGGGGTCGAAGCCGCCAATGCGGGGCTGAACTCCAGCGGCTACATCCAGACGCTTCTGTTCGCGAAGATGGCCGGCATCAAGGTCGTCCACATTCCCTACAAAGGGACCTCTGAAACGACGAATGCTCTGATCAGCGGTGAGGTGAAGATGCAGCTCACCACCCGTACCGAGATCCTGAACACCCAGATCAAGGCGGGTCGCCTGAAGGTGCTGGGCACCGCCGCCGCGAAGCGCCTGTCCTTCGATCCCGATCTGCCCACGATCGGCGAGACGGTGCGGGGTTTCAGCGCGGGCGGCTGGTTCGGGTTGCTGACCAATGCCGGCGTTCCGGCAGAAGCCGTCGCCCAGCTCAACAAGGCAGTCGTCACGGTGATGGCCGAGCCGGATACGCGCAATCGCTTCTTCGCCACCAGCGTCGAACCGGCTTCCAGCACCGTGGAGGCCTTCGCCGAGGAGATCAGGACCGGCATCGACAGGTGGGCGCGCGTGATCGCGGAGGAGAAGATTCCGGTCAGCGGTTGACGCGGCGCGCCGAAAGCGCGGTCACCACGCGATCTCGAGGATCTCCAGCACGTCGGCTTCGCTGCGCACCGGCTTGCGGCTGTTGCGCAGCAGCGCCTCGTGCATCGTCTTGCGGGCGATGTCGTCGAACTGGTCGCGCTGCACGCCTACGTCGCGCAGCCGCTGCGGCAGGCCGAGCGATGCGATCAGCGATGACAAGGCACCGGCGGCATCGTGGCCTGGCACGTCCAGCGCGTCGCACAGCAGGCGATGGCGGTCGGCGGCGACGTCGGCATGCCAGCGCAGCACCGCCGGGCACAGCACGCACGAGGTCTCGCCGTGCGGCACGGCGGCATGGGCGCCCAGCACGTGGCCGATCGCATGGCTGACGTTGACAGCCACGCCGCTGGCCGAGCCGGCGAGCGACATGAACATGCCGTACTGCGCGTCGTTGCGGGGGCCCGGATCATCGGGCCGCAGGCGGATCGCCGGCAGCGCCTGCGCGAGCAGCCGCAGCGCCAGCAGCGACACCGCGTCGCTGTACGGATTGGCATTGGCGCTGGTCACCCGCTCGACCGCGTGATCGATCGCCTTGATGCCGGTGGCCAGCATCAGGGGCAGCGGCGTTGCGAAGGTCATCGCCGGGTCGAGGATCACCGACACCGGCATCAGCATCGGTTCGACAAATGCTTCCTTCATCCTGCTGCGCGGATCGGTGGCGCCGCCGGAGCTGGCGAACTCGGCGCCCGACAGCGTCGTCGGCACCGCGAGCACGCGCAGCCAATGTGCGGCATCGGCCGGCGCATGGCCGGTGTCGGGGGCGCGCCGGTTCGCGTGCGGGTCGAGCTGCTCGATCCGTCCGTAGCCGTGCCGCACGCACAGCGACATCACCTTGGCTGCGTCGATCACCGAGCCGCCGCCGACGGCCAGCAGGAGATCGGCGCCGGCCGAGCGGATCGCGGCTGCGCCTTCGACGATGCAGTCACGCGGCGCATGGGCGCGCACGCCGTCGAAGCGGCCGGCCAGGCGATCGCCGAGCGCTGCGACGATGTGCGCGACGGCGTCGCCGTCGGCCAGCGAGCGGTTCGTCACCAGGAACACCCGGCGGGCGCCGAGCAGCTCGAGTTCGCCGGCCAGCGCGTCGGCGACCGGCCGGCCGTGGATGACCCGCTCCATCTGCGTGAAGCGGTGCATGCCGGGCGGGATGCCGGCCGCCGCGCCGGGGCGCTGCTCGCCGTCCGCCGCCGGCGCTGCTTCCGTGGTCATCGAGGCAACCCCAGCGCCCGCTGCGCGATCAGGCTGCGCTGGATCTCGTTGGTGCCGAGGCTGATGACCCACATCAGCGAGTGGCGCAGCTTCTGCTCGAGCCGTCCGCGCAGCGGCGCGCCGGAGCAGCCGGCCGACAGCGTCGCCTCCATGCCGAGCAGGTCGAGCGCCGCCTCGTTGAACTGCTCCATCAGCTCGCCGGCGAACACCTTGGCGATCGCCGCTTCGTAGGTCGGGGTCTCGCCGCGCGCCAGCATCGCCACGCAGTCCATCGCGAGCTGGCGGCCGGCTTCGATCTGCGCGGCGAAGCCGCCTATCGTGTCGCGCACCACCGGATCGTCGCGCAGCGGCCGGCCGTCCACCCGAGCGGCGCGCAGGTATTCGCACAGTTCCTCGAACTGGCGGGCGACCTTCATCACGATGCCGCCGCCGACGAACGCGCGTTCGACGCCGAGCGATCCGGTCAGCACCTCCCAGCCGCCGTTCAGCTTGCCGACCAGCGCATCGGCGGGAATCCGCACGTTGTCGAAGAAGGTGTTGCAGAACTCGCCGTCGTACATCGTCCGGATCGGTTTGCGGGTGATGCCGGGCGTGTCGGTCTTCACCACGAACATGCTGATGCCGGCATGCTGCGGCTTGGCCTGCGGGTCGGTGCGGGCGGCCAGCCACATGTAGTCGCCCCAGTAGGTCGTGGTCCAGATCTTCTGGCCGTTGATGACCCAGTGGTCGCCGTCGCGTTCGGCGCGGGTGCGCAGCGATGCCAGGTCGGAACCCGAATCGGGCTCGCTGTACCACATGCCGTAGATCACCTCGCCGCTCTTGATCTCGGGCAGGTAGCGGGCCTGCTGCTCCGGGGAGCCGAACTCCATCCACGAGGCCGCCTGGATCGGCGCGCCGGCGCGCGGCGCATCGGCACGGTGCATCTCCTCCATGAAGCCCATCAGCTCGTACGGCGTGCGCTCCTGGCCGCCGAAACGCTTCGGCCAGCTCAGCGCGAGCCAGCCGGTCTTGCCGAGCGCGCGGGCGAACGTCGGATCGAACTCGCGATGCACGTACGGCGACTGCTCGTAGGTCTCGCGATGGGCGGGAGTCCAGTGCTCGCCCAGCCAGGCGCGGACCTCCTTGCGGAAGCGGTTGCCGGCATCGCCGAGGTCGAACTCGGGGAACTCGTGGCCGTCGCCGTCGAGGTAGCGCGCGGCCAGCGCCTCGCGGGCCTGCCGGCCGCCGCCGTGCCGGCTGACGTCCAGATGCACGCGCTTGAAGTGGCGCGGCGCCTCGTGATCCTCGGCATAGCCGATCGCGCCGAACGCGTGGTGCGTCTGCAGCGACACCTGGCGCAGCACCGCGCCGGCATAGCCGAATGCGGCGCTGGCGAACGTGCGCCAGTGATCGACCTGGCGATCGAAGTGGGCGGCGGCGTTGTCCAGGCTCAGCTTCATCGCCTGCAGCGCGATCAGGTTGGTGGCCAGCTTGTGCTGGATCGCCTGGTAGCGGCCGATCAACTGGCCGAACTGCTTGCGATCCTTCGCATACTGCACCGCCAGCTCGAACGAGCGGTCGGCGGCGCCGGTGGCGCGCGCCGCCATCGCGAGCTGCATCACCCGCAGCAGGTCGTCGAGCGATCCGGGCGGCACCGGCACCAGCTCGGCCGCCGCGTCGGTCAGGACCACGGTGGCCAGCCCCTGCATGCCCATGGCCCGGGTGGGTGTCGCCGCGAGGCCGGGCGCATCGGTGGCGACGATCGCGAGCTTCGTGCCCTGTTCGGCCGCCACCAGTAGATGGGTCGCGGCCAGCGCGCCGTCGACGAAATTGAGCGTGCCGCTGGCGCGGCCGTCGCGCACGGCGATGTCGCCGGCCTTGCGCTCCGGATCGGCGCCGGCGAAGGCGATGACCGGCATCGCGTCACCGGCGTGCGTGCGTGCGGCCAATGTGGCCAGCGCCGGCGGCACGGTGGCAGACCGGGCGACCAGCAGGTTCAGCAGCGCCGCATCCGCCAGCGGCACAGGGCAGGCGGCGCGGCCGAGCTCCTGCATCACCGCCACCAGCTCGCGCAGCCCGCCTTCGGCCGGATCGCTGCCCAGCGCGGTGACGCCCTGGCCGGCGAGCTGCCGCCAGATGCGCGCGAGCTCGACCGGCTGCTCGCCGTGACCGACCGCCTTGTCGGCCGGCCAGTGCTGTTCGAGGAAGCCTCGCACGGAATCGCGCAGCAGCCGGCGTTCTTCGTCGGTCGGCAGGGAATGAGCGGGGGTGTCGGCGACGGCGGACATGACGGTGTCTCCTGGCGGCACACCTTCGGTGATCGCGCGTGGGGCGATCGCAGGCGCGCATGATTAAATGGTGCTACCAATTTAGATGGTATGCCACGTCTGCGCCGGATGCAAGCTCAGGCCGCGTCGATCACCTCGAGCAGCGTCCGGGTGGTCAGCTCGGTGTGCGCGTTGAGCAGGCGGATCGCTTCGTCGGTGCGCCGGCCGAGCACCGCCTCCATGATCGCCCGGTGCTCGTCGGGCACGTCGCGGTGGCCGGCCGGCGAGCGGCCGGCGGCCAGGTGACGGTAGCGGTCGGCCGATTCGAACAGCCGCGCATGGAACGCCAGCAGCAGATGCGAGGGGCACGCGCATACCAGCGCGTGATGGAACGCCTGGTGGCGCTGCTCCCAGGCCGGCTCCATCGCGCCGGGATCGTCGGGCAGGCGGTTGGGCGTGCGGCTCAGCCGGTGGAAGGCCAGCACGATGCCTTCTTCCCACGTCTCGTCGCCGTGACGGATCGACTCGCGCAGCAGGATCTCGTTGAGCCAGCCGCGCGTGCGGGTCAGCTCGAGCAGATCGTCGCGACTGATCGGCGCGACCCGGAAGCCGCGCTGATCCTGGAGCTGCACCAGCCCTTCGGTCGACAGGCGGTTGAGCGCCTCGCGTACCGGCGTGGGCCCCACGCCATAGCGCGTGGTGATGCTCTCCACGCGCAGCTTCTCGCCGGCGCGCAGCTTGTTGGTGACGATGTCGCGCCGCAGTCGCGAGTAGACGGCCGAGGCGCGGGTGCCGGAGGCACCGGCCGCGGCGGCGTCATCGGCCGTCGGCAGCACGGTGGGCACCGGCATCACCGCAGGGTTCGGGCGTGGATCCATGGCAGTACTGGCCTTTGTCGACGAGGGTGGGCCGTGGTTGCGTGCACACGCGGCGCGGATCCGCCTATTCGGCGACCACGCGATTGCGCAGCAGCCCGATGTTCTCGATCTCGACCTCGCACACGTCGCCGGCTTTCAGGAACACCGGCGGCGTGCGGGCCACGCCCACGCCGCCCGGCGTGCCCATCACCAGCAGGTCGCCCGGTTCCAGCGTCATGCACTCGCTCATCAGCGCGACGGTGCGCGCGACGCCGAAGATCATGTCCGCGGTGTTGGCGCTCTGCATCGTCTGGCCGTTGACGCGGCACTCGATGCGCAGGCCGGCGGCGCCCGGCGGCAATTCGTCGGCGGGCACGAACTCGGGGCCGAATCCGCCGGTGCCATCGAAATTCTTGCCGATGGTCCACTGGACCGTCTTGCGCTGGTAGTCGCGCACCGAGCCGTCGTTGAAGCACGAATAGCCGGCGATGTGCTCGAGCGCCTGTGCCTCGCCGACGTGGCGCGCGCGCTTGCCGACGAAGGCCACCAGCTCGGCTTCCCAGTCCAGCATGCTCGACACCCGCGGCAGCAGCATCGGCTGCCCGTGGCCGATGAACGAGCTGGCGGAGCGGAAGAACACGACGGGATAGGTCGGCACTTCGCGCTTGGCCTCCGCTGCGTGGTCGTGATAGTTCAGGCCCAGGCAGATGGTCTTGATCGAGGTGACCGCAGGCGGCAGCAGCTCGAGGCCCTGATACGGAATGCGCGCCGACGTGCGGCCGGCCAGCGCGATCGCTTCGCGCACGGCGGCGGAACCGCCCTGCGCGAGCAGCGCGGCCATGTCGGTGGGCAGGTGGGGCGCGGCCTCGCCGAGGTCGACCACCTCGTTCGCGAAACGCACGCCGAGCGCGGCGCGCCCGTCCTTCTTCTTGAAGCGGATGATTCCCATGGTGTTTTCCGGTTGCGGTTGAAGTCGGTGAACTCAGAGCATGGCCATGCCGCCGCTGACGCCGATGTGCTGGCCGGTGGTGAACGAAGCTTCGAACGACGCGAAGAACGCGACGGCGGCCGCCACCTCGCTCGGGTGCGACAGCCGCCCGATGCCGCCCGCCTGGGCGCGCGCGCGGGCGGCCTCGGCCATCGCCTGCATCACGTCGGGCGGATTCCATGACGGGTCGCGGAAGCTCGACGGCGGCAGCGGCTCGGGTTGACGGTGATGCCGTCGCGCAGCACCGCGCCCGCCAAGGTCGCGGTCAGGCCGACCATCGATCCCTTGCCCACGCCGGCGAGGATCGTGTGGTACGGAAAGCCGGTGCGCCAGGCCTCGCCGCCGATGTTGACGATGCGCCCGTAGCGGCGCGCCAGCATCGCCGGCAGCACCGCCTTGCAGCAGCGCAGCGTGTTCCAGACGTTCCACTGCACGCCCTTGTGCAGCAGCTCCTCGGACATGTCGACCAGCTTCAGGCGGATCAGCGCGGCCGCGTTGTTCACCAGCGCATCGATGCGGCCGAAGCGCTGCAGCGTGCTCTCCACCATCTGCTCGGCCACGCCGGCCTCGCTCAGGTCGCCGGCAAAGGCGATGGCGGGCACGCGCAGCTCGGCCGCCAACTGCCCGGCGGTGCGTTCGGCGCGCTCGCCCTGGATGTCGGCGATCACCAGGCTGGCGCCCTCCTGGCCCAGGCGGTGCGCGATCGCACGGCCCAGGCCCTGGGCGGCGCCGGTGACGATGGCGACCTGGCCCTCGAACCGGCGGCAGCGGTTGGGGACGGCGAACGCGGCGGTGGCGAAGTCGGGCGGCGGCATCGGGCGTGACTCCTGCAATGCGGACACGGTGGCGGGATTTTATCGATATTCCATTATTAAATCGATATTTATTTGACCGAACTCCGTTTTGTCGATTAGCATCGACCGTCGACACGAACCCCTATCCCGGCAGGCCGCGCCGTGCGGCCGGCGCCACAGGAGACGCCCGTGACAGCCCCCGTCAATGAATTTGCCCTGCGCGAGGCGGTGCTGGACGACCGTGAGCGCGGCATCTTCAAGGTCGACCGGCGGGTGTTCACGACGCCGCAGCTCCTGGAGCTCGAGCGCGAGCGCATCTTCGACCGCTGCTGGCTCTATGCCGGCCACGAATCCGAGCTTCCGCAGCCCGGCGACTACATCGCGCGCAAGGTCGGCGGCCGGCCGCTGCTGATCGCGCGCGATCCGGACGGCGTGCTGTCGGCGTTCTTCAACGCCTGCCCGCACCGGGGCAATCTGGTGGTGCGCGACCGCTGCGGCAATGCGCGCGCGTTCACCTGCTTCTATCACGCGTGGACGTTCGACACGCGCGGCGGGCTGATCGGCGTGCCCGACGAGGAGTCGTACACGCCGGCCTTCGAGCGCGGCGCGCACGGCCTGGCACGCGTGCCGCGCTTCGAGTCGTACCGTGGGCTGATGTTCGTGTGCTTCGATCCCGATGCGGTCGGGCTCCGCGAGTACCTCGGCGAGGAGGCGCGCGAGCAGATCGACCACATCATCGATTCGGTTCCGGCCGACGTGGAGATCGTGCAGGGCACGCAGAGCTACAGCATGGGGGCCAACTGGAAGCTGCTGGTGGAGAACAGCATCGACAGCTACCACGGCGTGCCCACCCACCAGCGCTTCTTCCGCAAGTACCTGCACGACATCGGCGTGCAGAGCAACGTCAGCGTGCTGTCCAGCGACGAGAGCGCAGGCCGCTCGCTCGGCAACGGTCATGCCGTCACCGAGAAGCCGCAGCACAAGACCACGCTGCTGGCGGTGGCGGCCGAGGAGCTGGCCGAGCAGCGCCGCCGGGTCGAGGCGAGCCTGGGCAGCGAACGCGCGCGCCGGGCGGCCGACTTCGACCGCAACGTCTTCATCTTTCCGAACCTGATCCTGATCTCCACCTGGCGCACGGTGCGCACCTTCTATCCGGTGTCGCACGACTACATGGAGGTCGATGCCTGGGCGCTGATGCCCAAGGGCGAGAGCAGCGCGCTGCGCGCGATGCGCTACCAGAACTTCATCTCGTTCCTCGGGCCGGCGGGCTTCGGTACGCCCGACGACGTCAATGCGCTCGAGGGCTGTCAGCGCGGCTTCGCCGCGGGCAACGGCGCGCGGTGGTCGGACATCTCGCGCGGCATGGGGCGCCCCAGGCCCAAGGCCACCGACGAACTGCAGATGCGGGCGTTCTGGCGCCGCTGGCACGCGCTGGTGCAGGGGCAGGCCGGGCCGACGGACTGTTCGGACAAGGTGCCGGCGACGGCCCGGCCGGCCCTGACCGCGGAGGTGCGGTCGTGAACGCAGCGGCCACCGCGCTGACCGACATCGCCGTCGTCGACGAGCGCGACGTCGAACGCTTCCTGCATCGCGAGGCCCGTCTGCTCGACGAGTGGCGCCTGCAGGAATGGCTGACGCTGCTGACCGAAGACGCCCGCTACCTGGTGCCGTCGCTGGACGCACCCGGCTCCGAGCCCGATACGGCGCTGTTCCTGGTGGCCGACAGCTATCGCGTGCTGCGGTCGCGGGTCGAGCAGTTGCTCGGACGCACCGCGTGGGCGGAGAACCCGCGTTCTCGCACGCGTCGCCTGATCAGCAACGTCGAGATCCTGGAGCGGGCCGGCAACGTGCTGCGGGTCGCCGCCAACTTCGCGGTCTGGCGCTTCCAGCACGGGCGTACCGACGTGTATGTCGGGTGCTACCGGCACACGCTCGTGCTGATCGACGGCGCCCTGCGATTCACCGAGCGGCGCGCGATCCTCGACCTCGAGGCGCTGCGGCCGCACGGCAAGCTCAGTTTCATCCTGTAGGGGCGTTGCAGCCTCTCACGTGCCACCCGGGAGTTCGCCGCCGATGATGTCCTTCCGCCGCCTGATCTGCTCCGCGCTGCTCGCCTTCGCGGTCGCCGCTCCCGCATCCGCCCAGGACTACCCCTCACGGCCGGTGCGCATCGTCGTGCCGGTGCCGCCGGGCGGCGGGCTCGATGTGGTCGCGCGTGTGCTGGCCCGGCGCCTCGGCGAAGACTGGAAGCAGCCGGTGGTCGTCGAGAACCGGCCGGGCGCGGGCGGCGGCATCGGTGCCGCGATGGTCGCGCAGGCCGCCCCCGACGGCCTGACCCTGCTGGCGGCGCAGGACCAGGTGATGGTCGCCAACCGCTTCCTCTACAAGTCGCTGCCCTACGACCCCGACAAGCAGTTCGCTCCGGTGGCCATGCTGGTGCAGGCCGACCAGTTGGTGCTGGCGGCCGGCACCGTGGCGGCCGATGATCTGCGCGCGCTGGTGGCCAGCAGCCGGCGCGGCGAACGCCTGTCGTATGGTTCGTACGGATCGGGCAGCACGCCGCAGCTTGCGTTCGAGACGCTCAACAAGCACGAGAAGCTGTCTCTGCTGCATGTGCCCTACAAGGGGATCGCGCCGGTGATCCAGGCGCTGCTGGCCGGCGAGGTGCAGCTCTCGGTGGGCAGCTCGGCGGTGGCCGCCGGACAGATCCGGGCCGGCAAGCTCAAGCCGCTGGCGGTTGCCAGCACCGAACGCGAT
>DAISWF010000067.1:17505-21859 GCA_036826495.1 Burkholderiaceae bacterium
GTCAAGACCACCGCGGAGCTCGGCTTTCCGTACCTGCAGATGTCGATCTGGCACAGTCTGTACGCGCCGGCCGGCACGCCGCCCGAGATCACGCGCAAGATCGCGGCCGACGTCGACCGGATTCTCGCCGAGCCGGAGGTCCGCAAGCAGATCGCGGGCTTCCGTGTGCTCGGCGGCACGCCGCAGGCGCTGGCTGCGCGATTGCGCGAAGAGGTGGCGCGCGCGGCCGAGATGATCGCCAACGCCGGGATTCAGCCCGAATGAGCCCGAACGAAGTCCGAATGAAGCCCGAATGAAGCCCGAATGATCGAGGAGCGTCCATGCGTTACGAAAAGCTCGGCTACGTGGCACTGAACGTCAGCGACGTCGAACGCTCGCGCCTGTTCTACGAGCAGGTCGTGGGCCTTCAGTACTGCGGTTCCAACGAGCAGGGCCATGCGTTCCTGCGCTGCAGCCTCGACCATCACAACATCGTGCTGTGTCCGTCGAAGCAGCCGGGACTCAAGCGCATCGGCGTGGAGATGCAGGATGACGCAGCGCTCGACGAGCTGGCCCGCAAGCTGGATGCGCATGCGATCCGCTGGTACGAGGTGCCGGCCGAGGAAAGCGCTGCCTGGCACCAGCGGCGCACGCTGCGGATGACCGATCCGTTCACCCACTCGGTATTCGAGTTCTATGGGTCGATGCGCCTGTTCGGCGGGCAGCCGTATGCGCCCACGGTGGCCAAGATCCAGCGGATCGGGCACGTGGTGACGAAAACCCCGCGGTTCGCCGAGGCGTGCGCGTTCTACACCGACGTGCTCGAGTTCAAGGTGTCGGACCAGATCGGCGACGCGGTGTGCTTCATGCGCTTCCACCCCAACCCGTATCACCACGGCATCGGCGTGGCGCGCGGCGCGGCACCGCTGCTGCATCACGTGAACTTCATGGTCACCGAGGTCGACGACATCGGCAAGGCCATCGCCCGCTTCGGGCGCGAGAAGGTCACCATCGTCAACGGCCCGGGGCGGCATCCGGCATCGGGCAGCATGTTCCTGTACTTCCTCGATCCGGACGGGATGACGCTGGAGTACAGCTTCGGCATGGAGGAGTTTCCGGCCGAAGGCGCCCGCAAGCCGCGCGTGTTCGAGCCGATTCCGGAGTCGTACGACTACTGGCGCAGCTTCAGCGATCCGCGCAAGGCGACGGTGGGGGACATCGAGCGCGACCCGCGGTCCTAACTCTTGGCGATCCGCAGCCGGCTCGCGCGGACCGGCGACGACTTGACCTTCGCTTCCATCGACTTGTGGATGCGCTGCAGGTCGATGCGCAGCTCGGCGGCGGCGCGTTCGGGGTCGTGATCGCGGATGTGGCGCAGGATGCGCCGGCGGGTGGCGACCAGCGATTCGACCGGACGGCGGCCTTCGCGTGACGCGATCTCGACGAAGCGGCGCAGGATGTCCGACATCGAGGTGACCAGCAGCAGCAGAACGCCGTTGGCGACGGTGCCGGCCAGCATCGAATAGAACTCCATCGCCCGTTCGCTGCGTTCCTCGAACTGGCCCGCCTTCGTGAGCTGATCGATCTCGTCCAGTTCGTGCTCGATGAGGTCCAGATCCTCTGGCGTCGCCCGTTCGCAGGCGAGCCGCACGACCTGATCGAGCACCAGCGTGCGGGCCTCGGTCATCTCGTTCCAGCTTATCGAGCCGATGTCCAGCAGGTCGCGCATCGCATGGGTGACGCGGCTCGCGTTGGCCGGGCGGATGAAGGCGCCGCCGTTGCGCCCCTTCTCCAGGCGGATCACGCCGGCCATCTCCAGGCTGCGGAACGCTTCGCGGACCGCATTGCGGCCCACGCCGAGCTGTTCGGCCATCTCACGCTCGGCCGGCAGCTTGTCGCCGGCTTTCAGCGTTCCGTTGGCGATCCGCTCGCGGATGCCGTCGCAGATGTCCTCGAACGTGCGGCGCTTGACCGGGGCGGTGCGGGGCAGGCGTTGGGCGGCGGGCATGTCGGAGCGGACGGCGCGGATTCGGGTGGACGGATCCGTCATCGTATCAGGGGCGCGCTCCCCGCCGCGCCCGTCATTCGTCGTCGTTCAGTTGCCGGGCGAGCTTCTCGGCGGACTCGGCGAACTCCAGCAGCATGTCGTGGATCACGCCGCGGGTCGAGGTCTCCTCCGTCATGTCGCCGACGATCTGGCCCACGTAGTAGCCCATGTACTCCTTCGCCTTGGCCCGTTCGATGCGGGCGCGCGCCTCGGCCACCAGCATCGACTGCAGCGGCATCGGCAACGGCCGGGGCGCATCCGGAGCCTCCCAGGCCTCGGTGAAGCGGCTGCGCAGCATCCGGCACTGCTTGCCGGTGAACACCTTGCGCTGCACCGCATCCTCCGACCGGGCGGCGAAGAAGCGCTCCTTCATCTCCGGGCTCAGCTCGCTCTCGCGGGTGCCGAGCCAGATCGATCCGCACCAGACGCCTTCGGCGCCCAGCGCCAGCGCGGCCGCGAACTGCCGCCCGCGGCCGACGCCGCCGGCCGCCAGCACCGGCACCGGCGCCACCGCATCGACCATCTGCGGCCACAGCACCATCGACGCGATGTTGCCGGTATGGGCGCCGGCCTCCATGCCCTGCGCGACGATGATGTCGACGCCGGCGGCGATCGATTTCCGCGCATGCTCGACGTTGCCGGCCAGCGCGCCGACCTTGATGTCGTGACGGTGCAGCACCTCGATCATCTCGGGCGGCGGCACGCCCAGCGCGCCGACCACCAGCCTGACCTGCGGATGCTCGAGCGCCACCTCGATCAGCTCCATGCCGCCTTCGGCGGTCAGCCGGTAGCCCATCGTCTGTTCGTACAGCCGCTTGCGTTCGTCGTCCGGCAGCGGCGGGATGGCGGCATCCTCCAGCAGCTTGTCGACGAAGCGCACGTGCTCGGGCGGCAAGGTGCGCTCGCGCTCCGACATCGGCACGGCCCGCTCCATCTTCGCCGGCAGCGCGAGGTCGAGCGCGTAGGGGCGGCCGTCGGTGTGCCGGTCGATCCACTTCAGCTCGGCCTCCAGCTCCACCGGATCGATCCGCGTCGTGCCGAGCACCCCCATGCCGCCGGCGCGGGTGGCCTCGACGACGACGTCCCGGCAATGCGAGAACGCGAAGATCGGCACGTCCAGGCCGAACATCTCGGTGGCTTTGGTCTTCATCGGGGGCGTCTCCGGTATTTGGTGCTACCTTTTATGATCCCCGAACGGAATGCGGCCGTCAACTCACAGGATGATCGACACCCGCCGCTGCGCGCGCAGCGTGTCGCTGTCGATGATCGCGCGCTTGCGGCGGATCTTCAGCTCGCCGCCGGCGCCTGCCACCAGGTCGTAGATCGCATGACCGGGGAACACCTCGGCGCCGGCGGCGCGGCTGCGATAGACCGCGAAGTTGCAGCTCACGCGGATCAGCTCGCCTTCGCCGGGTTCGACGAACACGTTGCCGACCAAGCGGCGGACGACCGAGTGCGGAAACTCCGCATGCGCCTGGCGCTTCAGCAGGCGCTTCGCGCGTTCGCCGAGCCGGTGGCGGTCGTCGTACACCAGGAACAGCGTCTCGCCGGGATTGCCGTGCGGGTCGTCGAGCGGCGGGATCAGGTACTCGCCGTCGTCGGTGAACAGCGCCGCCCATTCGTTCAGCTTCCAGCCGTCGAGCAGGCGGGCTTCGTGGAACAGGAAGTCCTCGGCGGCGGTGCGCGAAAGCTTGGGCGGCGCGCCGGGACTCTCCGTGGCGGCGGCTGCGTTCATGGTCCGACGAGCTCCTCTTTGTCGCGGCCGTTCATGAGCTGCGCCCAGCGCCGCCAGAAGGTCCGCAGTTGCAGTTCCTCGGTCTTCGACGGCGTCGAGGTGCTCATGCCGCGCGAGCAGTCGTTCCACGGCACGCTGTCGTGACACGAGTAGCCGCGCTGCGCGCTCTCCAGCATCTCGACGTCATCGGGGGTCGCGAAGCCGGCCGGCCCGAGGAACTCGGCGAAGTTGCGCATCCGGCGGTCGCGCGATGAACGGCTCTCGCCGATCGGCGCCAGGGTCCAGCTATTGATCTGCATGTGGTCGGGCGCGATCGGCTGGAAGGTGCGCACCGTCACCGCCATGATGTCGTTGACCACCAGGTTCGGAAAGATCAGCAGGTTGCGGTCGCCGTTGACGACGACGTTGCCGCGCTCGGCGCCCAACCGCTGGAAGATCTCGGCGGCCACCCCCTCGACCTCGCCGCGGCAGCCTTCGCCCCAGCCTGGCGTCCAGCGCGGGTACGGACGGCCCCACAGCATCCCGCCGCCCGTTTCGCCGCCCGCATGGCCGTTGCCGAGGTTCCGGACCCCGCCGGTGGCGCCGATCGGGTT